>NZ_QHCT01000003.1:500000-623593 GCF_003545885.1 Leptospira stimsonii
ACGCACAGGGAATCGCGATCACGAGTTATCAGGGTGGTCACGTGGAATATTTCAAATATATGATAGACCTTTTGAAGGAAAAAGGCGCGGGTCATATCAAGGTATTCGGAGGCGGAGGAGGAACCATTCTTCCTTCCGAAATCAAAGAACTCGAAGCCTATGGGGTCGCAAGAATCTATTCTCCGGACGACGGAAGGGAACTTGGTCTTCAAGGAATGATCAACGATCTCATTTCCAAATCCGACTTCATTCCTCCCCTCACCTTCAACGGAACCCTTCACGCGTCTCTCAAAGAAAAAAATCCTTTAGCAATCGCTCAAACGATCACGCTCGTCGAAAATACGTTTGAAAGGGAAGGATTGGAAAAGTCGGCTCTGACGGAAAAACTCCAATTCCCACCTAGCTCAAAAAAAGTTCCGATCCTCGGAATCACTGGAACCGGAGGAGCGGGAAAGTCCTCTCTCACCGACGAACTTGTGCGAAGATTTTTGATCGACTTTCCGGAAAAGACGATCGCGATTCTTTCCGTAGATCCTTCCAAAAGAAAAACCGGAGGGGCGCTTCTTGGCGACCGAATCCGGATGAATTCCATCTCTCACGAAAGGGTTTATATGAGATCCTTCGCGACGAGAGAAGCGAATATTGCGCTTAACAAAAACGTAAAACGAAGTATCGAAGTTTTAAAAAGCGCCGGATTCGATCTGATCCTAGTCGAAACCGCGGGGATCGGCCAGAGCGATTCGGAAATCACAGAAGTCGCGGACGTGTCTCTTTACGTGATGACACCCGAATACGGAGCGGCGACCCAGCTCGAAAAGATCGACATGATCGACTACGCGGACCTGATCGCGATCAACAAGTTCGACAAACGAGGAGCACTCGACGCAATCCGAGACGTAAAAAAACAATACCAAAGATCCAGACAGTTGTTTCAAGAAAACGTGGATACAATGCCCGTCTTTGGAACGATCGCTTCTCAATTCAACGATCCCGGAACGAATAGCCTTTATAGCAATGTCATTCACGCAGTTTCCGAAAAATTGGAACTCGGATGGACGAGCACGTACGGAAAAGAAGCCGGCATGAGCGAAAAGATCTTCATCATTCCTCCGGACCGAGTGCGCTACCTCGCCGAAATTCGCGAAGAATGCAACCGCTACGATCAGATGACGGAAAAAGAATCGGCGAAGGCAAGAAAACTTTTTCAACTCGCGGGCGCACAGGAAGTCCTAAAATCCGCAGGTCAGGACACAAAAATTATAGAATTAGAATATTCTAAAATTGAAAGTTCTCTGAGCCCGGAGGCAAAACAGATTCTCGCGGCATGGGAATCCAAACTCAAAAACTATCAGGGAGAAAGTTTTACTTATAAGGTCCGAGACAAAGAAATCAAGGTCGCAAACAAAACGGAATCTCTGAGTCATTTACAAATTCCTAAGGTGGCGACTCCTAAGTTCAAAGACTGGGGAGAAATCGTACGTTGGTCCTTTCAAGAAAACTTCCCCGGAGAATTTCCGTACACAGCCGGAGTGTTCCCGTTTAAAAGAACCGGAGAGGATCCGACTCGTATGTTTGCCGGAGAAGGCGGCCCTGAGAGAACGAACGCGCGTTTTCACTACGTAAGTTTGGGAATGCCCGCACAACGTTTGTCCACCGCGTTCGATTCCGTGACTTTGTATGGAGAAGATCCCGGAGAAAGACCGGACATCTACGGAAAGATCGGAAACTCGGGAGTGAGCATCGCGACGCTTGACGACGCGAAAAAACTCTATTCCGGATTCGACCTCTGCAATCCGACGACCTCGGTATCGATGACGATCAACGGTCCGGCTCCGATGGTCCTCGCTTTCTTTATGAATACCGCAATCGATCAGGCTTGTGAAAAATATATCAAGGCGCAAGGAATCGAAACAGAGGTTCGTAAAAAGATAGAATCGATCTACAAAGAAAAAAATCTTCCGGTTCCCAAATACAACGCGGCGATCCCCGAAGGAAACGACGGTCTCGGTTTGCTACTTCTCGGAGTCACAGGCGATCAGGTTTTGGAAAAGGAAATCTATGAGAAGATCAAAACCGAAACACTAAAAGTCGTACGAGGAACGGTCCAAGCAGATATTCTTAAGGAAGACCAAGCGCAAAACACTTGTATCTTCTCCACAGAATTTGCGTTGAAGATGATGGGAGACATTCAGGAATTCTTCATCACCAAACAAGTGAGAAACTTTTATTCCGTTTCCATCTCAGGTTATCATATCGCGGAAGCAGGAGCGAATCCGATTACTCAGGTCGCCTTCACTCTCGCAAACGGTCTGACTTATGTGGAATATTTTCTCAGCAGAGGGATGAAAATCGACGACTTCGCCCCCAACCTTTCCTTCTTTTTTTCGAACGGAATCGATCCTGAATACGCGGTCATCGGTCGTGTTGCGAGAAGAATCTGGGCCAAAGCGATGAAATACAAATACGGTGCGAACGAACGCTCTTCGATGCTTAAGTATCATATCCAAACATCGGGAAGATCCTTACACGCGCAGGAAATCGCGTTCAACGATATCCGAACCACATTACAAGCGTTATACGCCATCTTCGATAATTGCAATTCTTTGCATACGAACGCATACGACGAGGCGATCACAACTCCGACTGAAGAATCTGTTCGTAGAGCGATGGCGATTCAGCTCATCATCAACCGGGAATTAGGACTCGCCAAAAACGAAAATCCGGGACAAGGCGCCTTTATCATCGAAGAACTCACCGACTTGGTGGAACAAGCGATCCTCGAAGAATTCCATAGAATTTCCGAAAGAGGCGGCGTTCTTGGAGCGATGGAGATGATGTATCAAAGAAACAAGATTCAAGAAGAATCCTTATATTACGAATCTCTAAAGCACAGCGGAGAATTTCCGGTCATCGGAGTAAACACGTTCTTAAGCAAGGAAGGATCTCCGACGATCATTCCCGAAGAGGTGATTCGTTCGACCGACGCTGAAAAACAGGATCAAATCAAGGCGCTTCGGGAATTTCAAAAAAGAAACGAAAATAGAAGCGCGTCTCGTCTCGAACAATTGAAAAAAGCGAGTCTCACGAACGGAAATATCTTTCAAGAGCTGATGGAAACTTCCAAAGTCGCTTCCCTCGGACAAATGACTCATTCTCTTTACGAGGTCGGCGGCCAGTATAGAAGAAGTATGTAAGAATTCTCGTCCGATTCGAACGATTTCGCGCAACGTTTGCGGTGTAGATTGTTGTAATGGATACCCTTGTCGAAGGAGAATTTTTCTTCCTTGGACGAGGGAGTTCAAAAAAGATCAAGACTTGCAATCGAGAAGTCATAAACAACGGACCGGAATATGAACCGCCAATTTTTCTTACTCTTTCTTTTACTCTTCTCTTTTTCCTTATTTTCCCAAACGGATAACGGAACGATCGAACAAATCATTCTCAAAAGAAATGAAATCTATGCCAAACAAGGCCACATATTCAAAAATCCTACCTTAGATTCGTATTTTAGAAAATTCGAATGGTATCGCCCGGTCTCGAAATCGCCGAAGTTGTCCAAAAAAGATCAGGCACTGGCCGAAAGCCTCCTTCAAAAAGAGAAGGAATTTGCCCAAGAATACACAAAATACCTTTCGGACGGTATAAGCTGGGATGAATCTAAATTAGAATATTATGAAACTGTGGAAAGAACGTTCTTAAAAAACGAATTCGTTCACAACCAGATCGACAAAAAGACGGGCGATATCCCCTATCGTTCGGAAGAAATTTTCATTACCGGAATCCGAACCACCGGTAAAAGCAACGACACAAACCTTCTTCGTACGATCGACCTTGCAAAAAGTGGTGAAATCGAATTCAAAAAATACTACACTGTCGCGCTTTCCCAAGATAAACGTTTTCGAAGAATTTTAGAATGTTCTATGGATTCTATCAATCAGGAGAATTGTTCCACAAAATACGTTTTGGAAAATGAAAAACTCGTTTTTGTTTCCCAGGCGATCCCGCAGACGAGTTACCTTTCCGAATGGATCTATGTCTATCTGGACGGAAACATATACAATACCCGATTCTACTTTAAAAGTATGGGAAAATTGGATAAAGAAATCGTAATCAATAACGACGAAAATTCCGTTCGAATTCGGATTTTCTAGTTGTTCTCTCGCCGTGCGAGGACTTTCAGTACGTCTTCGAATTCCCCTTCTATCAAAACTCCCTTAGCTTCAATCGAGTATTGTAGCATTAAATTGAGGGAGTTACCGAAGTCTTCGTTTAACAAATATCCGTCTTTGTCCATCTCGTAACCGGAAGAATGTGGAAATGTCGAAATCGATTTTTTGACGATTTCAGGAAGTGGTGGAAGCGATTTCGCATAACCGTAGATCGTTTTTTCGAGAGCGAACGCGTATCCGATTTCGAACGCGGTCCCGTCGTCCACGAGAGGACCTCGAAAGGAATTACAATTCGCTAATATAATATCGGATTTCCGAATCAAATCCAGATTTCCGAAAAAGATTTTTCGAGCGAGGTCTTGATTTCTTTCAGAGTCATTCGGAATATCCGAATCGAAGGGTGAAACGGCGAGAAATCCGTACGAAGAACAGAGGGATTTTCTTTCCTGCAGAACCGAAAGGGCTTCGGGTAAAAACACTTCCGGACCTGCAAGATAGATCGTTTTCAAAGGAGATTCGTAATGGCTCCGTTTGTAGCGGACTGAACCAACTTCGCATATTTCGCGAGAACTCCCGACTTGTAACGTGGTTCCATCGGTTTCCAGTTTTTCAGTCGTTTATCGATTTCTTCCTGGGAGACTTCCAATTGGAGAAGATTCTTCGTAGAATCGATCGTAACGGTGTCTCCGTTTTGAACGATCGCGATCGGCCCTCCGTCGAACGCCTCGGGAGAAATGTGCCCTACCACAAGACCGTGGGTTCCGCCGCTAAAACGGCCGTCCGTCATTAAACCGACATCCTCGCCTAACCCCTTACCGACGAGCGCGGAAGTGACCGCGAGCATTTCTCTCATTCCGGGTCCGCCTTTCGGGCCTTCGTATCGAATGATGATCACGTCGCCGGCCTTGATCTGATCGTTCATGATTGCGTTGAAGCAATCATCTTCAGATTCGAAAACTTTTGCGGGACCGGTGATCGAAATTTTTTTCAGTCCTGAAATTTTCGCAACGGCTCCGTCAGGCGCGAGGTTTCCTTTGAGAATCACGAGAGGACCGGAAGGATGCAGAGCGTCCGCTCTTTTATGAACGATCGTCTGATTCGGAACGAGGTCAGGCATGTCCTTCAAATTTTCCGCGATCGTCTTTCCGGTTACGGTCATACAATCTCCGTGGAGCATTCCTTCCTTGAGAAGATATTTCATCACTCCGTGAACGCCGCCGACTTTATCGAGATCGGTCATCGAATATTTTCCACCGGGTTTTAAATCCGCGAGGTGGGGAGTTTTTTTACTGATTCGATCAAAGTCTTCCAGAGTCAGCTCGACACCGATTTCCTTGGCGATCGCAATCAAATGAAGAACGGCATTGGTGGAACCACCTAACACAAGAACGACGGTGATCGCGTTTTCAAACGCCTTTTTGGTAAGAATCTGCTTTGGAGTGATGTTCTTTTTGATGAGTTCAATCAAAGCTTTACCTGCTTCGTAGCAGTCGTTCGACTTTCTCGAACTGACGGCGGGCATGGAAGCGGAACCGGGAAGACTCATCCCCAAGGCTTCGATCGCGGAAGACATGGTGTTCGCAGTGTACATTCCTCCACAACTTCCTGCGCCAGGGATCGCATTCTGTTCGATCCGGACGAATTCTTCTCTCGAAATTTTTCCGGCGTTGATTTGTCCCACCGCTTCGAAAACGGAGACGATATCCACGTCGTGTCCGTCGCAATTTCCGGGAAGAATCGTGCCGCCATAGACGAAGATCGAAGGAACGTCCACTCTGCAAAGCGCCATCAAACAACCGGGCATGTTCTTATCACAACCGCCGATCGCGATCACACCGTCATGTCTCATCGCGTTGGAAACGATTTCGATCGAATCGGCGATCACTTCTCTGGATGGAAGGGAAAAGTGCATTCCCTCATGTCCCATCATGATTCCGTCGGACACGGTGATCGTTCCGTAAATCTGAGGAACTCCTCCTGCGGCCCGAACGCCTTCTTTGACTTTTTCCGCGAGCTTATTGATATGAATATTGCAAGGAGTGATCTCGCTCCAGGTGGAGGCGATCCCGATCATCGGTTTTTGAAAGTCTTCGTTCGTAAATCCAACCGCACGAAGCATCGCGCGATTCGGGGCCCGGTTGTCCCCATCCGTAGTCATGTGGCTTCTTTTTTTTAAGTTATCACTCATATTTGGATCCTATCTGACTCTTTTCTCGTTCGCAAGGGCCTTACATTTTCAATAAACGCAGACTCAGGAGCGCACAACAAAGCTATTGTAAGTACAGTTTTGCCAACTCCCTTCGCCGTCAAATGGAAAAGCGCAAAGAAGCAGGTGGAATTTTCCGATTCTCACTCGAGTCAGAATCCTGGATCCTCGTTTGACTTCGAAGGTGCGGGGATACGATTTCAAAAATCCCTTGCGTGGATAAAAAAAGAAATACAGACTTCATCGGGTCAAAAAGATGTTTCCGAAAAAAGACCTTCTCTCTTCGAGGAGAGCTTTTGGAAACGTTTTGAGATTCGAAAACGATTCAGGAAAAAATAAAGGAGAATACCCTTTGGCTCCAAAATACAAAGTCTACGGAATGACGGTTTCCGGAAATTGCCACAAAGTAAAATCGATTCTCACTCTTCTGGATCTTCCCTTTGAATGGATTGAATTGGATACGAGAAAGGGAGAAACGAAGACGGAGGATTTTTTAAGAATCAATCCCAACGGAAAAATTCCGGTTCTTCAAATCAGCGATGGAACCAATATCTCCGAAAGCAACGCAATCCTTTATTATCTCGCGAGAGATACGAAATTTTTTTCCAACGATCTTTTGGAACAGACACGAATCTTAGAATGGATGTTCTTCGAACAATACAGTCACGAACCGTTCATAGCAGTCAATCGCTGGCTTCTCAAATTCGTTCCCGGAACGGCGAACGCCGAACAAATCGCAAACAATCATAGCAAAGGAACCAAGGCATTGGAAGTGATGGAAGCCCATCTACAAAATAAAGATTTTTTCGTGGGGAACCGACTCACAATTGCGGACATCGCTTTGTATGCCTATTCTCACGTCGCGGAAGACGGAGGCTTTTCCTTTGAAAATTTTCCCTTTGTCCGTAAATGGATGCATAACGTGAAAAACTATCCGAAAATGATCTCGATCGAATCGAAGGACACGCTCTAATGCCGACAATCATGACGCATACGGTCGTGCCGATCTCACTATGGCTCGCACTTGGAAAAAAGACGATTCCCGTTAAACTGCTCTTAGTCGGAATCTTTTTTTCAATTCTTCCGGACGCGGATGTAATCGCATTCAAATTAGGGATTCCTTATGAAGCCGACTTAGGTCATCGGGGTTTCAGCCATTCCATCGGATTCGCATTGTCGCTTTCCGTTTTTTCCTGCGTTCTTTTACGATGGTTTCAGGTGAAAGCAACCGTTCTGATCTCATTCTTATTTCTTTCGATTCTTTCCCACGGAGTTTTGGATGCGATGACGAGCGGAGGTCTGGGTGTAGGATTTCTGATCCCCTATTCTTCCGAACGATTTTTTTTCGACTACAGACCGATCCGCGTATCTCCGATCGGAATCAAAAACTTTTTGACCGCGAGAGGTTTGGTCGTATTCAAATCGGAGTTTCTTTTCGTTTGGATTCCGTTGTACATGCTCGCAGGTTTTCTTTTTCTCGCGAGGCGACTTCGAAGGAAGAATCCCTAAAATTCAATTTTTGATCGTTTACTTCCAGGAAGACTCCGATCTACGAATGCCTCCTCCCGTCGAGAAAGGAAGAATCTTCTTTTTTTCAACAAAGCGGTTTGTTTCACCTTTAGAAAAACCGATTTCAATGACGCAATCTATCGAGAGTGAATGAGTGAAAAGCCTCCATACATTTTGTAATTATAGAATTCGGAGAAATCCATTCTTTCTAAAAACAATGGACAGCGAAGCCCACGTTTCATTTTTGAAAGAAGAATCTAAATTCTTCTTAGGAATCAAGAATGAAACAGTTTATCGTTGTACTTCGTTATCTAACGCCGATTGAAATCGTAGATCAACACGTGGTCGAACACAGAGCGTTTCTCGCAAAAGGTTACGAACAAAAGATTCTTTTAGCATCGGGTCCGCAAGAACCGAGAAGCGGTGGGATTTTGATCGCGAGAGCGGAATCGAGAAAGGACCTGGAGGCGTTTTGCCACCAAGATCCTTTTTATACGAACGGAGTCGCCGAATATCAAATCATCGAGTGGAATCCGGTTAAATACCAAAAAGAATTCGAATTCTGGCTTTAGAGTTTCGCGAGTTCGTAAACGTCCACGGGTTCTTCTCTTCCCTTCACATGAATCGAAGAAAGATGTCTTCCTGGAACCTTGTCCTTTACGTTATCAAAAACCGCCTGTGTCACTAAGAATTTGGTAGCAAACTCCTTGTTGAGTTGTTCCACGCGCGAAGCAAGATTGACTACGTCACCGATGATCGTATATTCCTTGCGAGCTTCGGATCCAACGTTACCCGTCATTGCTTCACCGGAATGCAGACCGATTCCGATGTTGGTTTCAGGTATTTTACCTTCCAGGTTCAGCTGTTCCACCTTTTTTAAAATCGCCAAGGACGCATTGACCGCGTTGTGAATATCGTTTGCGCCGTCCGAGATCGGGGCGCCGAACACTGCCATAAAACCGTCTCCGAGAAATTTGTTAATCATTCCATTGTGCATATTCACGATGTCGATCAAGTGTGTGAAAAGATAGTTGAGATAGTCGATGACTTCTCCCGGAGAACGTTTTTCGGAGAATCTGGTAAAGTTACGGATATCCAAGAACATCACGCAGACGTGTTTGAACTCGGAAAAATTCTCGCTCTTTTGTTCCAAGAGACGATCCACAACCTCCGGAGAAACATACTGACCGAACATTCCTACAATCTTGTTCTTTTCCTGAACCGCCTCCGTAGCGGAAACCAAGGTTTTCTTTAACTGCATCGCGACCAAACCCGAAACGAAGCCTCCCATCAACAATAAAATCCCCTTCCCGAAAAAGGGCATAAAGGAATTGAAGATCTGCAGTTCGAACTTCATCTGATTCGCGGGAATATAAATAAAAGCTAATGCAAACAACTCCACTCCAGCGACCAAACCCGTAAAGACGCTCAAAGAAAATTCAAGACGGAGTACGGAAAGGATGATAAAGATAAAATAGATGTACGTCGCGGGAGAATAGAGCGGAATCACGGGGGAAGCGAATGAGTTGATGTTCAACCAAAGAAGAAGTGTGATGAAAGAAATCTCCACGAAGGCGTTTCCGAATCGCGCCGGAGGAAAGACAACTTTGCGCTTTTTCTGATAGGCTAGAAAAATCCGATACACAAAGTATTCGTACAAGGAAATCCCGAGTCCGGTAAGAACAATCGCCTCGAACGGAAGACGAACTCCGACTTCCTTCGTCATTCTCTCGCCGATTAGGAAGTAAACGACTCCGAGAACGAGACTCGCAACAAAAAAGAAGCGAAATAAAATTCTGGTTCGAACGATTTCACTTTTTAAAACTTCGAAAGAAAGGGCGTCCATCACGAGCATTTTTTTTCTTTGAATGAGTTCCTGAAAACCTTTGAGCATCACATATTCTCCAGTGGATCTCGATTTTTTATCGATAGAATCCAAGTTGGAAAACCATTTCACAACGGCATAAAAAGAAAACCAGAAATCGAATCAGAGATAAAAAACAAAACGAAGGAAATTAATTTTTAGTCCAGTTTTCGTCTGTGAGAAAGAATGATTGGATCTTTTTTCCGGACTCGGAAGCAAGACCTTCCTCTACGGTTCGTTCCCAGAGAAGATCTAACTCTGGATTCCAAACGTTTCTTTTGATTCTTCCTTGTCTTAATACATTCCACTTTATAAACAGAATGGCTTTCGCTTGTTCTCTTTGTTTTTCGGTCAATCGTTGCGTATTTAATAATTTTAGAATGGAGTAGATTCGAAATCGATCCATCACCGGATAGCGGAACGAAAGCTGATCCTCGTGTCCTCCGTAACGAATCAAAAGCTCTTCGTTTAACAACACGATTGGATTTTGAGAACTGATGCGTAACCAAAGATCGTAATCCTCACACGCGGGTAGGTTTTCGTCCATGCCGCCATTCTCCAGATACAGATCCTTTCTCAATAGAACGGAAGACGGTGTAACGGCGCAGAATTCCAAACTTTTGTCAAAGATCCAACCGTCTTTTTTTTGGAGATAGGCCGGAGGATTGACACGTTTGCCGTTTCGGATCCAAATTTCCAAGGATTGAAGAATTCGAATCTGAGGAAGCCCTTGCAGAGTTTCCCATTGTCTTTTCAGTTTTTCGGGCAACCATTCGTCGTCCGAATCGAGAAAGGCGATCCAATCATTTCGTGCCTCTTCCACTCCACGGTTTCTCGCAAAACTTACGCCCCGATGTTCAAGAGAAAGAATTCGGATTCTTTCCAAAGAATTTGAAAAACGTTCTCGGATATTGGAGACGGTCGCGTCCGTAGAACCGTCGTCCACAATCAGAATTTCCTGCGGCAAAACGGTTTGCTGAAGTACACTTTGGATCGCTTTCAAAACTTTTTCTTCCCGATTGTATGTGGGAATGACGACCGTGATCGGAAGAGAATTCATCAAAGACTTTTTTGGATCGAATATTGGGCGCAAATTTTCCGAGGTTCCGGATCCAAAACCTCGGAGCTCCAGAACCGAAGCGTTCGCCAACCATTTCGTTCTTCAGTGATTTTACATTCAAATTTTAGAATATTCTCACCTTCGATCGTTTGGAATTCAAGATCATCCATCGGAACCATCGTTTTCACGGTCGGATATACCACTCTATGTCCTCCCTCGATATCGACATTAGAAACTCCGTTGGAAAGATCCGAATTCGGGATTACACGATACGATTCGAACGTAGACACTAAAACGAGCCTGCTTTTTCCTTCCAAAATCCAGGCGAAGTCCTTCCTTTGTCCAGGAGGAAAGTAAATCCCGGACCGAAACATTTTTGTTGGGAAAAAGAAAATGGAGATTCCAAGTAAAAGCAGAACAACGATCGTGAATCTTAGAATATTTTCTTTTTTGAATATTCTACTTATAAAATTTAGAACAAATGCGGATTCATTTTTTCCAAAGAACACAAACAAGGCGATCCACTGTAGATAAACGGCTCGCAGATAGAACCATTCCTGAAAAAAAGAATAAACAAAAATCGCAACGACGGAACCGAAATAAACGGCGCGTTCTCCGATCGATTCTCCTTTTTCCATTTTTGAAAATGCGATCGAATCCAAAAGAAATCCCCAGAGGAGCGCGAAAAGGATTCCTCCAAAAACACCGAGCCCGGAAAAGATCTGAATCCACTGGTTGTGAGTCGTATGATACGGACTTCCTTTTCCGGTTTGATTGAGACAACATTCGTTGTACCATCCATAGGATTCGAAACCTCCGCCAAACAAGGGTTTGTTGAGAAAAAGTTTCCAACCCGCCTGGAAATGAGAAAGACGTTCCGGATCTTCCAATCCGAGTTTCGTATAAATGACCAGAATCGGAAATAAAATTCCGCAAATAATCAGAGCGATGATTCCGAAACGAACGATCGCTTTTTGAACCGTTTCGTTTGGAACCAACTTGAAAAAAAGAAAATAGAATCCCGCGCAAATCCAGAGAAGCGCAAAAGAAAACATTCCTCCCCTCGCACCGATCCAAACAAAAGTCAATCCAAGGAGAATCAGAATTCCGAAGGACAAAAGTAAGCGAATGTGAACTTTACTTGGATACGATTTGTTCTCCGGATTCTCCAATTCCTTTTTTTCAGTAATTCGAAATAGAAGATAGAATACGAAGGGCAATCCGGAAAGAAGGGAAACAGCGAACCAACTTCGGTTCCAATACAAGGATTGAATCGCAAACGGAGCTTGGATCTCCTTCATCCAAATAAAATAAGAATGAGGAAGTGCGACCAGTTTGTATCCGTCCAACCAAAGATGATATTCGTCTAACTTCGATTTTACGAATGGAAAAAAGAATTCGAGCCATCCGAACAAAACGGCTATCAATAGGCCGATCATTACCCCGAAAGCGAAGAATTCCAAAAGTCGATCCCGACCCTTTGTTTTCTCCAACCATTCCTTTCTTCCGTTCCAACCGATCCAAAAAAGAATTCCGATTCCGAGTAATTTGATCGGATACCAAGGTTCCAACTCCGTAGAATGTAAAAACCAAAACCATCCTTTTTGATAAAATCGGAGATCGAAAACGAGTTCCGGGTTGGATAACAAACTCAAGATTCCCGAGAGAAAAAAACCAAAGAGTAGAATTCCGATCGGACGTTTCCAAAACTCCATAGAAAAAACGGATCTTCCTAAAAGTTTTAGTTCTATGATTCCTCGAACCGACCAAAAAATCCAAAGGCAATCTTGGAGTTCTAAAAATCTTCCTCCCGGATGATTTCCAAAAAACAAGGAAGAAGACGCAAGAATCGCAGTGGCGACTAACGGAGAAAATAAGTCGATCCAAACAAATGCGAGAAACGATAAAGTGAAGAGGATTCTATATTTCCAAGGATAAAAACTCAACAGCGGTAGCAGAAGGATTCCGGCAAATCCGATCCAAAAAACCCTCTTCCATTGAGAACTCGAAACATGCGAGAAGAATGATTCGCGCTTCCGATTTTGCATACGGATACTGAAATCCGAACGGATTTTTTCCGAAACGATAAAACGATTCCGATTTGTGCGAGATTCGGATTCTCATTCCATAGGGGATTTTTTTGTTTCCATGAAAAACTCGCTTCTGAAATAGTTGTTTTAAAGTTCTCTTTTATGCAACAACTGGAAGAATCCACCATCTACCCCGATAAGAATGTATTTCGTGTCGAGTTTCGTAAGAATATTTGCTCTGTGGAATCGGAGGAAATTGAGATCATCCTTTCCCAGATTCGCGAAATCCGCCCCAGCTCCGTTCTTTTGGATCTAACGCCGGTCGTTGCAATTCCTTCGATGGTCCTCAACCGAATTCTAAAATTTATTTCCGACCTCAAGAAGGAACAAATTCAAATTTCGGAAGTTAAATTGAGCGAGGGTTTGCAGTTAGTGCTTTCCAAACTCAAGATCAATTTGGGATGAAACGTCTTCTTTCCATTTCCCTCTCGATCACGATCCTCTTTCAAGCGGTCGTATTTTCGAGCGGGCTTTTCGGTTGTGTTCTGGCTGAACAAGCAAAGATCTGCGAATGCAATCACGGAAGTAGAGTTCAAAAACACGCAAACCAAGAAGACGGTCGTTTTTCGAAAGGATCTCGTATCGCTTCAGAAGAAACTCATGATGTAAAAAAACTTCCGGATTGCCATTCCGCACAAGCGGGAGAAACGCATACTTGCGCTTGTAAAAAATCCGAAAACAAAGTTTCCAAGCTGAGCGCATTCTACTCCACTCTCTTTAACCCGGCTACTTTTTGGATCGTAGAACCGGTTTCCGATCTTCTTGAAATCATCGTATTCAAAGATTTGAATACGGGTATTCTTTCCGCTCTTTCCCTTCTCAAACCCCCTCAATTCTCCTAAATTTCGATTCCGCCTAGGAAAGAGAACCGAAGCTTTTTTAGGTTTATTCAATCGGTATTTATATTTTTCAGGAGAATTCTCATGACTAAAAAATTTTTAGTTTCATTTTCTATCGTATTTTTAGGACTTACGTTCCTTCACTGTCCCTGGGACAAAAAGAAGAACGACGACGATATGACGACTCTCGCGGCGATCGTCGCGTTAGGCGTCACACCGGGCATTCAATTTTCTGCATATGCGGGAACACAAAAGTTAGAATGCGGGCAGACTCTCAAAGGTCACGGACTTACGCTCGAATCCCTTCCCTTTATTCCGAATGCGCACATCGCGGAAAGTGTAACGTTTCAGTTGCATGACTTCCGGCTATTCGTTTATGGAGTGACTTTGATTGCCGCGGATGGAACCGAAATTCCTTTGAACCTGAACCAAGACGGTAAATTCCAATACGGAAACATCGCTCTTCTGGATTTCGAAAACAAAACCGGAAAATGTGATGGAACGACCGAAACAAACAATCTCGTCGCCGCCGGAGTGCCGATAGCGACTTACAAAGGTATTAAATTTACGGTCGGGCTTCCTGAAGACAAAAACCACTTAAACGCGGACAGCCAACCGTCTCCTTTGAATACGACGGGAATGTTCTGGAGTTGGACTTCCGGTTACAAATTCTTAAAATTGGATTTTGAAACCGCCGAAACCGGTGCCGCCGGAACCTCCGTCCATATCGGATCCGGAGATTGTACAGGAACGGGAAGTGCAAGTACCTGCCTTCGCGCGAACCGAATCCCAGTGACTTTGACCCCGGACGGCGGTTTTAATCCTGCGACTCAAACCGTTAAGATCAATGTTCAAGCTCTCTTACAAGGAATCGATCTTACCGCGGATGCAAACGGTGCGATGTGTATGTCGGGAACTGCAGGTATGATGGCTGTCGGTTGCCCTACTATCTTCCCGAATATCGGATTAAACCTAAATACCGGTTTGCCAATCACACCGGCCCAGACCGTTTTTTCGATCATCTCCAAATAGCCGAACACAACGCCCGGACTTTCCGGGCGTTGTTAGGAAAAGTATATGAAATTTTTAGTATATTCTATTTCTTTGATATTTTTGATTCAATGTGGATCCGGAATCCTTCCGATCGACCCTTTCAAAAAGAAAGAATCCAAAAATGACGAGGCCTTACTTTTACTGCTCTTGCCTCAGAATTCTTACGTTTGGAATCTGCCGAACGGTTTTCCTGTACCCTTAGTTCCGGCTTCCAATCCGATGACGCAGGAAAAGGTCGACTTGGGGAGATTCTTATTTTTTGATAAGCGACTTTCCGGAAATCAGACTCAATCCTGCGGTTCCTGCCACAAACAAGCGAAGGCTTACACGGACGGGCTCGTCACCGCGGTCGGTTCCACCGGAGACGTTCATCCTAGAAATTCGCAAGGAATCATCAACGTCGCCTACAACCTCCGCCAAACTTGGGTGAATCCAAACCTTCGAAATTTGGAGGATCAAATGTTGGTCCCGATCTTCGGGGAACATCCTGTAGAACTTGGACTCGCGAATAAGGAAAACGAAATGCTGGATCGACTTCGATCGGATAACAGATATCAGGCGATGTTCGCAAGCGCCTTTCCGGGAGGAGATCCTTTTTCCACTTCCAACGTGGTAAAGGCGATCGCCAGTTTTGAAAGGACTTTGATCTCGGGCCGTTCTCCCTATGACAAGTATCTTTACGACGGGGATATTTCGGCGCTCGGAAATTCTACGCAAAGGGCGTCGATCTTGCGCGGTGCGCAGATATTCTCCTCCGAAAAAGGGGAATGTTTTCACTGTCACGGAGGTTTTAATTTCTCCACCACAAGTGTTCACGTCGGAACGGTAACGGAAGAAGTTTCCTTTCACAACAACGGACTCTACAACATCGGAGGCAACGGAAGTTATCCAACGGGAAATCAAGGTCTTTTCGAGTTCTCGGGGCTCGCATCCGATAAGGGAAAATTCAGAGCACCATCGATTCGTAATGTGGAACTGACTGCTCCTTACATGCACGACGGTTCCATCGATACTCTGGAGAATGTAGTGGAGCACTATAACAACGGAGGAAGAAATATCGGGGCCGGCCCGAACGCAGGAGATGGAAGAATCAATCCAAATAAGAATAACTTCGTATTTGCAATCGGACTGACCGCCGGTGAGAAAACGGACCTTGTCAATTTTCTCAAAAGTTTAACCGATACGGAATTCGTGACCAATGCGAAAAACAGCGATCCGTTTTAGTCTCCTCTCGCTTTCGTTTCTTTTTTTCTCGTGCACGTTCGGCTCGGTCGGAGATTCGAGAAAAGAAGAAGCTCAGATGTTACAGAGGCTTTTGACCTTAATTGGACAAAGGCCGTCTACGTTTCAAACGAGCATTTATTTTACGGACGATCAACAGGACGTAAACATAGGCGCTTTCAGTCTGATTTCCGGAGCAACGACTTACAACTTACAGCTGTTAGCCGGATCAAAGATCGTTTGGGACGGGGTTGCGTTACGGGTCAATCCCAATCCGGTACCGACCGTTCCGGATCAAACTCGATCCATAGATCGAGACGAACATTCAGCGGCCTCTCATACTCCTTATACGGTTCCGTTGGATTTGCCGTTGACTTCTCCTTACGGAGCGGACTACGGAACCGGTTCTTTTACGGATACGAATCTGGAAGTAGTCAACGGATCGATTCTCACAGGCGACGTTCACTCTTCGGTAGTTCCCCCTATTCCAGGAATTCCTTCCGGTTATCTCGCTTCGGTAAAGTATAAGGTGCAATCCTTGGATCTTACGTTCCAGATCACGGCTCCGGGACCGATCAACACTTCGGTAAGAATTCAACTGGCACCCTTCGTAGTGGAGTTGTTTCCAAGATGCAGATTCGATATCGTACCGGAAAAACTCGGGAATTTTCCGGTGACTTGGAACCTGACCGGAATTCTTCAAGACCAAGGCGGGACGTCCCTCTTGAATTCTATTTCCGCCTTACCGAATCCGGTCAATATCAATCCGTATCAAAACGGGAATCTCTACAATCTCATTTTGGCCAACTTTCGACAGCAAGACCGAGTCTTGTATCAAACTGGATGCACCCTATTTTAATGAAACAGAATATTCTAATTTTACCGATTCTTTGTTCTTTTTTATTTCCTCTTTCCATTTCGGCTCATCACACGGGAATGGGAGGAAGCGACCAAGCCTCCACTCGTTTTGTCGATCCGTTCACTGGGAAAAGGGAAAAGCCCGCGAACTACTTCGTATTAACCCAGGATTTTTACAAACAAACAAACGAAAACAGCAATATTCACACGACGACCTTCTACGGAGAGATGAATCTTAAGAACGGGATGTTTGCGATCAACCTAAGCACCCCGTATACCTATTACGAACAAAAGGATCGATCCGACGCGGCTCGTATCGGCAAAACATATATCGGAATGAAATATCTTCCTTTGATCGACTTCCAAAAAAACTACTTTATAGTCTTCAGCGCGAACGTGGGATTCCCTTCCGGTCAGGATACGGATAAGTTCACGGGAGGGAATTATTACTCCGGAATTCCGGGCGTGACTCTCGGCTATCTTCTGGGAAAGTTCAGCTTTGTGACAAGAGTTAGCGGAATCTTTCCTCTTTCAAAATCACAACCGAACAACTTACAAGACAATGACGGAATCGCTTACTGGCTCCGAAATCCGTCGTCTTCCGCTCCGGAAGAAACATACCTACTCAAAAAAACGACTTTGATTTCGGGTTACATCACTTGGCTCTGGAGACCGGGACTTTCCTTTTTTGCGGGCTATCTCTATAGAACTCCTTACGAAGGAGTCGATCTCAAAAGAACGGATCAAGGAAAAGTACCGTCGATCTTTCGAGAAGTGAGTTTCGGATTTTCCGCGAATGTTTCCGAAAAACTCAACTTCAACTTGGCCTATCGATATCCTCTCCTTCGAGGCGAAGAACAACGATTATACGATTATGCGATTACAGCCGCGGTCTCGATAGAAATCTCGGGACTGGAGAATGAGGAGACGGGAGAAAAAAAAGAATCCGAAGCGAAAGTGGAAAGAAGGCCGGAAGACGAAAAAAAAGAGGAGAATTAAGAATCAAAGGCCAATCCGAATCCAGTGGACTTAGTTCCTACGAGACGTCGGCCGACCTCGTTCCCCTTCCAAATCGGATTTTAGACTCCAAAGAAAGGCGGCCTTTTTAGGCTACAATGACTCAGAAACTCAACCGATTCTTTTTCATCCGAACATACGAAAGAGAACAACGGTCTCGTGAAAACGAGATCGAAAGAAATGTTGTTTCTATCCCTTGATGAAGATCTGTCTTTCATTCCATCGACTCCGTTTGGCTTCGACCTAACGATCTTCCTCAAAGGAAATCCACGATCCTTCCCGAAGACGAGTTGTTCTGCAGAACCCAACGAACGTCTTAAATCGTCTCCGGTTGTGATCGTTTCCAACGTTCGATCGGAAGGAAGTTCAATCTTATGTTCTAGGACCATGCAATCAAAGCGTCTACAAGAACGTTGAACTTTCCACGTTGTAAAATTCGGATCACAAACACGAATTAAGCGATCTCGAAAAGAGGCGTTTTACGATTTGATTTTCTTTTTTAGAATTCCTTCATACCCTTTCGGAGGATCAAGATCCAAAGAATCCAAAGCTTTCAAAGAATATTGAATCGATCTTCCGTACAGAACAAGCGCATAGAAATCATTACGATCTCGATCGAACTTTTCTGCCTGGTTGAATTCTTCTTTTGCCATTCGAAAATAGTTGGAAGACTTCTCTTCGTCTTTTGCCGAAATCGGAGTTTCATCGGAATGATTTTTCTTTTGAAGATAGGCTTCGGAATAACGTACGATTAGATTTTTCGCGGAAAGCTTTCCTTCCGCCGCAAATTCGGAAGTGATCTGAGGAACCGCTCGTTCTAAAAGTAATAAAGATTCTTCTCTTTCTTGAGAACTACCGGAGCGTGCAAAGTTCTGAAAACGTTCTTTTAGATTTTGAAGTTTTGACCAGTTCTCGTCTTGTTTTCGAAACGGAATCGCCTTCTTGGATTCTTCCAATATTTTAATCTTCCGTTCGATCGATTTTTTCTTTTCCCGAAAAGAAACCGATCCAGCATCTAAGAGTCCTTGGAAAACGAAAATGCAGACCAAATAAAAAAAGAAAATTTTCGCGGACCGATTCATCAATTTTTTCCTTTCGAGATCGATTCTTAGTTTCCGGTTTTTGCCGGGATCGGTGGAAGCGTTTCTTTTTGAATCATGTCGTCGGTTTTGATTTCATCATTGCTCATATCCATAAAAGAAACTCTCCCCGATGTGATGAAGGAATAGTTATCATCATGAATTTCTAAAATATCGATCGGCTTATCCTTGGATTCTCCCGGAGGAACGATTTTTCTTTGGATCAGATCGTTGTCGATAAAATTGATCAATGTATTTCGGATTCTTTCATAATCGGAAATGTTTTCCTTTTCTGCCGCCGCTCTGATATCGTCGAGGTTGACGAATTGATATTCCGGTTTGTCTTCGGCAGGAGTTTTTGATGCGATCATCGCAAGGAGCGCAAATCTTCTCGCTCTTCTTGCGATCTTAATTCCTTCGCTATGAAGCAAGAGTTTGTAACGGAATTGATACGGAGCGGAATTGTATGCGGTCGTAAAATGATCTTCGGAACTTTTGAGATCGCGAAAACCCAATCGGAGGAGATGTTGTGCGATCTTATCGTTACTTCTTACGATCAAAGGTGAAGCGTATTCCAGGATGACTCTCGAATTTTGAAGATATTGTTCGTGCGTCGCCTGATACAGATCCTTCATTTCTCCTTGAGCTCCGCGGAGATTCTTAAAAGAAAGACTGTAATTGCTCTGATAATACCACATGTTTCCGTTGAAGTCGAATTGATTCGCTTTTTTCAAACTCGTATAGGATGGAAGCGCATTCAACTTTTTATAAACTTCTTCCTTTCCCGAACTCGTTTGTGTGGAAGTGGTCGCACCCGCTTCCGCCTTCGTGTTGTTTGGCGGCGTTTTATCAACCGTTGCGCCCTCTTCGAAGGCCGGGGCAAGATTGCTCACGCAGATATTGATGAACTTCAGGTTGATCTTATTTTCACCAATCAATATTCCAAGATTAGTTTGGTCCGGGGAAACGGCCCACAAAAGACCGCCGGAAACGGAGATGATTAGGATCAGTGCTTTTTGAATTCTGGAAACCATGGCTTTCTCTACTCTTTTATATCGGCCTTCCCCCCTTTTTCCCAGGAAAAAAAGCTTAGAATTCTGTGATTTGGTGTGTGGAAATACTGTAGTAAAAAGGATCCCATTTCCAAAACCAGAATCCTTACCTTCAAACATTTTGCTTCTCAAGAAGAATCCGTCGTAACTCCGACGCCTCTCTGTAAAAGATCGCCCCGCCCAAAGGTACAAACCGGAGACATGGGTAACAAAATAGACCGGGAACATAGGTAACACTCAAAATGCTGGCAAAGGAGGAAAAAACCTTTGCCCTGGAAAGAGGTGTCACCCATGGACGAGAGAGTAAAATTCATAGCGGCGGTCTGCGATGGAAATATATCGATGACTTCGCTCTGCGAGACTTTTGGAATCAGCCGAAAGACAGATTACAAATGGTTGGAACGATATCGGAAGGAAGGCCCGAACGGACTCTTGGAAAAGAGTAGAACTCCGCATTCGAATCCGAATCGAGTAGGATTTGCGGAGGAAAGAATGATCCTCGCTCTTCGAAAGAGACATCCGACTTGGGGTCCAAAGAAGTTACTGGTGATCTTAGAAGGAAGTAATCCCGAGATCATCTGGCCTTCTGCGAGCACGATCGGAAACATTCTCCAAAAAAGAGGCTTTGTAAAACCCAGAAAGAGAAAACGAGGAGTGATTCCTCCTTCGGAACCGTTTCGAGGATATGATCATCCGAATGCGGTCTGGTGTGCGGACTTCAAAGGAGATTTTAAATTAAGGGATGGAATCCGTTGTTATCCTCTTACGATCTCCGATGGATTCAGTAGATTCTTACTTTGTTGTAAAGGGCTCTCAGGAACAAGAACTTACGAGACGAAGAGAGAATTCGAAAGATGCTTTCGAGAATACGGACTCCCGAATGCGATCAGAACGGACAATGGAATTCCTTTTGCGGCCGGTTCAGGACTTTCCTTACTCTCCACTTGGTGGATCAAGTTAGGAATCTTTCCGGAGAGGATTCGTCCGGGAAAACCTCAAGAGAACGGAAGACACGAGAGAATGCATAGAACTCTCAAAGCGGAAGCCGTTTACCCGATTCGTTCTTCTATGAGACAACAACAGAAGTCTTTCGATCGTTTTCGAGTTGAATACAACAGAGAACGACCTCACGAAGCTTTAGGTCAAAAGCCCCCTTCTCAAGTTTATACTTATTCTCAGAGAGAATTCCCGAATCGTCTTCCGGAGATTTCTTATCCGGATCATTTTGAGATTCGAAAGGTGGACGAAGGTTGTTTTTACTGGAAAAATCAGAGATACTTTATTACTAAGAGTTTGGCTGGGGAAAAAATTGGGTTCGAGCCCATCGAGGATGGTCTCTGGAAGATCTTCTTCAGCTTTGTAACAATCGGTTACTTCAACGAACACACGAAGAAAGTAACAAAGACTTTAAAAGTGTAACCCATGTCTCTGGTCTAAAGTGTTACCTATGTTCCAGGATGTACAAAATCTTGGGTGGAGGGGAGCGGCGGCGGGAAAACTCCGGAGATTTTTCCTTTACCACAGTTTTCTTATTTTGCAAGCAGAAACCTCGTTGTAGGAACTCCTAAAGACGATCCTTCTCAAGACGTTTTTCGATTTCACCGGTCTCTCAATTTTTGGGTAGGCCTACCCAAAATCCGGTCGAACAGAGTTCAATTCGAACGGATTTCGTCCCATTCGTTCGATCTTACTCTAAAAAAATCCCATGCGAGATTGCATGAAAAAGACTGCTCGGGAAACATTTAAGAAAAGAAAGTTCCCATCACATAAACGTAAACACACAAGAAAAGCTCTGCCCAAGCTTACCTTCCCAAGATCCGCTTTTCAATGATCGATCCTTTCAATAACACGAATAGGAAAAATCAAATTACGAATCTGCTTTTCTGGTAAGATCTGCTTTTTATCAGAGGAGTCGAAAATTCAACAGGTACGAAGAAATTCGTGCACACAAAATTTTTTGCACTCCTATTCTTCAAAAGAAAATAATCTTTATTAGATGATAAATTCTCCGTTTACAATACTCTTGATTGCCAGAAAATACTTGTTAAATCCGAGGAATGAAAAATACAAAGTATATTATATTATTTGCAACTGTTTGTTGCATTCTCCTTTTTTCCGCCTGCAACACGCAGAATCCGGTCGATTACAACAATAAGATCATCGATACGGTCAACAAAGCAGGCGAAGACCTAGATGCTATGAACGAGGCGATGTCAAAGGAAGATTTCACATCGGCAGAATCGATTCGCAAACAATGGGAAGCAAAACTGGTAAAGGCCCTCGAAGAGCTTAAGACAACAAAAGATTTCAAAGGGAAGAGTGATTTAAAAAATGCAGGAATCGCTTCCATTGAATTGTATCAGAAAATCGTAGGATCCGACTACAAAAGCCTGATCGAGCTCAGACTCAGTCTTAAAAGCGGAGCCAAAGTCAACGAGACACAAATCGACGCACTTCTTGAGAATATCGTTCGTAATCTTGAAAAAGCCACGAACGATTTGAAGGCGGCTTCAGACAGATTCGAACAGGAATTTACGAAACCAAAACAGAACCATTCTCTAAAATATAAAAACACTTTCTTGTTACAAGACCGGATAACGTCAACAAGGAGTAAGGAAACAACTCTCTTTATTCCAATTTCCGTTTTTCGGTCTCTTTTTTTATAATAATTTATAGACTTATAAATCCGAAGATGTTTCATTGAGATTCAATTCCTATTCGACTTCGAGGAGAATCAGAACTCTGTGAAAATAGACAAAGTCACCCTTTTAAAATCGACCACCAAAGCTTCTTTTATCGGTCTCTTCAACATAGCCTTTTTTACTTTGATCGGCATCATTCTAAACTGGATTCTTCTTGCGTTTCTTTTTCCAGAGATGAAAGCGCTTTCTTCCGATTTGGGTGGAATTCCTATTGCAAGAGCCGGGGGTATCGGCGCGGCGATCGCGCTCGTCGTGATCGTCATCGAACTCTGGCCGGTCACCTTGATCGTGTTAGGTTTCGGCGTCCTATTTCCAGGAATTCATTTTTTATTCGGAAAAAAATATGCGGTGACGAAGGCGCTCTACCAACTTCTGGGTGATAATCGGGGAATCATCAGCGAATACCTTTCCGAACGTCTGGAAGAATCGATCCGAAAAAAAGCGGAAGCAGACAACACGAAAGGTAGAAATTTTTCGATCGCGCAACAGATCCAAAATCTCCCCTACTACTTAACGAAGTTGGACAGCCTTCCTTTTCCGTTGACTGCTCTTGTTTCCAAACTCGCTCAGAAACTAAAAGTGGAAACTCTTCGAAAGGAAATTTCTGCAAAAATTCCCGATCAGGAAAATCCGAATCCGGAAGATTTGAAAAACGCTCTCAAAAAGACGATCGACTTCGCGATTTTGGAAACGATCTCCTCTCCTAGTTTTCAGTGGTTTTTTATCTTAGTCGGGATCAATCTGAGTATATTCATACTTTTGAAAGTGTTGTTTTAGACGGACGGTTCCTTTTTGCGAATCGTCCAACCGGTCCAGGCACAAATCAGGGAAATGATCGGACTGCTTAGATTCATAAAAGCATAAGGAAGAAAAACAATCACAGGAACGCCTAACGTCGCGGCCATAAACGACCCGCAGGTATTCCAGGGGACTAACGCGGAAGTCATCGTACCGGAATCTTCCAATGCTCTGGAAAGATTTTTCGGGTCAAGCCCCCTTTCCTCATACGCCTTCTTGAACATCTTTCCCGGAACTAAGATGGAAAGATACTGATCCGATGAAATGAGATTCGCCGCGAAACTTGTAAGAATCGTTCCTGTCAAAAGAGATCGATCCGTGGTTGCATATCTTAAGATCGCGGTCGTTATCTTTTGGATAAAGCCGGCCCCTTCCATCGCTCCCGCAAAAAACATCGCGGAAAAAATGAGCCAAACCGTGGGAAGCATAGAAGCCATTCCCCCTCTCGAAAGAAGCGCATTCGTGAGAGTGTTGCCCGTTTCCATGGAATTTCCTTTCGAAGCCGCATTCAAAATTTGTCGATACGCTTCTTGAAAACTCAAATCCGGGTGTTGCAAAAAGATTCCGGATACAATTCCCGAAAGAATTCCGGCGAGAATCGAAGGTATTGCCGGGATCTTAAAATAGATCAAAACGAACGTAAGAACCGGTGGAAAAAGCAATGCCGGATGGATTCGAAAGGAAGATTCAAGCAAGTGTATGACTTCATCGGTCTTCTGATTGGAAACCGAACCCGAAAAATCGCCTAATCCGATCCAGACGAACGCAACGAGTGCGATCAGGAACGCCGGAATCGTAGTATATAACATATGCTGAATATGCGTAAAAAGTGGTGTTCCCGCGATCGAAGACGCGAGGTTTGTAGTCTCCGAAAAGGGAGAAAGTTTATCTCCGAAGTAAGCGCCAGAGACGATTGCCCCCGCAGAAATTCCGGGAGGAATTCCTAAGGTGGTTCCGATCCCCATCAAAGCGACCCCGACCGTTCCGGCAGTGGACCAAGAACTTCCGGTGATCAATGAAACCACAGAAGAAAGAAGACAGGCCGTGATCAAAAAGTAAGAAGGATGTAAAATTTTCAAACCCCAGACGATCATCGATGGAACGATCCCGGACCAGATCCAAACACCGATCAAGGATCCGATCAACAAAAGGATGAGTACCGGTTTTAAAACATTCTTCAGAGATTCTAAGATCTGATCTTCTAAGGTTTCCCATTCGATACCGAGACGAAGTCCGAGTAAACTTGCGACCGTCCCGGAAAGAATCAAAAGCATCTGAGCCGGTCCGTCTACGGTTCCGTTTCCGAAGACGATCCCCGCGTAGCTAAGACCCAAAACCAAAACAAAAACGGGAAGGATCGATTCGAATAAACCGGGTTGAGTGACTTTCATAAAAAATCCTCCGGAAGAGAGGAGCGAATTTTCATCTTTCGATTCGTATCCGGATGTATAAAACAAATCGCATATGCGTGCAAGGCCTGTCTTTTCATTCCGAGTCTTTCCACTAAATCCGGTTCCTTTCCTTCTATGAATTCTAAAAACACATCTTCGTCTTTACCGTAGAGTTTATCGCCGAACAAAGGATAGCCGAGGCCGTAAAGAGTCGCACGGATCTGGTGCATTCTTCCGGTGATCGGCTTACAAAGAACATACGAACTCGTTTCGTCATTCCGCGACATCCCGATTCCTTCGGGTCTGATTTTACGAAAAAAAGTAAGGCTGATTTCCTCTTCCGAATTCGACTGTGTTTGCGCGAGCAGATCCCGTTTTGAAAGAAACTTCGTTTGTTTTATTGATACAAATTTTCTTTTTTTCCGTATTTTGGATTCAACGTCGGACTTGAGAATTCCATATCCTGATAAACGGTTCGGAATTTGGCCCCACACTTTCGTAATATAGAATTTTTGAATATTCCCGGAACTGAACAAAACGGAGAGCTTGGACGCAGTCCGCTGATTCTTTGCAAACAGAATCACTCCGGAAGTTTCTCGATCGAGACGATGAATCGTATAGAGTTCCTGAAACCTACCGGATTCCTGCATAAGAGTGAGAAGATTTCCCTTCCTGTATATTCCGGCCGGATGTACGGGGAGATCGCCAGGTTTATCCACGGCGACGAGCCATTGGTCTTCGAAAAGAATTTTGTAATCGCTTCTTACCGGCGGTTCCGTTTTATTTTCGATTTGATAGACGACTTGATCGCCTTCTTTCAGAATGATACCCGGTTTCACTTTTTTTCCGGAAAGGAGGATCCTTCCTTCGGAAATTTCTTTTTGCCAAGCGGTCCGAGAATGATACGTGAACTTTTTAGAAAGAAACTGATCGAGCCTGATTGAGGAATCTTCCTCGCGAATCGTAACCTGCAAGGATTCGGAAACCGGATCTTCCGTATCGATGTTTTGCGAGTTTTCGAATAAGATCGGATTCAGGACGCCTGTTCCTTGGAATCGATGTAATTCTGAATCATCGATTCTTCTTTTTCGTTTAGATTGAAGAACTCACAACCGATCCGAAACATCTTGTCGGTGTTGTTGATGTTTCGTATGACGGCTCGGAACGTTCCTTTGTTTTCCGCGGAAAGAGTAAGGTCGAAAAGAATCGTTTCGCCGACGGTGAAACTTCTGGAAAAGAAAATGGACTGAGGGTGAAAAAAACCGAGACCTTGCAGTGAGATGTTATCCACCGTACACTTTTCTTTCGATTCTTGAAAGAATCCGGAAGCGATTACGTCCTTGGCAACGGCACTCGCGGAAATATTGGCCGCGTTGAAGTCATTCGTGTTTAATTCTTTCTCGGAAAGAATCTGCACGTATCCGAGCGGAGTGTAACCTTTGTATCGGATCATGATCGATACTTCCGAGGTGATTCCGGATTCTAATTTATTGACCGCAATCAATTTTTGATATTCCGGAAACGGCAAAAACTGAAAACCACCGCTCCCGTCACCTTTCGAATAACGATCCAAAACGTAGATCGACTGATCGAAGTTATACATCAATCGTAGACGATTGTCCATTCGATCCGAAAAGAATATGGTTGAATTCGGATATTTTTCCCTGAGAAGTTTGGCGTGTTTTTTTATGATCTCGTCGATCTTTTTATCAGCAAACGCTAATGTTTTTCTAATATTCCCTTGATTGATGATATTGGTAAGAGTGCTTTGAAAACCCGAGGAGGAGTCTACCGAAATTCGTTCTTCCGTTCTTTGTGCGGTGGTGACTTGTATCGAAGTCGCGAGCAACAGTTCTACTCCGTTGGACGGATTGTGCATTTCGACGGCGAAATTCGCCGCGAATCGGTGATTGTTATGGACCAGATATAATTTTCGATTCGGTTCCGAACCCGTTCCCGGAGGAAGTGTGACCACGATACGAATTGCGTCCTTTAAACCGACGACACGAACCGGAAGAGGACGGTTTTCTACGATGATCGCGACCGGAAGTCTCGTAAAAAGAGACTGAAGAATTTTGTGAATCCCTTCCGGGTCGTTGATGAATTTGTCCATGATTCTATTGTTACGATCCGAAATCCGAGTTGGGATCCGATTCTATAAAGAGACGATCGTAAGTTTGAATATTCAATCGGAAAAGTCGAGTTAGTAAAACGATTTTCTCACCGGGGCTCTGAATTTTCTTCTTCCATTTTTTTCCGAAAGAGGAGTTCCGTTCCGATTCCTTTTATCGTTTCCACTCCGGTAACATTCATCGATTGTAATAAATTTTCCGTATACTGAGAGATCAGAAATCGGATTCCCGCGACTCCCCCACCCACGGCAAAGATCGCCATCGGCCTTCCCACAAGAACCGTGTCCGCACCGAGGGCGAGCATCTTGAAGACGTCCATTCCGCTTCGGACTCCTCCGTCGACTGCGATCGGAAACGATTCTCCCACAGCCTTTCGAATTCCGGAAAGAACCCTTGCGGTTCCCGGCATATCGTCGAGAACTCTTCCTCCGTGATTGGAAACAACAATACAATCGGCGCCGGCGTCGATGGCGAGTTGTGCGTCTTGAGGAGTCATGACACCCTTGACGATAAAGGGTAGTTTTGTGAGAGAGCGGATTCTTCCCAATTTCGAAACGTTCCGCGTCACCGAAGAAATATTTTTCATCGCCATCGTTTTGAAATTTACGGCGTCCACATCCATCCCTATCGCAAAAAGCCCGGAGTTTTCGGATTCTTGAAAACGTTCTTTTAAAAGTCCTTCGTCCTCTCTCGGTTTGCAGATAAGAATCGCGTCCGCCTTTGTCTTACGAATCGCTTCGAGCATGATCAGATATTTATCGGGGCTCGCACCGTCGCCTAACCATGCCAAGGTGCCCGCGGATTGACAACCTTCCAAAAGAGTCGCGGCGAACGTGAATTCGTCCATGGCCCCGTTCATGTTCGTGACGGCTCCGGTCATCGGCGCCGCCATCAACGGAGTTTTCATTTTTTTACCTAAGAATGTCGTCTCGACGTTTGCGTTCGTATGTTCACGAATATAACGAGGAAGAATGGAATATTCCTGAAGAGCCGCGACGTTGTCCTGAAACGTAAGCATTCTTCCTAAGCCACCCATACCGGGAACTCCCGAAGCACAATCGGTTCCGTCGCAGACCTTACAAACCCAGCATATATCTTTACCAAAACGAATTCTTGCGTTTTGTTGAATTTCTTTTTCGGAGATAGAATAGAGCTCGTCGCAGGTAAAACGAATCGTGTTTTTGACTTTTTCAAAAATCGATTCCGCGCTTTGCAGGTTGTCCGCGCTGATGATAACGTGTCCCGTCTTTTCGATGTTATTCGTTGGTTCTTGGATGATGTCTCCGATCTTATTCATGAAGAAGAGATCGTTGACTCCTTCGATTTTGCGCGCGTCTTCGATTCCGTCAATCGCGAGTAACTTTCCTCTCGGAGCCAAAAGACAACGTTCGATCGAAACTCTTTCTACGGTAGGAGTAAGATTGTCCGGCTCTTCTCCGAGCGCGATAAGGATGGCCGCACGATTTAAGTTGATCCCCGAAGAAAGAGGAAACGTAAACGCGGACATAAAACCGCCGGAAAGTCTCGCCGCGATCTCACCCACTTTTACTCCGTCCGGTGTGACCTTGATGTCTCCTTTACCGGCACCGAGCGTGATCCCGAGCGCCTTCATACTTCGAAACATCACGTCTTCCACTTCTTTCAAAACGGAAGGACTCAAGGCGGAAGGCATGTTGTGCCCCATCTCGATAAAAAACGGTTCTCTTTCGATGATTCGATCGGCGATTCCCGTGATCACGAAATTTCCGTTCCAGGTCAGAGCGTCTACGGAGACTTCCGGACCGGGCATGTATTCTTCGAGAATCATCTCTCCCGTGGGAGAATATTTTTTTGCGTGTTTGAAGGCGGCCTGTAATTCTTCTCTGTTCTCGACCTTGATCACGCCTCTGGCGCCCATATTGTCAGCGGGTTTCATCACAAGAGGAAATTTCAAAAATTCTAATGCGTCTCTCGTATCGGCTAAGCTCCAGACGGGAGCGAAACCGGGAAGTGGGATGCCCGCTTTTTTCAGACGCTCACGCATCTTGACCTTGTTGGAAGCGGCTTCCGCGTCCACATAACGAATACCGGGAAGATCGAGTGCGTTTGCGACGGCTGCGACCGTCATACTCGCGTCGGTTCCCGCAGTGATGACTCCATCAATCTTGATCTTGGTCGCAAGTTTTTTGGATTCTCGCACCATACCTTCTATGTCTTTCGTGCTCATCACCATCGGAATATCGCAGATCTTCATACCCGGAGCGTCTCCGTTCATGTCCGCGACTACGGTTGTGAGTTTCATCATTCTCGCGGTTTGGATGATAGGAACCTGAAGAAGTCCCCCACCCACGATCATTATGGTTTTCCCGGTGATTTTGTGATTCACTGACAAAAAAGAACGTCCTGCTTTAATTCTGAAGGGCAACTGCCGGAGCGGTTTCTCGTATCTGCATTTCGATACTTCCCTTGCGGATGATTCCACCTAACAAGAGATAGTCGGAATCGACCGGATAAAAAACGGCAGATTGTCCCGGTGTTACACCTCTTACGTCTTCGAGAGGTTCGACCACGAGATCCTCTCCACGCTTTGTGATCTTACAACGGATCGGAGAATGTCTGTAACGGACCTGCACTCTGCATTCCAAGGATTCTCCTTCTTCCAAAGGAGCCAAACCTTGGTAGTTGTAATCGATCACGGAGAAGGAACCCGTATAGGTTTCATTCTCTTCTCCTAAGATTACGGAACCGTCGTCTTCGATCGCGATGACATACAACGGATTTTTCCATGCGATCCCGAGTCCCTTTCTCTGACCGATCGTAAAGTTTTCTCTTCCCTTGTGTTTGCCGATGATTCTTCCGTCCCTGAGTTTGAAAAAACCGGGAGTAAATTCCACGTTTTTCTTTTCTAAGAATTTTCTATAATCGTTCTCGGGGATAAAACAAATCTCTTGCGACTCCGCTTTCTCGGCGACGGGAAGTCCCATTCTTCTTGCGATTTCTCTGACTTCGGGCTTTGTCATTTCACCCAAAGGAAAGATTACGTTTTTGAGATTCTCCTGAGAGAGTCCGTATAAATAGTAAGCCTGATTTTTGCCCATGTCCAGACCGTTTGCGATCGCGTAACGATCTCCGTTCTGTGCGATCCGAGCGTAGTGGCCCGTTGCGATCTTGTCGATTCCAAGGGCTTTTGCTTTTTCAAAGAGCGCGCCGAACTTGACGAAGGTATTACATTCCACACAAGGGTTCGGAGTTTTTCCGTGTTGATAGTCGTCTATAAAACGATCGATGACTTTCTCTTGAAAGACCTTTTCCATCTTCACGACGTAGAACGGAATTTTGAGCGAAAGACCAACGTCTCTCGCGTCCCGAATGTCTTCGGGAGAACAACAGGATTTTTTAGTGGTGTCGCAAGCCGGCGCTTCGTATTCCCAGGTTCGGAGATTGACCCCGATGACTTCGTAGCCTTCTTCCATCAGAAGTCCCGCGGTTACGGCGCTGTCCACTCCGCCGCTCATGGCTACTATGATTTTACCCTTGCTCATCTTACTTCCCGCCGTCTTTCCCTACTATACCTATAAGACTCCGTTTCATGTCCAAGAGAATTCTATGCTCGTTCAACCAGTTTACGCCGAGAATTCCCTGAATCCGAACTCCGGTCGAAACTCCGGCGAAATCGACCGGAAGCCCCGAAGGTAGAATTTCGAGATCGTTTACACAATTGGACGTCATGAGAATACAAAGTTTACGAACAAAACGTGTTCTCACGTTCAAAACCTTTCCTTGGAAGTTGAGAATCTGAACGGGACGACTCGAGGAAGTTTCTTCCACAAAACCGGGAATCACATTTGGCAATTCCAAAAGACTCAAGTCCGCGCCCGTGTCCATGAGAAGGAGCGCTTTGTCTTGGGTTCCATATTCGATTTCTAAAACCGGATGTCCGGAAAAAAATCGGAGCGGTTCCGTATTCTGAGCCAAACCGGGAAAGGGAGAAAGCATGGCCTCGGTAATTTCTCCGCCGGCGCCTTCTAAAAAACGGATCTGAGTCGGATATTCTAAGATTAGAATTTTCTCATAGAGCGCATCCATCCCGATGATTCCGTCGAGTTCGAGATTCCCGGAAAAGGTATGAGAATGGACGGTAAGATTCTTAAAGATGGAATGAGATTGAGAGAAAAGCTGAACGGTTCTCACTTTTCGATAAGAATCGTCTTTTCCTCCGGGATAGGTCACCGCGATTCTTCGTTTGGAATCCTGTTCAGTGAAAAACTTCTCATCCAAAAAGGAGAATCGAGAACCGGTATCCACTAAAAACCGAAGCGGCTTTTCCTCGGGACTTAAGGAAAGCTGGATAAAACGAAAACCTTGTTTTTCAAAAAAGGGAAGAATGATTTCGATTCCCCCGGAAACGGCAGTGACCTGTGTTTTCGAGGGAAGAAGGGAACAGGATAAAAATGCAAAAAGAAAAAAAGTAAGGAAAAACCTCAGATCAATTTTTTGATACATTTCTGATTGGAACATCGTGTGTAGTCGATCACGCAGTCCCTGTATTGAATGCCTGTCACCGGGTCCGCTGGTTTGTATTCTATAAAACACGAATACGGAGAAAAATCAAATTTTTCTTTCCCGAGCGCTCGGTCTTGGATCCGTTTTGTGAGTTCTCTTTCTTCAATTTGAGAGAGAGGACCTTGGTACAGCAGGAGATTCTTTTCCATGCTGTACTGATCGGCAAATTCCGAAAAAAGAAAAAGGTTTTCTTACGTTTCTTTATAACAAATGGTCTGATTTTTTCCGGAATGTTTCGCCATATAAAGGGCCTTATCCGCTCTTTCAATCAGATCCCGATTATTTTTGTCCTTTGGCCAAAACTCGGAAACTCCCACGGAAAGAGTGACTTTGAGATCGGGACCGCCGTTCGGATTCTTCACGCTACTGGCTTCCACAGCCGCGCGAATTTTTTCTCCCATCTCATATCCTCTTTCCAGATCCGCGCCCGGCATGACGAGGCAAAATTCTTCCCCGCCGTAACGAGCCGGAGTGTCGTGTTTGCCCGCGTTTCGAATCAATTGTCGAGCGACTTCGATGAGGACCTGATCTCCCGCCTGGTGACCGTGCGTATCATTGAACTTTTTAAAGTTGTCCACGTCCGTAAAAAGAAGAGTCAGGTGTGACTTCTTTTTTCGACAACGATCCATCTCTTCCTTGAGTTTTGTCTGGAAGTAATGATGCACTTTGAGACCGGTCATCATGTCCACGGTCGCGAGTTCATAAAGACGAGAGTTCTCGACTGCGATTCCCGCAAGAGTCGAAAGAGTCGTTAAAAAATCTCGGTCCTCTTCCTGAACCTCGTTCATGGTCATCTTTTCTCCGAGAACGAGAAGACCGTTCACCTTTCCCTTTGCGTTCAAAGGTATGATGAGGTCGGCTCCGATTCCACGAAGGAAATCGATTTCGGTTACGGATCGGCCCATGCTCTCTTCAATCTGATTTACAGTCATCGCTTTCATTCTGGTTTCTAAAAACTGAATGAGGGCCGCGTCCGTTTTGATACGGAATGATTTTTCGTTTTCCGAAAGATCAAAACCTTTGTAACTCGGATCCAATTCAAAAAAATCGGAATCCGCTTCCGGGCTGACATAAATGGCGGCCTGTAAGGTTTGCAACTGCGCGAGACAAATATTTAGAATTGCATCCATTAGATATTTATAATCTAATGTAGAATTGAGAGCTTTGCTGATTTCTAATAATTGCTTCTGATCATAGATTTTCTTTTCCAGATATTCTATCATCAAGGGATCATTTTCTTTACTGATCAAACGGTTGGTTCTCCGGTGCTTTAGATACGAAAGGAGCCTTTTCCAATTTATTGCCGAAATTTTGAACGGCTTTCTTTTTCATTCGAAATGAATCTCTTATACCAAACGCTATAAGATCTAATTTTTCTTTAAAAATCAATTCTTTTTGTCGATTTATTCTTGCTTTCGAGGGTTCAGCACGAATACTGACCTACATACACCGCGCGGTGGAGCAGCTGGTAGCTCGTTGGGCTCATAACCCAAAGGTCATAGGTTCGAATCCTGTCCGCGCTAGTGTTTTAATCCTTCCCTCTTTCTTTTCAAGATAAATTTTCAATTTCAAACTTGTTTTCCAATATAACTACATTTTAGGATAAGTTTGCGTCCTTTTTCTAAAAAGGAAAGTGAATATTTACTCGCACTTCAACGTTAGTCTCTTCTTGCTATCAAAACTAATCAGAAAGAACTATGTTTTGAGAGAAAACAAACTGCCCACAAGGATCCCGTAAGCAAAACGAAACTTCTCTGAGTTCGCATTAATTTCCGAGTTCTTTTGATCGTTTGCTCGCCGCTTGGACGGCTTCTAAGATCGCATGGCTAAACCCGTGTTTTTCGAGTTCTGCAAGTCCGGCGATCGTGGTTCCTCCGGGTGAAGTCACTTTATTCTTCCAAACTTCCGGATGCGTGCCCGGATCCTTTTTTCTTTCTTTTCTCAGAAGTTCTGCAGACCCGAGGACGGTTTGTATGCTCAAGTCCAAGGCCTCTTGGTAGGCAAGTCCGGACTGCACCCCGCCTTCTGCGAGAGCCTGGATGAATTTAAACACATACGCCGGACCGGAACCGGAAAGCCCCGTGACTGCGTCCAAATGAGACTCGGAACTCAAGGCTACCGAATGTCCGAGGGACTGAAAGATTTCTTCGACCGTTTCGTAGAGTTCGGAATCTCCGTAGTATCCGATCGCACCTTCTCCGACGAGTAAGGGAAGATTCGGCATGATCCGAACGACCTTGGATCCGGAAGGAAGAGAATTCCGAATCGTCTGTGTGCTGATTCCCGCGGCGACGGAGATCACGGACTTAGTCGATGCTACTTGTTTGAGAAGTTCGGCGACCTTTCCCGGTTTTACGCAGACGACGATAAGATCCGATTTGGACGAGAATTCTTCCCAGGTAGAGACGAGTTCGATCTTTTTGTTCGAGGTCATGTATGGATCGTATCCAAGGACCTGTGTCGGATAACGTTTCTTGAGCGAAAGATAGATCGCTCCTCCCATATTTCCACAACCGGCGATTCCAATCGTATGTTTCATGATCAATTCCTTTCCCCAAAAATGGCGCTTCCGATTCTTACAAAGTCGCTTCCTTCTTCGATTGCAATCCTGTAATCTCCGGACATTCCCATGGATAATTTTCCTTCGGGATAATATTCGTTTCGGATCTTGGCGAGTTCTCGAAAAACGTCTCTCGTTTGATTCGGTTCTCCGTCCGAGGGTCCCATCGTCATCATTCCTTCGAGAATACAAAACTCGTTGGAAAGATTTTCTTTTTTTGTAAGAATTTCGAGCAGTTCTTTTTTGTCGAACCCATGTTTGCTTTCTTCGTTCGTGAGATTGACTTGTAAGAAGTATCGTATTTTCTTTTGTTCTTTTTGCGCGCGGCTCAAAAGTTCTTCCAAGGTTCCAAGACTACCGACTCCGTGCGCATACGAATAACCTAAGAATAGTTTTCGAAGGGTCCCGCTCTGCACCGGCCCGATATGATGCAAGACCAAAGGAGACTCTTTCGGCTTTAACCACTCTTCGAATTTTTCCAAACCTTCTTGGATTCGATTTTCTCCGAAATGAATGACTCCTGCGTTTACGGCTTCCGTTACGGCTTGCAAAGGTTGGAACTTGGAAACCGCGATGAGTGTGGGCGGTTTTTCCGGCCTTAGACTTGCGAGTTCTTCTTGAATTTGAAGATAACGTTCTCGAATCCCCATATCATTCTTTGGATTTTAAATTTTGCATTTCTCTTTCGAGTTTTTCCACTCGTTTTTCGAGACTTCGTTTGGAAGAAGCCTTTTTCGTTTTTCCCTTTTTCTTGGAGGAAGAGATCCCTAATTTTTTCTCCAATCGATTGACCCTCGTTTCCAAGGAGCGGATTCTTTTTCCGGTCTTGTGAGAAGAATGTTTTTTAAGATACTTTTTCTTTTTTACGGAATGTTTTCGTTCCGCTTTGTCTTCCCAATCCGTTTTGTCTTCTTTCATTCTTTCTTTTTTGGATTTGGGTTCTTCGTCTTTATACGTGCTCGTGTCGTCCTTGGGAGGATTCCATTTTTCTTCCGGGTATTTTTCTTTTTCCGGTTTTGAGGGAGAAGTTGTCTTCTTTTCCTCGGGCCATTCTTCTTTGATGCTTTTGGTTTCTTTGGACGGAGACTTTTCTTTTTCCATTCCCATAGAATCGCCGATAGGCGGAGAAATTTTTTCCTCCGTGGGAAGCGTATTCAAGTCGTTTGGCGAAAGCGGAGGTTCCGTGTTCATGTCCGGACTCAATATTACCCGATCGGTTTTGGAATTGTTTGAGACTTCCTCACCTTCTTTCTTTTTTAAGAATTTGGAGATGTCTTCCCGAAAGAGGTAACTGTAGAGGATCAAGGATCCTAAGAGCAAAACTAAAATTCCGGAAAGTAAGATTTTCAACTGGTCTCGTCTCATGGGCATACCTTTTTAGAATATCGGTTTTTTCCTTCGAAAAAGGGAAGGGAAAACGGGATAAGTGTCTCTTTTTAAGTCTCATTTTCACCGAATAGAATCCTGTGAACCGCCGTTTTTTCCGCCTCGCCCTATTCTTCTTTCTGATCTCGATTCTTTCCGGAAGTTTCACGGGTCTTCCTTCGGCGCCCGTAAAAAGAGAAGAAGATGAAATCAGTCGGGTTCTGATCTTGGAAAAGGTACTTTCCGAGTGGAGGCAATACAATCTTTTTCTTGTGGATTCTTTTGACGGGGAAAGGCCCTGGGAAATTTATCGAGGCGTTTCTTTTTTAAACGAGATTCGGTTCCAAGCGCAGATTCCTTCCCACGGAGCTTTTTCGAAAGAAAGAGAATTCTATCCGACACTGGCTCCGGCGAACGATTATCGTTCGATGATGGTCCAGACCTTTTTTGAAAATCCAAAACACGCTCATTTGGAGATTCGTCCAAAGGAAAAGATCCGTCTTCCGATCGGCGCTCCGACTCGGATCTTTTTTTGGATGTACGCTTCTTCCCAAAATGCAAAGATAGAATTGGTTCTCCATCAATACAGGTCCAAAGAAATCGTGATCGAACTGAGCGATCTGAGTTTTGACGGTTGGAAAAGAATCGAGAAGAAGCTGGAGATTCCCGCAAGGAACACAAGACTCAATTCCAGTCTCCGTTATCCCTTCGAGATCGCGGCGATTCGATTGATACCTGGACCGTTTCAAAAAAAGGGAGAATTCGTCTTTTACATCGATCGGATGGGAATTCTCATCGATACCAGAGACGAGGCGTATCCGGGAGCGGAGATCAAAGATAATTGGGGTACTGGGTTTTAAAAAATTCTCCCAGTTCCGAAGGATTCTTCGAACTAAAACGAAACGTATCCCAACCTACATAACCCGCGGCTTCCACGTTAGTCGCGTTGTCATCGATCAGAACATAACGCATTCCGGGATAATCGGTCTGAATCCACTGAAAGTATTCTTCTGCCGGCTTGCGGGTCCCGAGTTCACACGAAAAATAGAGTTGATCGAATTGGGAAAAAACTTCCTGCATCTCCGGAAATTTTTCGAGTTCCTTATACCAGATCGAATAATTACTCGCAAGCACGAGTTTGTTTCCGTTCGCCTTTAGGAGTTTGACGATCCCGACGCTCTCGTCGATCAGACGGATTTTTTGAAACATCAGTTCCTTGATTTTACGAGGATCCGGAAGATCGGAATTTCTAAATTCGGGAAGGTAGAATCTTTCGAAAAATTCCTCCTCTTCGATATGGCCCTTCTCGAATTCGATAAAGGCGTTTCTTTCTCTTCCCTGAATGAATTTTTCTCTCGATTCGCTGGGAAGTATTTTATAAAGTGCAGAATGAAAGGGATCCTTGATCAAGGTATCCATCAGATCAAAAGCAAACAGAACTCCGCTCATATACCAATGATTTTTCTCTACCAAATCCTGACGATCTTTCTTCGAGTCTTTATCGTCCCTCTTGCCTATCTATTTCCTTCGGGAAGAATTTTTTTTCAAAAGCGAAACGAGGATCGAGAGAGAATTCTTTCAAAACCGTTTGAAACGAACGCAAAAAAAGTGATCTGGCTACACGCCGCTTCCGTGGGAGAATTGGATCAGTGCCACGCTCTGGCATCGGAGTTTCGCAAAAAAGAACCTTCGACTTTTTTGCTTCAGTCCGTTTTTTCAGAGAGCGTTCGAGATTCTCAACTCGAAGCCTTTCCCGCGGATGAAACCTTTCGTCTTCCGATCGACACTCCTTTCGGTTACGACTGGATTTTCAAACACTTTCAGCCGAAGGTTCTTGTACTGATGGCATGGGACACTTGGCCGAATCTCATTCTTTCCGCAAAAAAATTCGGAACGAAGGTCGTCTTGGGTTCTGCGGTCATAGGAAGTCGAAAGAATGGTTTTTTGGGAATGTTGACAAAGGCGGTATTTCGGAACCTAAGCGGCGTTTATCCTTCTCACGAAAGTTTTTACGAGGCCTTTCGCTCCCTTGTTCCGGATAGAATTCCCGTAAAAGTTTTAGGCGATACCCGGTTCGATACGGTTCTAAAAAAAATCGAGGATACAAAAAAGGAATTTGTAAGACCTAAAAATTATCCATATTCGAAAATCATACTATTTGCATCCACTTACGAACCTTGCGAGGAACTCCTCGTATCCTTCTACAAACTCGCGAAGGAAAAACAACCGGATTTGTTAAACGAATTCGCATTTTGGATTTTTCCGCACAAAACTTCTCCCGAAAGGATCACTTCGATAGAACATCGTTTGCAAGACGCAAAGATGGAATACGAGACTTGGACCTCCACTCCGTATGAAAAGATGAACGCTCAGACGATCGTCTTCGACGTTTTGGGAATTCTCGCCTTCGCTTACCAAGCTGTGGACTTTGCCTATGTGGGTGGAGCGATCCACAACCGGGTTCATAACGTTTTAGAACCGGCGACGTTCGGCCTTCCTCTGATGACCGGGAAAAAAATTTCCAATTCCCCAGAGGCAATGATCTTAAAAAATACTGGAGGTTTATTTGTCGTATCAGAGCCCGAGGATATATTAAGAATTGTGAATTTTCCTTCGACTGAGATCGCAAAGATCAGAAAACACAATTCGGATTTCGTAAAACAAGGGCGAGGCGCGGCGAAAAGACTATTTGAAGAGATTTCTAAGTTGTAGCCCCGCTTTGAAAACCTTCCGTTTTTATCAGATTGCTTTCTTTTGTTTTTTATTGATCGGAAACGGGAAAGTATTTTCCGAAGAATCCATTTCCAGGGTAAGGATTCTTTCCGCCAAATCGGCTGAGTTCGTAAAGGAACCGGATTCTCATTCTTACATGCAAAGGGGTGTTCGGAAAGAGGATTTAAACGGTCATCCGCACATTCCTGGTTCCTCCTTTTTTGCCTTTCTAAACTTTCTAAATCCAGCCAGATGGTTTGATAGGAATATTACGGAAGATGCATATGATATTCTTCTAAACGACGTCTCCGTTTCGACGGAAAAAGAAACGTTCAGAAAAATCGATTTCGTTTTAATACGACACGTGACTCGAGGTAGAAAACCGGAATGGTCCTGGGATCAAGGCTACAACGGATTTCCAAACGTAAAAAAGTTCATCGTTGATCAAACCACAAACGAATCTCAAAACTTTCGGGATCCGATCAGAACCACTCTCTGGTATTCCAATACTCCTGTGTTACTTTCTAAGCTGAGTAAGAATAGGAAGGATGACGGTCGATGGGTTTATATCGGTCACATTCACATTGATCAGGAGGAAAACTCGGATACGGGTGAATCTCTTTCGGTTCCCCATCTCAACTACGGAAGATTCGGTGTTTTTTTCGGAGTGAATTCTTTTGAGGAAATTCTTTCGTACTCGGATCCGATCTGCCACTTCAATTCCCACGAAAAATAAAGAGGTGTTCTCCATACGGTTTTCATGCCATTTCCCTTCGGCTGGATGATTAGAAAGAACGAGTGCTAAATTCAAAGAAGTTAGAAGTCGTTTTTCGTGAGAGTTCCCACAGATTAGTCTCTTCGGTGGACCTATGAACGTTTGATTCTGTCCTTTCAGGCTGAAAAGTGTGAGAGTTCCCACGGATTTTGTCTCCTCGGTGGACTTTGGAACGTTTGATTCCGTCCGCACAGACTCAAAAGTGTGAGAGTTCCCACGGATTTTGTCTCCTCGGTGGACTTTGGAACGTTTGATTCCGTCCACACAGACTGAAAAGTGTGAGAGTTCCCACAGATTTTGTCTCCTCAGTGAATCTCGGGACGTTTGGTTCCGTCCACACCAGACCGAAAAGTGTGAGAGTTCCCACATTGGAGTTTTTAGGAGAAGATCAAAGTTTTTTTCGGAGAAATTGTTCTACGAATTTTCGATCCTTCTTTTCAAAATTCTTAAGATCGTATTCTGAATATCACGCATCAAAAAATCCCCCCAGAAAGATGCGTAAAAGTTAAAGTGTGTAGAAAGACGATATTTGCTTCTCAGATGAAGAATCACCTTTTGTTTTTTCCTGTGATTCTGAAGTTCCGGATACTCCAGCTCATATTCTCCCTGCAACGCGTCGAAGTAGATCCCTCCCGGAACCACATGAGTGTCTAACGTTGTAAGCGGCGTTAAATTGGGATCTGCCTTGATTTCGAACTTTAATCTTTGAAACGGATTCCATTCCGTAATCGTTTCGTAAAAAAGAAGTCCCTTCTCAAATTTCGCCTCACGAATTCCTCCGAGAGCTTCGTTTGAAAGCGTAGCTTCGACCGGTCTCGGGAATCCCATCTTGTAAAAGAATCCATCTTCCGTTTTTTCTAGTTCCGGAATTCGGATGATATTCTTCCAGACCGTCTCGGGTTTTGCGGTTATTGAAATGCTCGTTTCTACGAAGCGGATCTCATTCGGTAAATTCCAATGGGATTCCAAGTATCCGGAGACGAGAGGAAGGGAAAGAATACCTAACGCACCGAGGAAGTTCATTCGATTCTTCGGGAAGATATAAAACCAGATTCCTACCGAAATCCCTCCCAAGCTCGATAAGACGAGGTAGATAGGAAGACCCATGATCAGACAGATCATTCCTTCCCAATTTACGAGAAACGAAAGGAGCATCGATAGCGTCGTCGGCAACCAAGGAAAAAAGATATGAAAGAAGATGGATCGCGCTCTTTCCTTTTCCGTCCAGTAGACGCTGATTACACCGATCAAAAACGGTAATACAAAAACGCCTCCGTATGCCATCGTGATTCCGAGACTCTTTAAGGTTTCGATTCGGATGAGATACTGAACGGAGATCGCGTAGAGAACGGAGAATATCGCTGGAACGAGAAGAGAACGAAGTTTCATAAGAATGAAATAGATCTTCCTTTGCGAATTTGCAAGTGAGAAAACAAGGCGCCGAGCGGACTAAAAAACCAAAATTCTAAAATGGATTCTGACGATTCTCTACTTGGAATCGATTCGGCTGTTTTCCATCGTTTCGTCGGAATCTTTTTTCCATTTTTTTTTACACTTTCGTCGTCCGTTTCTTCTCTTTGGGGAACCGTTTCGAGTATGGACATCCTCTTGCTTTCTTCCCAAAAAAAGATTCTTTCCGCTCTGAATGAAGGTGAAGTCGGAACGGATTCTCTTTTGATTCCGCTCCGTTACTGGAACCGTTTAGACGTGGCTCAGAGGAAGGCTCTTTCTAAGAAGCTCCCTTTTCTTTTGATTCGATTTACGAAGTACGTTGCTTCCCTGGATCGTCTTCATGGGAGAGGTGGTAAGATCAAATACAACTGGGGAGCCGGAGATATGAAGAAGATGACGATCCATGTACATTCGGGAGTTTGGGCGGTCTTGGGGGCTTTGGCGGCGGCACACGGAGTTTCGAGGTGTTTTCTCTTTAACTATCTCTTGTGGTTGGAAGACGTCGGCGTCGGGGATTCTATCGTTGAAACCATGAACCGAGGAGTTCCTCAGTTCCATTCCGTTTACAGGATGATCTGGACTTTAGATCTACGGAAAAACCAAATCTCCCGTGCCTTGCACTTCGCACCGGACCCGATTACAACTGAATCCATCCCCGACCCCTTTCCCTAAAAAGTTCCCCTTCCCAGAAAGCTAAACGGCAAATACAAACCTTTCCTCGAAAGCGTGAGCGATCGAGGCGGAGTCAAGTTATTGCTTTCAAATTCCAAGACTTCCTCAAACGGGAATCACTCAATAACTTGACTGAAGCGGAGAGCGCGACCTTCGCCTCGCGAAGGGCACGCCCCTGAAAAAATAAAAAAGCCCTTCCCGCTTTTTTTTTGCGAAAAGGGCTTTCCCAAGTTTTAGAATCGAATTCTAAAATTCTAATGAAACAATCTCAGAACCAATCCGCCGTGCTGAACAAAAAATTCGGCAAAGACGAGGCTTGTGATCGCCATCAACTTGATAAGAATATTGATCGATGGTCCGGACGTATCTTTGAAAGGATCTCCAACGGTATCACCGACTACGGCCGCCTTGTGTTGGTCGGAACCCTTTCCACCGGCTTTTTTCTCGATGTATTTCTTTGCGTTGTCCCATCCGCCGCCTGAGTTCGCCGCGGAGATCGCGAGAACCACACCGGCAACGAGCGCACCCGCAAGAACTCCTGCGAGTGACTTCACTCCGAAAAGATAACCTACTACGATCGGAGTCAAAAGAACGAGTAATCCCGGAAGAATCATTTCTCTGAGAGCCGCAGTCGTGGAGATGTCCACACAACGTTTGTAATCCGGTTTGTTCTTTCCTTCCATAATTCCCGGAATTTCACGGAACTGTTTTCGAACTTCTTCCACCATATCCACGGCCGCTTTCCCAACCGACTTCATCGTCATTGCGGTGAAAAGGAAAGGCAACATCGCTCCGAACATCAAACCCCCGAATACTTCCGGGTTTAGAATTTCGAGGCTTGTCGTCTGCGTTCTTGTGATAAACGCCGCAAACAGTGCCAGAGACGTCAAGGCCGCTGAACCGATCGCAAACCCTTTTCCGATCGCCGCAGTGGTATTTCCTGCCGCATCCAAATTGTCGGTTCTATCACGAACTTCTTTTCCAAGCTCCGCCATCTCTGCGATTCCACCCGCGTTATCCGAAACAGGACCGTAAGCGTCGATCGTTAGGCCGATCGCGATGGTAGAAATCATCCCCAGAGCCGCGATCGCGATTCCATACATCCCAGCGAGAATGTTCGCCGTTACGATGGTGATCACAAGAAGAATCACGGGAATCACGGAAGAATGATATCCGAGCGCGAGTCCGTAGATGATGTTGGTCGCCGCACCGGTGTTAGACGCTTCCGCGACTTCTCTCACCGGTTTGTAAGAATGAGAAGTATAATACTCGGTTATGATTCCTATGAACATTCCCGAAAAAAGACCGACGAGCATGGAAATATAAACATCCCACTTTGTGATCGTCTTTCCCGCGATTTCAAAAGAATCCACCATAAAGGTGTTGGTTACGAAATACATGATGATCGCTACGAGAATCGTGGATACCCAGAGCTGAATTTTCAGAGTGGTTTCCACATTTCCGCCTTCTTTCACTCTTGCGAGGAAACTCGTCAAAAGAGAAGCCGGGATTCCAAAAGCGGAGATCAGAAGAGGATACAAAAGCGCATCCACGGAACCGGAAAGAGCCGATGCCGTCGCTCCGATCACAAGGGCGGCACAAGTCGCTTCCGCACAAGATCCGAAAAGATCGGCTCCCATTCCGGCAACGTCACCCACGTTGTCACCCACGTTATCCGCAATCGTAGCCGGGTTTCTCGGATCATCTTCCGGAATTCCCTTTTCTACCTTTCCCACCAAGTCCGCTCCTACGTCGGCGGCCTTTGTGTAAATTCCTCCCCCCACTCTTCCGAAAAGAGCCACAGCCGAACCACCCAGACCGAAGCCTGCCAGAGATTCCATGAGGAAGTGTTTTTCCACTCCGGGATGCATTCCCGTAAAAATAAGGAAGAGGACGATCATCCCGAGGATCGCAAGACCCACGAGACCGAATCCCATCACAGCACCGGAATCGAAAGCAACTCGAAACGCTTTTGAAAGAGAAGTTTTTGCGGCTTCTGCGGTTCTTACGTTTCCAGCGGTTGCAATCTTCATCCCGATAAATCCGCAGAGACAGGAAATCACGGCACCGGAAACGAAAGCGATCGCGGTGTGAATCCCGTCATTAAACCCTTCCGAACCCGGATTGTCCAAAAGGAGAACGATCAGGACCGCCATAAAGGCGATGAAAACGGAAATAACCTTGTATTCCCGAACCAGGAAGGCCATTGCCCCTTCGGAGATGGCGGAGGATATTTCTATGAGTTTTTGAGTCTCTTTATCGTTACTACCCGGAGCGCCGACTTTAATGCCGATCACTTTGAAGGTGTAGACTACTGCAGTAACGATCGCCAAAATAGACATGGCGATAATAATCGTAACTGAATTCATTCAGTGAAACCTCTTGTTTTTTTTCAATGTTCCGATGTTTAAAAAGATGGGAAGAATTCTACCTGACAGAGCGCCTAGGAAACTGCTATCCACTTGGTTCTTTTTTGTACTTTGCACAGGTTATTCAACGCTCCATGGGAATTCAACCTTTTCTTACGGAGAGTTGCTCCGCCAGGCAAAGGAAGAATTGGGACGACTCCGTTACGACGAAGCGCTCCAGAAATTGGAGATCGCAGACTCCTTAGGAACCAAGAGAACCGCGCCCTACTATGAAATCGAAGGAAGAGCTTGGATCGGAAAGGGAGACCTAACGACCGCTCTGGAGAGTTTTGAAAAGAGCATTCAGATCGAACCGGACAATCAAGACCTCTTAAGAGAAATGGTCGCAGGATACGAAGAATTAAAGAAGCCGGACAAAGCCTTTCTTTTTACAAGACTCAGCCTCACACAAAGACCGGAACTACCGGAGTATCGTTACAAAGCGCTCATTCTAAGTTCGAGACTCGGAAATTTAAATTATTACAAAGAGACACTTCTCTGGATCCAAAAAAACAATCCTTACAAAGAAGACCGAGACGCAATCGACGCGGAAGTCAATACTTCGTTCGAAGCCGGTAAAATCGACGAAACGATCTCAAAATGCAGAAAATATCTTCTTTACTTTCCGGAGAATTCCCTTCTCCACCGAATTCTTCTCTTGTCCTTAAAAAAGAAAAACTCTCCACTTTTGGAACAAGCCCTCTTGGACCGAGCCGCGATCTTTCGAAACGAACCGATCTATTCTTACGAATCAGGCCTCGAATTCTTACAGAACAAAAGATATAACGATGCTTTGGCGATGTCCCGGAGAGCCTTTTATCTGAGCCTTAAAAAAGAAGGAAGAGCGGGAAAGGAAATCCTTTACCCTTTGCATAGAATTTACAGACAAAGAGGAAGTGTTTCCGATATTCAGGCGATCGAAATTCTTCAAGAAATCGTGGAATCCAACCGAACTCTCGATGAAGAATTTTTGGACGCAAAACTCAAACAAACCGGATTCAACCGAGAACTCCTTTTATTCGCACTTTTTTATATTCAAAAAAACGAAACTTCCACCTCCAAGCAAAGGAGAGAAGAATGGAAAAGCGTTTTCGGGAACATTCGAAAACAAAAAGAAGAAGACGATATCTCCCTGATCATCTCCCCTTTTTCTTTTGATTTGGAAGAATCGGAAATGCTCTCTCGATAAGAATCGATCTCGATCCTCTTTCAACCGAAGAAATACTTCTCTCTTTTCATAAAAAATCGAAAGAAACATCAAAGAAAATTCGCAAGCTCCGCGCGACTTCTCGGACCGAGCCACCTTAGTTCGTTTCTCCCGTTTCTCAAAGAATGAACAAAACATTCGTGGGCCTAACGGTGCATTCAACTTCTTTTTAGCTTAGGAAATAATAAATGCGTCAAGAACTGGGAACGAAAACGGCTCCCTTAAGGTCTTTTCTGATTAAGATAAGATTATTAAAAAAGATTTTTGTTTTTTTGATCGAAAAAAATCGTTTTCTTTGTCTTAAAATTTTATAAATTAGTGATATAACATTTGGAGGATTCTATGAATTCAAAGTTTTTATTCCAAAAGCACTTTCGTCTTTCCTCCGTCGTATTTTCGATAGGAATCTTTTTTTCGTTCTCTTGCACCGGAATCAATATCGTCAATTCTCCCATTGGCCCCGAAGAAATGAACACAAACCCGACTCCCGCCTACGGAAGACCTTCTTTTGAACTTTTTTATAAAGGTGGTTTATTCTATCACAATGAATCCATTCCAGTAACTCTTACCGGGAATGCAAAAAGTATCGATCGAGGAGAAGCATGCTCCCGGTCCGTTTTGTCCTTATTTGCCTGGGGAGATTCCTCCCTTCTAACCGCCGCACAAAAAGGAAATATTAAAAAAATTGCACATATAGAATACGAGCACACCGCCGTCCTTGCGATCGTCTATCACAGTTTTTGCACGATCGTAACGGGAGAATCAAAGCCGTCCCGAACTGTCTCAGAAGAAGAATACGAAAAATCGAAACCGGACTTTGAAATTACCAAGAAGAAAAAAACAAAAGGAGAATCCGAATGAAAAAAAGAACGTCTATCTTCTCCATTCTTCTCATCCTAACTTTTTTTGTAGGGTGCGCTTCCGGTCCAGTCGGCGGTTTCTTGTTTACATACAATAAATTTCCAGGACAGATCAATCCTGCTAACGACGTAAAGCCGGAAGCCGTCGCCGAGGGTTGTATTCATAATATCTTAGGCTTAATCTCCTTTGGAAACGCGGGCGTCGGCTCGGTCGCCAAATCAAACGGAATTCAAAGAATCGCGATGATTGATTATAGCGCGCTTCATATTTTTGCGATCGTTTATAGAAATCACTGCGTCATCGTAGCGGGAGAAAAAGAATGAACCTAAATAACAAAAAAAGTCGCATCCTTTATTCTTGCTTCGCGTTCTTCCTTCTGCAATACTCAAATTGTACTGCGACATCAGAGCCCGCACTTCTCTTTTCCTATAACGCACAACATCTTCTTTCAAAAAGTAACGGGACCTTGATTTCTTCCGCGAGAGTTTTGAAAAAAGGGGAAAGTTGCGCCTATGCAATCTCATTTTTCCATTACAATACGGCGTATCGAGGACCTAAAAACAGCGTAGCGGAAATCGCAAAAGATTTTGGGATTGAAAAAATCGCGGTCGTAGATTATTCGTCCTTTAGTTTTTTAGGCCCCATCTTTTATAAAAATTGCGTCGTCGTTTGGGGGGAATAAAATCACTGCCGGAAACCTTCGCGCCCAATTAGGCGATCGAAATAAATCAAAGGGTGCGCTATCAACGAACAAGAAGTGTATGCTGAAAAAAATTATGACTATTCAAAGGTTTCGATTTTCCTTTTTCCGAAATGCCCATATCGAGAGAACTAGGGAAACATTACACTTTATGAATGTATTCCAATGTAGATCATTGGTTTCAATCCCATTTTATCATTTCTCGAAATACATCTTCGATTATCCAAGATATGCATGGAATAAAGATAATCTCTCGCTATCATTTTAAAAAATACTTTACCGCATTCCACACTTCTAGATCATTCTGAATCGGGAACCTTCCATGAAACAATCGGTATTCTTTATATATATTTTCTTTACGAGTTATTTTTTTCTCAGTTGCTCTTCGGATCATATCTTGCTTCAACCGGTTTTAACGGGAAACGAGAAAACGTTAGGCGATGTAAAAGGAAAGGCTTGCGGATTTGTAGGATTTCCCTACCCAGCATTCACCCTTTTACCAATTCATTATTTCATTCCGATCCGACAAACTTCTAAGATAGAAAGGGCGTATCAAAATGCGTTAGAACAGATTCCCGGAACTAAGGCAATTAAGAACATCAAAATAGAAGAATTCTGGTTTTGGGGGATTTTAGGAAACTTCCAATGCCTAACCATCTCGGGAGAGGCCATTCAATGATTTCAAAAATTGGACCTTTCATTCTTTTCCTTTTGATCTCGTGTATTTCAAAACCGGTTTTCATCGAGCAGAAGCGGATAACGGAAACCGATGTCGTGAGTTCGCCGGCATTCGCAAGAGAATGTGGAATCGTGCTATTGTATTTGATTCCAATCGATGTCACCGATCGTTATGCAAGAGCTTATGAAAAATTAGCGGAGCAGGCTAAGGACGGGGTTCTAACCGAAATTAGAATCCAAGAATCCTGGTATTATCAGTTTTTAGGAACAAAATACTGTACGACATTTACAGCCAAGGTGATTCGAGGAATCTCAAAATGAAATTGATGCGCACATCTTCCAATCTACTCTATATTAACTTTTTATTTGATGATAAGAAAATCCTTTTTTTTCTTTATTCTTTTTTGCTTTCCTTTTTCTTGAACTGCATTGCAATTCGAGTTTATATTTCCGAAAAAGGGACGGATGCTTTTGATATCGGAAATGTTGACACAATTCCTCATTTTGAAATACCGAACCTGAATCCTCACTTCGAAGTCATAGAATCTCCGGAAACGTCCCGATTCCTTTTTGCAACCAGAGACCCGTCTCTATTCTTCTTAGCCCCCCGCAAATTGGAAAACGAATATGGTTCCGTAAAAACCCTGATTCAAAGAGAATTGGATCGAAATCGAGACGATTACAAAACCGATCGGCGTTTTAAAATTCATATAAAGAACTTCGAACTCAAGACGATTGATCGTTGTTTTTACGGAAGCACCACTTCCGTAAAACTGGAAATCGACGTAAATAGAGTCGAAAAAGACGAAAAAAATTTAGATTTCCGTTTTGAAGATTCTATCGATTCCAATGTCACCGATTGTAACTTTGCACTTGCGACAGGAACAATTGTCGGCTGGTTGATTTATATGCCTTATCTTGGTTTCAGGGGAAACAGGGAAGATCAGCTCAATCAACTCGGCAGAATCGCTCTATTAGATTTTTCTGAAAAACTAAAGTCTTACGTCGAAAAATCGTCCTTTGAAAAGTCAGAAAAAAAAGTTAGGATTTCTCATCCATGAATCGAAACCTAAGAACAAGAGGAACACTTCTTCTTCTTCTGATTTGTATTTTGTCTACGATCTGTTGTTCCTATTCCGTGGAAAAAAAATACGTTTATGCAAAACCGTATTATCCGAACGAAAATTACTTCGACGAAAGGAATCCTCAATTCGAGGAAGGAGAGCCCTATTGGCTCTTGGATTTTCTGGGAAACGTATTCGGTTCTTTAACAAAACTCATTCTCTGGAATCGGAAAATGAACAGTCATAGCATTTCCGAAGAAACCAAAAAATATCTGATGGATTACATTCGGGAGAACAATCTAAAAGACGTCAAAGTTCGTTTTAATCAATATTCTCCTTGGAGCGATTTGAAACAACTCTGGAAATCGGATACGGTGCATCCCGTCTTAAAATATACCTTAGGATTTGCTAACTGGTTTCTTTCTACCCTCTTTCCCGAAAGACTCTTCGCAGGATTTATTTTCGGAGGCGGAGACCATTACAATCCTTATACGAACACGATCAATATTTACAGTGATCTTCCCTCGGTCGTTTTACACGAAGGTGGCCACTCCAAAGACTTTGCGATGAGAAAATACAAATCTTTGTATAGCCTCGGATACTCGATTCCCTTTTTAGGAGCCCTCTATCCGGAAGCGAGAGCATCGGACGACGCGCTTCGTTATCTGAGACACAAATGTGATAAGAAGAATGAACTTCTCGCCTACAGAACGTTATACCCCGCTTATTCCACCTATGCAACTGGCTCACTTTTAGGATCCGCCGGTCAGTATCTAGGTTTGTTTTCCTCGATTCCAGGACATATCACTGGATATAGAAAAGAAAAACGGGTAGAAAAAGAAGAGATTCCGGAATGTAAATTACTCGATGAGATGAAATGAGTTTTTTACCTCGTGATTTGGATCAAAATTATACCCTATTAAAAAATGATTTTACGGGAAACAGAAATATCCAATCATCTATTTTTAGGAGATTTCATTTTTCACTATGTTCAAAAATAAATATACGTTTTCATTATTCTTTGTTTGCACAGTCATTTTCCTTGCGTCCTGCAGTTCAAAAAAATACTATTCGATTCGTTCTAACCAGATTCAAAGTTCGGTAAAGGAAGAAAATTTTTTATTAGTCCGTCCGTTATTAGCCTCGGAATTAGCCGGTTACAAGAAAACGGAAATCGCATTTGAGAATAATGCTTTCGTCGGATTTATTCATTTCTCTGGAGGACTCATTCGAGTACAGAAGGCTTTCGGCGTGCAAGTCGAATCCAAAAATAAAGAATTTAAAGGACAGACAGAATTAAAACCGATGGTTCTGAATTGGTTGGAAAAAAGCCTCTCGGAAGTTTTAAGGACGAAAAATAAACCAATAAAAATTGTAACAATAAAACAACCATTTTCGAAAGTGAATACGGTTAAAAACTACGAACTTAGCCCCGACAATGGACAGGACAATATCAACGTTCCTAACATTCATTTTGTCTTTGAAGAAGCGTCGAAAGAATTCAACCAAGTCTTAGAAGTTGAGAATGTGAGATTCGCTGTGGTTCCCATCGTACAGCAATACTATGCGCATTCCGGCGGTTGGTTCAATGGACAAGATTGGGGTTGTTTAGCAGGAATCCGGACAGGAATCCAAATGCTAGTTTATGATAGCAAAGAAAAAAGAATCGTTTTTGATTCCTTTGTCTCCAGGAAGTGGGTTGTACACGGAAGGAGCGGCGTAAATGAAAATGAGTATCATAATGAATTCTTAAAAATTCAAAAACTCATCGATCAAGATTTTCAAAAATTATTAGATTAAATATGGATTTTCAAAATTAAAAAGACACGTCTTAGTTAAAATAAATCGAGGACCTTTACAAAAAAAGCCGACCCTATTTAAAAGGTCGGCTTTTTTTTTAGTAAATGCCCTAAAGAATAGAGGCAAATCGGGTCAATTCGATTTACTTTTTCTTAGGAAAAACAGTTGTTTTACCTGCGCCCGCTAGTTTAGGACCAGTAAACTTAATTCCAGTTCCCGTAACCGTTGCGCATGCATTTGAGTTAACGAAATAACTAAAGAAAATCGGAACATACTTTTGATCGTAGTTAACTTTAACGTCGATCAAAGCATCCGCCCCAAGATTTTCCAAAGCCTTGTAAAGAGCAATATTGTATGCATCCCTTTGATCAAATCCGCTACCTTTCCTAATTGGATTCTCATTTCGCTCAGACTCAACACCAACGCTATTGGCTAGTTCTTTCTCAACATCCGCTAAAGGACTTTTAGAAGGATACTCAACTATACCAACCGCTGCAAGAATAACTTGATAGAAATCAACCACCAAAGTAATACCCAAAACTGCCGGATTAATTTTAGACTTTTGGGCCACTTGCCTAGAACCGCCTAATTCATAACCTTCAGTTTTTGCAAGATTACTAAGAACTGGATGCATTTCATCAAAAGAAACGTATCTTTTCAAATTAGCTCTTGTTGTCTTATGAAACGGATCATCAAATGAGCATCCTTTTCCAGATGTTTCACCAATGATTTCATAACCAGATTTCGCTAATTTTAATTCAGGAATTCGAACTAGGTTGCCTGCTTGATTCGACTTGTAAACACACCCGACTAGCAAGGTGCCTAATAGGATCGCTATTAGAATTCTCATGCGAACCCCCTAGGATTATTTTGAAGCTACTGGTCCGTTTTTCAGAGTAATCGCGCGAGCTTTAACGGTTACACAGGAATGAGTTCCAATAACGTAGTTTGTAGATTCAGACTCGTACTTTGGATTTACAATGTAAGTTGCAGTTTCTAATTTTGAAAGAGCGTCATATTGAGCTTCTGCGGTAAGAGATCCGACATATCCAAATCCAATACTTCCAAAGTTCCCACCAAAAAGAGCAGATCCAATAACGTGAAATAAGAAGAAGCCACAGGCTTTTCCAGAAGTTTCCGCGCCTACTGTGTAATCCGCTTCCGCAAGTCTCAATACGGAAGTTCCAACTTCAGGAGCTTCTTTGTATTTGTATGTACAGTTTGCCACAGTTACTGCCACAACTGTCATAAGAATCAACATTGATTTTTTCATTCAATAGCCTCATTCAATAATTTTCCATAAGAAAAAAATAGATAAGGAATATGTCAATACAATTTGAGACAAATTCTGTAAATTGCCTTAAGGAGTTCTAAAAATTCTTCCCCGCCGTATTTCTGAAATTACTGCATTCAAATACGTAAAAATATATGAAGATAGCTTAACGTTCTTCAGGCAAGTATTTGTAACTTACATCAGTATAATAGCAAGATAGCCTATTAAAGTTATTTGAAATTCAGTCGACAAAAAGGGACTCTTTCGCAATGCAATCCAACCTTTTTATAATTTCGCGTCCAAGGCGAAACTGAAATTTCTCTGGATTTTTCACATAAATAAACTGACGAATAAATTCGAAACTTAGAATATCTGTCTTCATTTTGAGTGAAACTCTAAATGAAGACAGGATGGATCTTCATATACAACTTAGATTCGGATTTTAAGTCACGTAAGATTTCTCGATTCTTTATTCATAATGAAATCCTTCCTATTCCCTGTTAAGATATCATATCAAAAAATTATAAAACAACTCCCAATTCAAAAGTCATAAGAAATTTACAATGAAAGCCCATCACTTTAAATCATTCAAAGTGGTTCGCATTTCATCGAATTTATGAATTTTCTTAAGGCGCTGATTCCTTACGCACGAATTCTTTTTCAATATTAAAGCAATGCTCGATTTTCTTTTTTATTGTAAAATCTCATGCAGTTTTCTTCATCGGAATTTATCTATTTGCGTGAGATTTGAAGACAGAGAAGAAAAATATTTCGTTAGTTCCCGAAAAAGCAGAAAACAGAGCGATCTGAAAGTCTATTTTAAACTAAACAAGTTTTGAATTTTGATAGAACCACTTGACCGAAATGAAAGTAAAGAAAATTCTAAATTTATTTCCCGATCATTTACCGAAATTTTCGTAGAGAAATAGATTTGGCAATCCGCGCCTCCTCCATGAAATGGGAATTGCAATGAATATCGAACTCACACGCGAACAATACGAAGCCCTTCTTAAGTCCTTAGCGATCACTCGCTTTCTCTATCACTCTATTTTAGAGGAAGAAGAACCCGCACCGGATCGTCTGGATTCGTATGACGCCTACGAGGACATGGAACAACAGGTCCTCTCGTATGCGAAGGCACTTGAAGTGACCCATTTGGTCGCTTACGACAGCGAGGAGGAGCTTCACTACCTCACGAGAGAGTTCGAAGAAAAGACTGACATTTCGGATTTAATTACCGAATACCAAGATAGCATCTTCTGGGACGAACTCGTTCAGAGGTTGGCAGTAAGAGATTTTACGCGAACTTATACCGAGGCCGAAATCAAAGGAATGGCTATCGAAGAAAGAATCGAAAAGGAAGCGCCCTTCATTTCGAAATACGAGGAAATCTTCACCGAATCCGGAATCGAACATTTAGAAATCAAATAGCTACGTTCCGGTTGATTCGTATCTTTTTTGTCCTCTCTTCCAAAGAAGCAGGGATCCGAAAAAAAGAAAACAACCGACCGGAAAATTCAAATAGATAAAGAAAGGATGAAATAAGGAATCTCCGCTCTTACTTAAAAAATAGTGAGCCGGATAAAAATTCACAAAACCTAAAGGGAGTAGGAAGGTGAGAAGAATCCGGATCGATACGTTATAGATATTCATCGGATACATCATAAATTCGCGACTCGAAAATATAAAGAGATGAACTAAGGAATAATTCTGAATCGCATAAAATGCGATGGACGCGATTGCGATCCTGATTCCTGCCAAGATCATCGCACTTCCCAACACCACCAAAAACAACATAACAATCTTTGTCGCAGTCCATTCAATATCCGTAAATTGATTGGCGACTATAAACGTGATCATGCCCAAAATCAGATGAAGAAGTCCGGTGATATCAAAATGATTCATCAATACCTGACCTATCGGTGAAAGAGGTCTTAAAAGATATCGATCGTATCCCCCGTCTCTCACTAAGGATCCGAATTCTACCATTCCGGAAAATACGGACGCGACGATACCCTGAGCGAAAATTAAAAGGCTATAAAGAAAGGCGATTTCTCCTCGGTTCCATCCTCCGATCGAGACAAACTTAGAAAGTAGAATGAAGATTGTCGCGGCTTGAGCGGAATAGTAAATGAGCAAGGTCACTAGATAAATCCAAAAACTCGCCTTATATTCCATATGGGACTGAACCGAAGATAGAGCCAACTTAAGATAGGTATAAAATGATCGAAACAAAATCAACCTCCCGCCAATTCGAGTCGTTTCAATCCGGAAAGATAGATTGCAGAAGCCGCAACCGTAAGAATTCCGATCATCAAAAAGTATCGCACAATCAACTCTCCGAATTCCATTCCGATCGATTGCGATGTCAAAACTTGAGTCGGATAATAATATAGATAAGCGAATGGAAGCCAGGAGGAAACGTTTCTCAAAAATTCGGGAAAAAGATCTAACGGAATCACGGAACCCGAAAACAAAGTAATCAGTGCAAAATAAAGCAAAAAGAAAGAAAAAATTTCCGTAAAATAGAAAGACAAAGATGAAATCATAAATCCGATCAAAAAGAAGATCAGGAACGCAAGAAAATAAACAAACAAAAAGGAGAAGACGGCTTCAGGATTCGGAGTAAACCTAAGTTCTAAAAATGCGAAGGAGAGAATCAAAAGAGGAAGCGATCTGGAAAGGAGATGATAAACGCTCACTCCTATCGTATCAGCGAAAACGATTAAGGGGAATCGAATCGGTTTCAAAAGATCGAAGACGATGGTTCCATTCTTGATTTTTGAGGAAACAAGTCCGTCTTGTCGTCCGAAAGAAACCTTGATCAAAGTGGATAAAACGGCGTAGAGAATCAAAGACTCTCTGGTTCGACCTCCTTCCAATCCTTTTCCCGAAACCGATTGCCAAACGGAAGTCAGAATCGCAAGATACAAAACCGCATTGAGAACCCCGGTAAAGTATTCGAGTCGATACGTGGAAGATCTTTGGAAGGCTTTGGAAATAACTTTTAGATAAAGCGTCAAGGTTTTTCCCCATAGATCTGTTTGATAACGGCGCCAAGATCCGGTTTTTTGAAATTGATTTCAGTAATTTCCAGGCCGGAAGAACTCAAAAAAGAAAGGAGTCGATTTAGGGATTCTCCCTCTTTTACAATGATGCTCGCCTGATTGGGTGTTCCGTTTTGAATCCAAGTAAACTCGGAAGGAAACTCGAGAGTCGGTTCGCCACGATATTGAATTTCGACGACGTTATCCGTTGCTCCGAGTCCTCGAAAAGAATTCAGATCTCCGTCAAAGCGAATTTTTCCGTGATCGATCAAGATGATTCTTTTTGCAAGATACTCGATGTCCTGAACATCATGCGTGGTAAGAAGAATGGTTACTTTTTCCTCCACGTTGATGGTTCTAATAAATTCCCTTACCTTCTCTTTTACGAGGACATCGAGTCCGATCGTAGGTTCGTCCAAGAACAAGACGCGAGGAAAGTGTAAGAGACTCGCCGCAATCTCTGCCTTCATCCTCTGTCCCAAACTTAACTTTCGAACTTGTTGATGAAAAAACTCCTGAAGACCGAGAAGATCGTTGAACATCTCCATTCGTTTTTTATAATCTTTACTTTCGATTTTGTAAATGGATCGCAGAAGATCAAAAGACTCTCCGACCGGAAGATCCCACCAGAGCTGGGTCTTTTGTCCGAAAACCACTCCGATCTGTTTCGAATTTTCCCTCCTATCTCTGGAAGGATCCAATCCGAAAATTCGAATTTCTCCCTGATCCGGAGTCAAAACGCCGGTCAATAATTTAATGGTGGTCGACTTTCCAGCGCCGTTCGGACCAATGTATCCCAGAAATTCTCCTGGTTGAATTTCAAAAGAGACGTTTTCAACTGCTTGAATGATTTCTTTTTTTGTGTAAAAGAGCGAGCCGATGGCTCCGAAGAGTCCAGGTTTTCTTTTGGAGATTTGAAAGGATTTCTGAAGGTTTTTGACTGTGATCAAAGAGTTTGACTCCGGTGATTTCTATCTGACCGAATCTGATTACAATGTAGAATAAAAATTTCAATTCTTCGACAAAAACAAGCGATTTACAGTACGGCTTTCGGTTCTAACTTGACCAAAAATGGAAGTCGATCCGATTGTTACAAAAAATAATTCCGTTTTGCCTTCGCAAGTGGAGAAAATTAAATCCAATCTCAGAGGAATTCTTCATTTCGAAAAAAACCAAATCGAAGTTCCCTATTCTCTACCGGGGGATACTTACAACGTTACGCTCTTTAAAAAGAAACGGAGAAAACCGAACGCCAAACTGGAGTTAGTTTCTCAGGTTCCAAGAACTTCGACTCCTCCCTGTCCAGCATTTACTCGTTGTGGGGGTTGTTCGGCCCAGCATATCCCGTATACGGAACAGTTTTTGTTGAAGACTTCTTCGCTTTCCAAAGGTTACGAAAACGACTTCGGAGTGACCCCACTCTTGATCCCGGCGGATAAAACGTACCATTACAGAAATCGAATGGACTTCTCCGTCTTTCCGGGCCCGGTCGTCGGACAAAGAGAATCGGGTTCGTTTCGATACGTGGTGGATTTAGAATCTTGTTTCATCCAAACTCAGGAAGCGAACGAAGAACTCGAACGATTTAGAAATCTCATTCTAAAATTTCCGGACCTCCCTTACGATCGCAGAGAAGATTCCGGATTCTTAAAATATCTCACCCTCCGAAAGGCAAGGAACACAACCGAGCTCATGTCCATTCTTACGTTTGTAGAAGAATTCAAGGACACGGAGGAAGAATCCAATTTCGCCGAAGCATGCAAGAAATTTCTGAAAGCAAACCATCTTCTTTTTTGTTTCAATCGAAGAAAGGGCGAAATTTCCGCGATGGGTGAAATCAAAATCCTCAGAGGAAAAGATTCTTATCTGGAACTCGTGGCGGGAAAGGAATTTCGTGTTCCCTTCGATTCCTTCTTTCAACCGAATCCGACCGGGTTTCTACCGATCTTGGATTTTATCCAAAACGAAATCCCACATTCTTGCGAACATCTCGTCGATCTCTTCTGCGGTTCCGGTTTTTTTAGTAGAATTCTCGCGGATCGTTTTCAAAAGATTACAGGAATCGATTCCATCGAAAGCTCTCTAGAGATTGCACGCAAACAGATGCAAACCGATTTTCCGGAAATTTCTTTCTCTTACCTTCGCGAAGATCTTTTTTCAAAAAAGGCAACGGAGGGATTGAAAAAACTTTTTCGATCGGAAGAGAAGATTCTCCTCATCGCGGATCCTCCCCGGGCCGGTCTAGGCGAGTTCGTGATCGAAGCGCTTAGGGATTCAAAAATTTCTTCCCTTATTTACGTTTCTTGTAATCCAAGTTCTCAGAAAGAGGATCTCTGGAAACTGAGAGATCGTTTCCATATTCAGAAAATATTGATTACCGATCCTTATCCACAAACTCCACACCTCGAATCGGTTGCCCTTCTACAATCCTTCAACACGGAGCGTTAACCTCCATCATAGTATAATTTGATGCTTCTTTATTTCAGAATATTATCTTTTCTTGATGATATGCAAGGAGCTGGACTTTACCTCTTTTTGAGTAAAATCGAATCCGAAATCGTTTTTTCGTTCCCTCATTTTTTGATACAAAACGCTTCCGCTGAATAATGCCTCAACTTCCAAAACGATCGTCTGATTCTTATTTCCGCTCGTAACTTCGGAAACACCGTTCACACCTTTGATACTTCGGATCAACCCTTTTACGTCCTTATCGACGTAGTCATCGTATGGAATCCCTTCTAGTCTAACGCGTATTAGATTACCCGGTTTCCACTTGGAAGTAATCTGGTCCCGAATTTTCGGATAGGCCTTTTCGACAGCTTTTCGAATCGCTTCTTGCGTTCCTGTTTCAGCGCTTACATGTGGGATTGCGCCGTTCGTGTTATCAGCGGCGATGATTCGGGCCGTGTTTACGTCGAAAATTTTAAATCGAAGAACCGCTTGATAGGAATGGAGTCCGCTTCCTTCGAGCTCACCTGCGTCCTTTACCTCGACTTGACCGACCAATAAAATCTGTGCTTCCATCTCTGCGGCCGCGGTGATCGCTTTACCTTCAAAAGTTTGATTTCCGTAAACTTCAATCGTCTTCCCTCCTTCTTTCGCCAAAATTCTGGAAAACTGATTTTTATCCAGGAAGTCGAATTCGGCAAATTTCTTTACAATCGCATTTTCGGATATCGTACCAAAAGAATGTCCATTCGATTTTCCTAATATTTTTTCATCGATGATCATTAAGAATTTGGGTTTTCCTAAATCTCTGTATCGTTCTTTTAATGCGTCTTCGACTGCCTTCCGATTCACCCTTCCCTTGGCGTCGGCCTCGACGAGATTTCCTGTTTTTCGAATCTCTCCGACGAATGCGAATTCGGTAACGAACCCTTCCGTCGAAGAATTGGTAATCATCTCCTGGATCCGCCCGTCAATCGTCTGCGAACTTCCTTCTATCAGTTCGCCTAAACCGTTTTCTAAAATTTTTCTTTTTGCGTTTAGCTCGAGGTCATCCAAATTGATCCCTTGAACGTTCTGAACGTATATGACTTTGTCCCTTTCACCGTTTGCATTTTGCAAAGAGGAACAAAAACTTAGAGTGAAGCAAAAAATTGCGATGGGAATGTTTTTACCAATTTTTAACATAAAGAATCCGATTCTTCTGATTTCCTTCCTTTAACCGAAGAACGAAGATCGTTCTTCCTCGCAAGGTGCGCACACATCATTCTTTTTTTAGTCGATTTTATCTTTTTCGTAAGTGTAAGAAATTGTTTCGCTTTAGCGGTTTGACCCAATTCCGCAAAAACGATCGCGAGATGGTTCTTCCTAACCACAGAACCTTCACTCTTCACCAAACCGAGTTCATCCTGAATCTCTTTGTCATGGATAAACTTTTTGAGTGCTTCTTTATCTTTGAAATCATCCGGCGATTGCTTGTGAGAAACAAACAAATTCTTTCTCGTTCCCATTCTTCAAGCAAAGGACGAGTTTTGACGAACGTTTTTCTTCTTCTTGGATTTTTAGCAAAACTTTCCAAAAAAATCGAAATTTGGAACTTTGCATTCGGATGAAACTCGGAACTACGTTCGGTTCCATTTCAAAAAAACTCTGCAGGAATTCAGAATTCACAACGATATTTAGGAGAGAGATAGACGTATCTCCAGGAATTCCAATGACCAGAAAACTAGTTTTATTCTTTCTCTTGATCTTAATTCTTTGGGAAACGGGTTGTAATACCGTCATCATCCGTCCTTGGACTCCTCCTTACAAAAGTCGATCCGTTCACGACGTCCGCGTCCTGATCGGAAAAGCCGAAGGAGACCTTCAGATTCGAGGAGAAGGAATCATCTCCGTCTATGACGCGAATGAACTTCTCATTAAAAAAGGAATCGATCTCATCACTCTCGACGTTTCTAGACTCAAGGCTCCGATTCGTTTTGTGGCCGAAGGTGCAGGCCTCGAATACAAATCCTTAAAGGTTCGCGGTTCGATCTTTGTGGTCCCTCAAACGCAAGGACCGGCGTTGATCGTAAACTCTCTTCCCTTAGAAGAATATCTCTACGCAGTGGTTCCTTCCGAAGTTCCTTATAGCTGGCCGAACGAAGCCTTGAAGGCGCAAGCGATCTGCGCAAGAACATACGCGGTCCGAGAAATCTTAAATAAAAAGAACGCTCTCTACGACGTTGAGGCCACGACAAATTCCCAGGTCTACGGAGGTTTGGAAAAAGAACATCCCTCCACAACCAAAGCCGTTCAAGACACCACGGGGGTTATGGCGGTTTACGAAGAAACTCCAATCCAAGCGTTCTTTCATTCGAATAGCGGCGGTAAGACGGAGACACCGGAAAACGTCTGGGGTGGAAAAAGAATTCCTTACCTTCCGACCGTAGCATCGGAGTTTGATCGTGCGGGAGATAATTTTTATTGGAAGGAAACGATCTCCCAAGATCTGATCGCTTCGAAGTTTTCGAATTTGAAAATCGGAGAAATCCAATCCATTCAAGTATTATCCAGAACCGGTTCCGGTCGTGTCGATCTCATGGAACTTGTGGGAAGCGAAGGAACGGCAAGAATCCGTGGGAAAGAATTTAGACAAACCCTTGGCGCGCCGGTCCGCTCTCTTCGTTTCGGAATTCAAAAAGAAGGAAACGGTTATCTCGTAAAAGGAATGGGTTCCGGTCACGGGGTGGGTTTAAGTCAATGGGGAAGTTTTGGTATGGCGAAGGAAAATTACAACTACGTCGAAATTCTAAGACACTATTATCCCGGAATCGAACTCGCGAGAATCACTCGGTAATACCCTATTCCGAAAACGATAGGCTTTTAGAATCTCCTTTCTGAAAGTCTTCGTTTCCCTCTTTTCGTTTCCTTCTGCCTCATTTTTTTTCCGGGTTTTCTTCTAAATTTCTTTTTTCTAAACGAAACGTTAGGATAGAATCAGGAGATCTTTTTTTCTTTTCAATCGGATCGGACTTTTTTTCTCTTTTCACGATCTCGTTTCCCGTATCTTCTGTCTGATCATAAGAAATGACAAACCCAATTCTCACTCAATCTAACGATTCTCGGATCCGCATTTCTCTTCTTAAAAAATCCTATCAAAGCGGAAAACTCCAAACTCCCGTTCTGAAGGGAGTCAATCTGGATATACCCAGCGAATCCGTGATCACTCTGATGGGACCTTCCGGTTCGGGTAAATCAACTTTTTTGAATATTCTTTCCGGTATCGACACACCCGATTCCGGAGAAATTTTCGTAAACGGTCATCCGCTTCATTCCATGAACGAGACCGAACTCACGAAATATCGTAGGGAACAAACCGGGATCATATTTCAATTCTTTCATCTTCTTCCTTATTTGAGCGCTCTCGAGAACGTCGCCGTTCCTCTCTACATTTCCGGCATCGGAAAAAAAGAAGCACAAAAAAAAGCGAAAGAGGCTTTGGAAAAAGTCGGACTCGAAGCGAGAATTTCGCATAAGCCGGACGAACTCTCCGGAGGGGAACAACAAAGAGTCGCGATCGCAAGAGCCGTTTGTAAAAGTCCGTCTTTGATTCTCGCCGACGAACCTACCGGAAATTTAGATACGAAGAATGCCGAAAACGTAATCCGCTTATTGATGGATCTGCAGAAAAAACAAAAATTCACGCTTCTCATCGTAACTCACGATCAAAATCTGGGTTCCCTCGGAGAATTCAAACTCAAGATGGCGGACGGGGTCTTGGTTTCTTAGAGTCAATGTCTTCACGAATCTACTTCCTGTTCTTGTTCGAATACTTTCGAAGTCATAAGTTGGCCGCTTTTTTCGCGTTAGTCGGCATCGCGCTCGGAGTCGGTCTTTTTGTCTCCACGACCGCGAACGGTATGAAAGCGGAAAAAAGTCTCACAGACTTTGCGATGGGCTATTTCCAAGGCGACTATAAGATCAAGATCACTTCCTCCCAAGGAGAACAAAATCTTCCTTCGAATTTGATTCGGGATCTTTCCTCGGATCAAGAACTGGGATGGATCGTAAAGATCGTTCCTCGTTTCCAAAAAGAAGTCATCTTAGAAGACGGAATCCGAGCCGTATTTTTAGGTTTGGACTTCTTGAAGGAAAACGACGGATGGCAAGGTTCGAAAGCCTTTGCGGCTCCGAACAACGCGGAAAACTTTGAATCGATTTACATCAGTCGAAGTTTATTTGAAAGGCTCGGTAAATCGGAAACAAAACTTCGCTCCCAATCCAAGACCTTCTTCTTAAATCATCTGAAACCGTTCGATAGCGACGGGGGTAATATTCTCCTTGAGGAAATTGAATCCGCTATGGAACGATTCGAGACAAACGGAAACGTTAGTTTTCTTTTGATCCAGCCGAGGACGTTCCATTCTTCCCAAAAACAAATCCTTGAGAAGAAGTTGGGGAATCTTTATCGAGTGGAGACGATAGACGATATCCGCGAGAAATCAGGAAACGCACTTCGATCCTTTCAACTCAATCTTCTCGTGATCTCCTTTATTTCCCTCATCATCGCTTTTTTTATGGTATCGAATACGATGTCGGGTTTGTATATCGCTCGAGAGAAAGAACTCGGAATTCTAAAAACGATGGGCTTAAGCGCGGGTCACACGTTTCTTCTATTCGTATCGCAGGCAGTACTTCTGGGATTTGTGGGAAGTATTTTGGGTTTGGGGCTTGGATTCTTTTTTTCAAGATTGGATTTTTTTAGTCCGGAAGCCGCGTCCTCAGATCTTTCTTACGTCAAGACCTATCGATCGATTCCTTCTACGATTTGGATTTTGGGATTGAGCATTGGAATCTTCGGTTCTTTTTTATCCGCCGCCTTTCCCTCCTTGCGTGCCGGAAAAATTTCTCCGGTGACAATCCTCCGAGAATCCTCTTCCGGAAACAACCGAGTGCCGGAAAAAAAACTTCTTACCTTTGGAATTTTTCTTTTGGTCGTATTTATCGGAATCGCATTCATTCCTCTTCGTTGGAGATTCCCGATCACGGGTCTTTTGGGAATCGGCGGAATCGTAATCGGTGTCACGCTTTGTTTTCCTTGGATCTTTCGGACGATCACGACTTTTTTCTTTCGCATCATGGAGGGTTCTGATCGATCCTTTGTCTTTATGAGGGTCGGCATGGAAGAAACAAAAAATCAGCCTCTTCGAAACACGCTGACTTCGGCGACTTTGATGCTCGCGACTTCCCTCGTCGTTTGTCTTTCCATTCTGACGGACAGTTACCGAAGATCTCTCAACGACTGGGTGGATTCCGAATTTCCAGCCGAACTTACAGTCATCAACACGGAGAATCTCGCCGCCGGAATCCACGGAGGAGTTCCGATTTCGTTGTTAAACGAACTGGCAAAACTTCCCGAAGTAAAATCTCTCGACGGTTTTTGCGTAAATACGAGAATTGAAACGGATCGAGGGAACTTTACGATTCATGCATATACTTTTTCCACTTACGATCATACGGATTCCGCCGAGAAATTGGCAACAAAGGAGAATGAAATTCTAATTTCTTCAAACATGGCCTATCTGCAAAACTTTCAAATCGGAGATCCTTTGCTTCTTTCCACAAAATTCGGAAAGCAGGAATTTCGGATTCGCGGAATCAAAGAACATTTTTTTTCCGAACGTGGAACGATCATGATGGATATCAAAAATTACGATCGTTTTTTCGGACTGAGCGGATACAACTCGATCAAAATTTTTCTAAAAGAACCTGAGAAAGAAAAAGAATCTGCGACTGCGATTTCAAAAATAATAACGCAATATCCTTCTTTGAAATTGTTGAATTCAAAGGAACTGAGAGAGATCTATACGGAGGGAGTAGATAAAGTGTTTGGCGTTCTCAATACTCTCAAAGCGACCGCGTTTCTCATTGCTATGATATCCTTGGTTTCCTCTCTTCTTCATAACCTGATCTCCAAAAAAATGACGTTAGGGATTCTTAAATACTTGGGAGCGGATCACAAACAACTCGGTAAAATTCTTTTGACCGAGAGCGTTTTTCTCACGGTCCTTTCGACCTGTTTCGGCATTCTTCTTGCGTTTCTTTTATCCCCGATCGTTCTCTACGTGATCAACAAAAACGCCTTCGGATGGACCCTCACATTCACCGTAACTCCGGAGGTCTCCGTCTTCTTCCTTGTTCTTTCCCCGATCCTCGGAATTCTTTCGGCCTTGGTTCCGTTGTATACTCTGCGAAAACTCGGATTTCGAATCAGTCAAGAATGATTTCAACCGAACGACTTGGAAACTCTTGTGAAAACCAACTTGATCGTAGAAGAACTTTCGATTAGGATGTTCCCACCGTTATGAAGAGCCTGACAGACGTTGCCTTAGAAATCGCATCCGAGATTCGGAAAGTCAATCTTCAAGACGACGAAAAAATACCCACTTCCGATACCTTCATCAAGGATCTGATGTCTCTTTATTCAAGGGAACCGGAAGATCTTCGCAATATCATAGAAGCGCTACGCGAAGCGAAAGTTATCTTTGTTATAAAGATCGTATTACCCGAAGAAAGGGCCAACAAGTTAAGTGATCCGGGAGTGGACGCATATGCGTATGCGGATCTGAAAATTCTTACCGACCTAAAATATTACTCCGAGAAAAAATTAGAACGCCTATACGAGTCGACCTACTACAAGAAAAAATCTCCTTCCCTCATCGCAAGAGAACTCTTTCCGAAAATCCGTGAACTGAACAACACTCCGATCGGAAGAATCGTAAACATCTCCGTGATGCTTGAAGAATTCATTCGGATGATGAACAACAATCCGAACGACTTCATTGACGAGTTCAGAACACAAGCCTTGGAGGAGATCCTCGTCTCGAAGGGAAGCAGTCCGTCCGAAGGAAAGGATATCGGAGACGAAACAGCGCCTTCTTCTTTCTCCAGCACCTTCAGCCCAGTTCCTTCTCAACGCGCGTCGGATCGAATCGATCCGTTAAACAACGTCAATCCGAACAGCCCTTGGGGAAGAATGGTTTCGAAATTCTCCATTGACTTTCTTCTTCGTGTTCACCTTAGAAAATGTGAATTCGAAACGATCCGAAGATTGATCATCACAGGAAAAGTCGGAGAAGAGGAACAACTACGTTTGGTCCGTGATACCCTGTTAAAAATGGAAAAGAACATCCACGTCGACAAGGTGCTCGCTACCTACCTGGAAGAAATGGTGGAACTAAGACGACTCACTCAGAGGAAAATCAACCTTATCGGGAAATCGAAAATCCTCTGAGAAAATTCACATTAGAAAAGCTTTAAGTAAATCGCACACTGGGCGATCAAAAGCGCGCCTAAAAGAAAAACCCAACGCCGTTTTGCGGAAAACGCCATCTTGATTTTATCCTCCGGATAATAGATCGCCACAAGAAGTGCGTTCACGTTACCAACGAGATAAAAAGATTCGATCTTGATTCCGAAGGGTTTATAAAACGAACCTGCGAGAACGGCAAAAGAAGGGATAAAATACAAAAGGGTTTTGGGTTGAAAAAAGCCACCCTTGTTTTCGGTTCGAATCGTTTTTTTTCCGGTGTATTTTTCTATCTCCGCTTGAAACAAGTCAGGCTCCAGAATGTTGAGAACGGGGATCTGATCCTCTTTTGTAGAAATCAAAAAACGATCATAAGAACGAAACACATCCCTTTCGATCGATACGACCGACTTGAGTTTTGTTTCCAGGGATTGTCCTTTGGAATTGAAGAGGGTCAATGAATTCGGACTCAACTGGATCTTCGCGCCTTCCAAAACCCGAAGTTGTCTTGAAAAATTTCTATAAAGAAGGAAAGCGAGAAATATCGAAAGAAGACCGAAAATTCTCACGAAGTCCGTTCTTCCCTCTTCCGGAACCTTTAGAAAGTTCCACGCCAAAAAGGAAAGATACAAAAGAATCACGGCAAAAGAACGAAGAAGAAGATTTCTGCGAAATCTCGGGGAATCATATAAGAATTCACGCATGTTCTAAATTACCAAAATCAGATTTTTTGAATATGGGAAAAATCTGAACTCCTTCGGCGAGGATCGCCTCCATCCCGCCTTCCTGACGATCGAGGATACAAATGCCTTGGGTGACTTCGATTCCTGCGTCCCTTAGACTTCGGATCGCTTGGATCGTGGAACCTCCGGTTGTAATCACGTCGTCCACGACGACGCAGGACTTGATCGTGTGCACCGCGCCTTCGACCAGCTTTTTGGTCCCGTGTTCTTTGGAGGTTTTGCGGATGATCAACGGATAGACGTTTTTATTTTGTTTTCTAAATTCAAGACTGATTCCGTAACAGATCGGATCGGCTCCCATGGTAAGTCCGCCAAAGGCTTCCGGTTTTGTGATCCCCACCTGTGGAAGGTGTTCGTCAACGATGAATTTGCAGAGAAGTTCCAGACGATCCGGAACCAGAGTGATTTCCTTACAGTTAAAATAGTGCCTGGATAGTTTTCCGGAAGCGAGAGTAAAGGGTTGTTCGGAATAACGATACGCGTGATGGCGAATGAGGTCCAAAAGATCTTGTTTCATAAAGAGTTCTCGTTCTTTTTTATAAATATTTTTAACCAGAATCCGAAATAGAAAGAATCTGGAAAACCGGAAAAAACACTTTCAAAAGGAGTTCGAACCTGAATTCTGTAAATCATGCAGTCAGTGAGACTTACGTCCGTTTCTCTCAAAACTCGAGTCCTGGATTTTTCGGGGAACTTTGCAAAAATCAAAAAAGTCCTGGAGAAGGAAAAAGATTCCGATCTGATCTTATTCCCGGAACTCTGTATCTCCGGTTATGGTTGCGAGGATTCGTTTTTTTTTCCGAGAGTCTGGAAAGAATCTTGGGAAACTCTCAATAAACTACTCCCGTTCACCGAGAATAAGATCGTCGTAGTCGGCTTACCTATATTCCAAAATCCTTATCTATTCAATTGTTCCGCCGTACTTTGCAACGGTGCGATCGCAGGAATCGTACCCAAATCCAATCTTGCAACCACGGGAGTTCACTACGAAAATCGATGGTTTGCAAAAGGAGAAGAAGCTCAGGAGAATCTAGTCGCACCGGACGGGTCTGCGATTCCCTTCGGATCTCTGATCTTTGAAACCGATCATTTTTCATTCGGAGTCGAGATCTGTGAAGATTCCTGGGTATTACAAAAACCTTCTCTTACTCTTTCCGAATCGGGAACCGATCTCATTCTTTCACCGGGCGCTTCTCACTTCGCCTTCGGAAAACAAAGAATTCGGAGACAGATTTTTAAGGAAAGTTCGAGAAGAGAGTCTAACGTGTATCTTTTTTCCAATCTCTGCGGAAACGAATCCGGAAGATTGATCTTCGAGGGCGGTTCCTTAGTCGTACAAAACGGAAATCTGATCGCAGAATCGCAACGATTGTTCTTCGGAGATTTTCAGGTTTGTTCTTCGGAGATCGATTTCGATGCTTCCAGGTCCGATCGTGCGAGAAACTTTCGACCTTCGGGAAACCGCTCCCAGAAAAATCGAACCGAAGAAGACAATCGAATCTATCTTGGAATCCAATTCAAAGAAAGAAAACCGAAAATCCAGCGTTCTATCGCCGAACCTTTCCTTTCCAAAGAGGAAGAATCGTACGTCGACTTCACGAGAGCGGTCGCTTTGGGATTGTTCGATTATCTGATCCAATCGAAGACAAAAGGATATACCCTATCACTCTCGGGAGGCGCGGACAGCGCGACCTGCGCCTTACTGGTCACCGCGATGAAAAAAATCGCAAAACAAGAATTAGGTGAAAATTTCTTCGAGGCAAAGGGAATTCCCGAAAAGGAAATTCTTTCCACGCTTTATCAGGCAACGAAGAATAATTCGGAAAGAACGAGATCTCTCGCCGCGGAACTCGCGAAGGATTTACAGACGATTCACGGAGATTTGACGATCGACGAAGAAGTGAAAACGATCACTGAAAAAATCTCCAAGGTTACCGGAATTTCCCTGAGTTGGGAAAAACACAATCTGGTTCTACAAAATATTCAGGCCAGGGTACGTTCCCCGATTATCTGGATGCTTGCGAATTTAAACGGACATCTTCTACTTTCTACCGGAAATCGAAGTGAAGCTAGCGCGGGTTATACGACGATGGATGGAGATTCTTCCGGTTCCGTGGCGCCTCTGACGGGTGTCAGTAAGGAATTCATTCTAAACTGGATGCGGTTCGTTGCGGAAGGAAAGGATCCGATTCTTCCTTCCTTTCCTTCGGTCAAGGAAATCGTTCTTTCTCCTCCTAGCGCGGAGTTAAAACCTCTTGAAGACAAACAGGAAGACGAAAAAGATTTAATGCCCTATTCTCTATTACAAAAAATCGAGGAACTTTTTGTAGTGCGAGGAGCGGGGTATGCGGAGATCGTTCAACTTCTTTCCCACGAACCCGAGGTTCAAAAACTTCCTTCCGGTTATTTGGAAGAAAGCGTTCGGAAATACATCCAACTGTTTCACCGAAATCAATGGAAACGAGAAAGACTTCCTCCTTCGTTTCATCTGGACGAATACGGACTCGATCCAAAATCGAGTTTTCGATTTCCCATTCTTTCCGAAGAAAAGGGTTCTGGAATTTAGGATCAAACCACTCTTAGATCGGTAGGTTTGATTCTATCGTATTCTTTTCCTTTGATTCGTACGAGTTCTTCGAGATAGAAATCCATCCGGTAGTTGAGTGAGAAATCCGGAGTCATCTTAAAATACTTTGCAAGCCGGAGCGCCCGATCCGGCGTGATCGATTTTTTGCGATAGATGATCTGAGAGATGAGACTTTCGGAAACTCCAATGTCTTTGGATAAACGATCTGCGGACAAGGACATCGGTTCTAAAAAATCAAACTTCAATACTTCTCCTGGATGCGGATCGGATTCTCTTCTGTTTTTTATTTTCATGACGTAAACCTCGTACGAGGCACTATTTACCAAATTCTTCGCGAAAAAAAAACGAATCAAAAAGTCAGTGATAAGACGATCTGAACTTCGTGCGGCCCCTTGTCTTTCCGGAGAAAACAAATTCTCCACTGATCTTTGAATCGAATGGAGTATTTTCCTTTTCGATCTCCTTTCAAAACTTCCAGTCGATTTCCGGGTGACTTTTTAAATCCAAGAAAATCTTTGCAGAGTCGAGAAAACGAAGTTTTCTTCCGGCGACGTCTTCAAAGGCGCGATATTCTTTCGGAGACGATCCGTCGGGGACGGATTAGCCTATCTCCGAAAGATTGAATCCTCTTTCTTTACGCGAAGCAAGGCAAAACATATGGAATCCGTTTTTTCTTCCGAATGAACCGGAAAAAATGGTTCATTAGAAAAATAGAATGTTTTTTAGACAGAATATTTCTTTTGTAAAAATAGTTGAAATCGGACTTCAAGTCCGGAGGAGATAAAAATGTAGAGCGATGTTTTGATTTTTGAAATGGAGGAAACAATCCAACATCGGCAGAGAATCAAAGACCGACGTTGGATTCAACGATTTGCTTTTTAGAAACCCGCTTGTTTGAATGCGTTTTCCTTATCTCTTTGAACCTGTTGGAGTTGGTTCTTGATCGATTCCTGGATATTTTGGAGTTTCTTTTCTGTCTCTTCCTCTCCCGAACCTTTTTGAAGATCCACAAGATAGTTGATGATATCCATTCTATCCTGGGTTTGTTTTTCCATATGATTGTAGTAAGAACGGATCTGAGTGGGAGAAGCAGTTCTCGCGTAGACGTTTCTTGCGGCCTCGGCAATCTGATTCTCTTCTTGCTTCTTGGCTTCTCTTTCCGCGGCGTTCAACTTTTTAGGAACGAGGGAGTTGTTCGGAAAACGTTCCCTCAATTGCGCGAAACGTTCCATCTCGTCGTTTGTATACGGTTTGTTTGTCTGAGGATTGATCGGATTATCGGGGTCGGCCGCGTTCGGATCTGCTTCCTTTGTTTCTCCTTTTTCCGATTCTATGTATTCCCCTTTTCCTGCTTTGTAAAAAGAAGAATCGAAGATGGAATCGTTGGTCCTTCCTCCGGAAGAGCCGGACGAAGAAGAGGAAGAACTTCCTCCACCACCGAGAAGAAGAGCGACGCTGTCGGCCTCTCTGTTTTTCTTTTCTCTTTCCGAAGGATCGTCGGAAGAAAAAAGGATCCAAATCAGGGCAACGAGGGCTACGGAAATACCGGAATAGAGGACGATTTTACGAATGCTGACCAAGGGTTGTTCTCCGGAAGAATTCAGGAAATTTTGATTGTAAGACCGCTGTTCTAGGAAATTCTATCCTGGAAGCGGATCCTTTTCAAATTTTTAAGAATTTGCATCCGAAGCAAGATAAAAAATGTCTTCTAAAACACTGCATCCAGCGATTCTTTCCACCCTCTTAGCGACGTTTCTTTTTTTCGGATGTGGTCAGAATACCGAGACGGCCCAATCCCCTTTTGTTTTTATTTCTCCCGTGGGAGTTCCACAGTTTTTGAGCGTTCTCGCAGTGAACGAGGGAATCACGGACAAGGCGGTCAAGGATACGGATTTCGTTTCCGAACCGAATAGCTACAAACCAGAATACCTGATCCGCTATTACATTACGAATGGGGAACCTCAGTTCGTAGGTTATAATCTTTATATCACGACCGCGGCCCCTTCCGTAGCGGAAACCTTAGCCGGTGGAAACATCTATCTTGAAAACGGAGTTCAGCCTTCTTTTCCACACCTCGCGTCAGAGGCTTCCACAAGTTCTACAAGACTACAAACCCATCGTGTTCTTAACCAAGTTCCTCCACCGGGAGTGTTTCCGTTCATCAAATGCGAAATTTATACGTTCACGTTGAGAGCTCTTTTGAACAACGGAATCTTTTCCAATCCTTCGACCGCCGTTCGTATGTGCTCTTCTTCCCGTCCTTATCTTTGCCCCGTGGGATCGAGTTGTAATCCTTCGGAATGCAATACTGCCTCTTGTAGCACTACGGTAAAACAAAACTGTCCCGTGGGAACTCTCTGCAATCCTTGTCTGATCGCCGGCGCAGAAGAAACTGGATGTGCTTGCCCATCCGGCGTTTCTCCTCCCGGCTGTAATCTATGAGTGTAGAGGAAGAATTCGAAGAACCTTCCTCGGAAGAAATTCCACTCCAACCGGGAACGCTCTACGTCGTTTCCACGCCGATCGGGAACTTGGAAGACCTCACTTTTCGAGCCCTTCGCATTCTTAAGAATACGAATCGAATTCTCTGTGAGAACGCGGGACATTCCCGAAGACTTCTGAAACACTACGGGATCGATAGGCCGGCTTCCACGCTTTATAAGGATCAGTCTGCGGTTCCTTACGCAGGACTTCTGGAAGAATTGAGAGAAGGAAAGAATTTTGCTCTGATTTCGGACGCCGGAGCGCCCGGGGTTTCCGATCCGGGTTCTCATCTCGTAAGAATGGTGCGGGAAGCGGGACTCAAAGTCACACCGGTTCCCGGAGCGAGCGCCCTGACAGCGTTACTCTCCATCTCCGGTTGGCAGGCGAACCCGTTTTTGTTTCTGGGATTTGTGTCCGAGAAAAAAGGAAAAAAAAGGAATCAACTGGGAGAATGGAAAGAGTTCGAAGGATTGATTATGATCTTCGAATCGGTGCATCGAATCGGCGATACAATTGACGCAGTAAAAGAAATTTTTCCAGATGGGGAATTCCTGATCGGGCGGGAAATGACCAAAATTCACGAAGAAATTCTTCATTATTCTCCCCATTCCGAAGGAAAACTCAAGGAATTTGCCCGAAAGGGTGAATTTGTGGTTTTAATCAATACGAATCGGAAAAAAATGCTTAAAGGCTCTCTTGGATCGGCCGATAGAATTCAGTAGAGGTAAGAAATCATGACTATCGATAAAATCGGTGGGATCGGCGGAAGCGGATACGAACCGAAAAGAACCACTCCGGTTAAAAAAGCGGAATCAAAAGAGACTTTTGATAACGTTTCTATTTCCGATACCGCAAAACAAAAAGCATCCGAAGCAAGACTTCAGGCTGAAGTACAAACAATCGCTCGTAAAATTCTTTCCACTCCGGAAGAATCGGATCGTTCCGTGAAATTAAAAGAAGTCAAAGAAAAACTCAAAAACGGAGACTACGACAATCTGAGTTCCGACGTGCTAAACACGATCGCTGACAGAATTTCTGAGACCATGTTAGGTCAATAATAACGTTACGGAAGACTGATTTTTACCTCTATTTAAATTAGAACGATTCCGAGTCACTAGGTTACTCTGGGGGACGACGACGATGCCGATACTCCCCGATTGGGTTAATTACACATTTCCACCAAAAATCCACTTTGAAGCAGACTGCGGTTACAAAGTGGGCAACTTCGTAAAAAACATTGGGACGAGAACCGTCATTTTTTCCACTCAACAAGAGCTGGAAAATATGGACGAACTTTCCATCATCAAGACCAGTTTAGAAAAACATATCGACGGAGTGATTCTCTACGACGATATCGTAAAACAACCCACGCTGGAAGAATTGGATACGGCCGCATACTTTGCGAAGATTGCGAACGCAGATTGTATCATAGGTTACGGCTCTTACGAATCCATAAGTATGGCGAAAATCATCGCCCTTCTAATTACTAACGACATCTTCGCCGAAGAGATGTTAAACGATAAGAAATCGAAATTAAGAAAACCCCTTCCTCTCATTTTGATTCCGACTCATCCAGTTTTCGGTTTGGAATGTTCTCCGATTTCAACGGTTCTTTTGGGAGAAGATAAGATTATCAGATATTTCTCCCACGAACTTCTTTTTCCGGAACTGATCATCGCTGACCCTAAAATTTCCTCCTTTATGAGCTCTTCCGATATTTCGAAAGTTGGAGTGGGAATTTTGGCCGCCGCGGTGGACACGATTCTTTCCAAATTTTCCACCGAGTTGACGATTTCTTCTGCGCTGAGAGCGATCGAACTTCTCCAGAAAAACCTGATACCTTCGATCAGAGACCCGAAGAATATAACCTACAAAAACGGTCTTTATGCGGCGAGTCTTTTGACCGGGATCGCGCAGTCTTCCAGCTCCTTAGGACTCTGCTTTGCTCTTTCATTAGCAAGTTCGAATATTACAAATTTAGATATCTTCCAATCCATGTCCATCCTCCTTCCCCACGTGATGGAATACAACCTGACTTCCTCAGCGGGTAAATACGTGATGATCGCAAGGGCCTTAGACGAAGACATCACGAACATTTCCGTGATCGAAGCCGCTATCAAAGCCGTAGAAGGAATTCGGAAGATTTTTATAGAACTCAAAATTCCCCAGAGATTGTCCGAATACGAAGTGAGAAAGATGGACCTTCCTTTGATCGCAAACATCGCGGCTTCGTTTCCCTTTTTGGATTCTCTTCCAAGAGAACTTCCGAAAAACGAAATCGAGACAATTTTGGTCGCGGCGTTCTAAGAATTCATTTTTAAAAAAGGTTTGAATCGACCCTCGAGAAACTTTTTTTCCGGAGAATCTTTTGTCTTCCGAGGTTTGTCGGAGTTCCTACAAAGGGAATTTTACTTGCGAAATTAGAATTTTGTGATATAGGAAAGTCTCCCGAGTTTTTTTCCGCCCCCCACCCCTCCACCCAAATTTTGGGTGGGGCACGAAACTGTCACGGAAGAGCGTCGGAGTTCCTACAAAATTCTCCTTGAGATTCAAGTCTGCCTTCAAATCAGGAAATGACCCGACCAGGATCGCGGATTGGCTTTCACGGTAAAAACGGTCGAAGTTACGACTTTGATTCCGACAAAAAAAATCCCAAAAAACGCCACGAGGATTCGTCTTCAAGAACCGTCTTAGAACGGAAGGGAAAAGGAAAAGGCGGCCTCAAACCGGAAAAAAACATTTGAATCTGCCTCTCTTCCTCTAAAACTTGGAGACAGAATGAGCGACGAACACATCGATACAATCATCGGAGACGATATCCAATTCAGAGGAAAATTGAAATTCAGCAATTCCCTGAAAATCAAAGGCAACTTCAAAGGAACGATCGAAACGACCGGAAGGCTCGTGGTCGGAGACACGGGAGAAGTGGAAGCCGACATTCAGACCGGAACCCTCGAAGTAGAAGGCGCATTGAAAGGAAACGTTTCCGCAAATGAAAAGGTTTCCATTCGCAAAACCGGCAAAGTGATCGGAGACGTTCGCACGCCTGATTTAGAAATAGAATCCGGAGCAAAATTTAGCGGCAACAGCGCAATGTAAGAATGCTCAAAAACTCTCCCTATTCTCACGGCCCGGGTATAAAGGAACTCCCTTCCTCCGGGCTTCGCGGCCCCCTCACTCCTCTCCAACAAAGATTCTACCAAACACACTTACGAGAAAAATCGCACCCGGAACACCTTCTCTTCCACGGACTCAGAGAACTTCCTTCTCCTTTTTTGCTTCCGGATCTCGAACCGGCCCTCGAACTCTTAAAAGAATCCGTTGCCTCTGAAAAGAAAATTCTTCTCTTTGGAGATCGGGATTGCGACGGAGTTTCTTCCACGAGCCTCCTCGGAGGTTTTTTAAAAAAAATTCATCGGGGAGAATTGATCCTCAAAGTTTCCAACGAAGAAGACTACGGACTTTCGCCCGCCGCGCTCGACTTCGTAAAAAAACAAAAACCCGATCTTCTCATCACCCTCGACTTCGGAACGACCAATCACGTTCAGATCGACGAACTCGCTTCTCTTGGAATCAAGGTCATCGTCCTCGATCATCACGAGATTCCGGAAAGAATTCCGGCTTGTTTTCTTGTTTCTCCGAAACGTCCGGATTCACAATATCCGAACGAAAAAATCTGCACGGCAGTTCTCGCACTCAAATTGATCCAAGCCTATCTCTATTCTTCCTTGGAAGAATACAACCTGGGAACTTGGATCGGAGACGGAAATTCTCTCTTCTCGGGTTATCTCATCTACAGAGGAAAGCTCGTCTTTCAAGGGGAAAGACAGGAAATAGAATCCAAATTCTCCTTTCCCATCTGCGAAGCGCACTTCAGCTTCACCTCCGAATATCCGGAAAGAGAATGGTTCTATCAAGAATTTCTAAAATACCCCGCGATCTTGGAACAGTATCTCCAGAACTTCGATCTCGCGGCGGTGGGAACCGTCTCCGATATGATGCCCCTCTTCGGAGAAAATCGAATCATCGTCAAGGAAGGATGTAAGATTCTTTCCAAACTCTATCGTAAGGAAACCCGACACAGAGAAGGATTGTTTCAACTTCTTTCGCTCATGGAACTCAGCGAAAAACACGTGACCTCGAAAGATCTCGGCTGGGGACTCGGGCCCATGATCAACTCCGCGGGAAGAATGAATTCCACCGAAGTGGCCCTCAATCTTCTTTTGGAGGAGAATCCGGAACGTGCAAAAACAGGCGCGAAAGAACTCCAAAAATTAAACGAAGAACGAAGAGAAAGAACCAAAAGAAATCTTTTCAAAGTGGATGGATTTCTAAAACGAAAACAGGAACGAACTCAGAAAGCAGTTCTATTTTGTTACGAACCCGACTTCGAACCCGGAGTTTCCGGAATCGTCGCGACCCGTCTTGTAGAAGAATATAAAAAACCGGTTTTGTTTATCACGCCGGATCACGGTCACGCAAAGGGAAGCATCCGTTCCTATGGAAAGGAGAATGTTCTGAATCTTCTGAAAAAAGCGGAATCGATCTTCTTTCAATACGGAGGCCACAAAGAAGCCGGGGGATTTTCTCTTTCCATCGATAGAATTCCCGAACTCGCGAAAGTCATCTTTGAACACGCGGATTCTTGGTTGGAAGAAGAACAAAAACAGGCGATCTTGGATTCCACTTCGAGTTTAGTTTCTCTCGAACCAACCGAACTCGGCGCAAAGATCTTCCAAGAACTCTCCGTCTTTGAACCCTTCGGACATGAGAATCCGGTTCCTCTTTATTCCATCAAAGGCGCAAAGATCTATCACACCAAGCCGATGACCGACGGAAAACACGTTCGTTTTAGAATTTTGGGAGCTCCCGAAACGATCCAGTGTTTGATCTGGAATCGGGGGAAAGACTTTTTAGATTTACTCAGCAAAACCGGAAGTCTGGATCTCTGGGGTTCCTTGGAGGAATCTACCTTTCGATCCAAAACTTCACTTCAGTTTGTAGTGAACTACTTTCAAGAAGCTGAGAATTAAGATTCTTCTCCGGGAAAATTTGCGGCGTTGTTTCCGCGAGAATCGTCGGATTCGCTTTTAGAGTTTCCACTTTCACCGTTCGAAATTTCTTCTTTTCGGTTTCCGCGTTCTCCTCTTTGTCCTCCGTCTTCTCCTCCTCGGTTTTTATTCCGAAAATTCTTGTTTCGATTTTTATTCGGACGCGGACCGGGTCTGTCTGGGCCGCCGCCTTGGCTTTGATTTCCACCACCACCGCCACCTCTTCCTTCGTGAAACTTCTTCACAGGAATCGGTCTCTTTCTTACCGAAATTTCCCAGAAGAAAGCGCTCTGAATCGATTGTTCGTCGTTCTCGGCGATGGCTCCGATTTTAAAAACCATAAAGGCGTCGTAAAAGTAATCCTTCATCCGGAAGAAATTATTCTGAGACGATTTTTCGTCTTCCGTGCTAAGGAATCTCTGCTGACTTGCAAAAATCTTAATCAATCGATCCTTGTCTTTTTTAGGAGTTTCGAGTCGATTGAAAATCGGATCCAAGCTCGTTTTAATCGCAGGAACCAAATGCATATTCTCTTTCGTCAAAGCTTCTCTCGCGAGATCCGAAAAAATCAGAGAATAGAAAATATGAGGAGTCATCTCCTCTCTTTCCGTGAGAAGTTTGTCCGCGATCGCAAGACGTTTTCCGATATTGGTTTCTAAAAACTTTTCACCAAAATTAGAATTCTTCTTACGCTCTTTCTCAAAGGCTTCTTTGAAAAGAACTTCCAAAAGTCCGTGCTCTGCCATTCCCTGAAAGATCAGAGAAGTTTTCCAAGTGCGGAAGATCTTATTGTATTCTTCCAACATTCGGGAACTAGAAGCCTTTTCCAATTCGACTTTGTGTTTGCGGATCGCTTTTGCGGTCGCTTTTTCAATTGTTAAACCAAGAATCTCCGCGAACTTTACGGCGCGAAGCATTCTTACAGGATCTTCCCGAAACGAAATATCCGGGTCTCCGATAACTCGCAGTACCTTATTCTGAATGTCTTCAAATCCACCGACGTAATCGATGATGGAATCATTTCGAACGTCATAATATAAAGAATTGATTGTAAAGTCTCTGCGAGCGGCATCTTCCTGAGGTGTGCCGAACTTGTTGTCTCTCTTGATGAGGTAATCCTGATCTTCCACGGCTTTTCCCAACCGGTAATCCGGCAGAGAACGAAACGTACTGACTTCGATCACTTTTCCGCGAAAAAGAATATGCACAATTTTGAATCTTCTTCCGATGATTCGACAGTTGTTGAAGATTTTTTTTATCTGGTTCGGAGTTGCGTTCGTGACTACGTCGAAGTCTTTAGGCTTTCTTCCCAGGAGAAGGTCTCGGACCCCTCCTCCAACGATATAAGCCTTAAAGCCAAATTTATTCAGCCTATGAATGATCTTGACCGCGTCCTCATCTATCATGTTTTTGCGGATCAGATGGGCATCCCGATAATAGCGCTTGCCATCCGGGTGAGAGAGAATATCCTCAACTGATCCTATTTTTTTCTTGAACAGATTGGACAGGAATTTCATATAAAGAATGAGTCTATAATCCTTTCATTCCCCCTACCTGCAAGTAAAAATCTATGACAAGCCCGGCAAAGTTCGATCTCAAATTAACGCATTCTGAGCGTTTGCAGGTCAGAATTCTTAAATTCAAAAATTGGTTTCGTAAATTCAAAGAGAGCGGGTCCAAAAAGATCTCCTTTTTACTCGTTCCACACAGTCACGAGAACGTAATTCGGATCGAACTGAACGTTTTTATGGCTTGGTTCCTTGGAATCCTCTTAGGATCGATTCTCGCCCTCGCATTCGTCTTTCTTTCTTATCTCAACTTCTTCTATCGACCCGACGAAGACCTTTTTCAAAAAAGCGACGAGAATGTGAGCCAATATCTCTATTATGATATGCTCCTCCAAGACGCCAAAAAGGAGATTCGAGGTCTGGAAAGAAAAACCGAGCAGTTGAACCTCGTAGCTTGGGACGAGGTTCCATGGAAACGAATTCTTACCTACGAAGTGATCCCCGAGTTTCGACTCAAAAAAGAGATCCCGGATTCCGAAACCAATCTCGAACTCTATAAGAATACGGTGGAAGGCTTTGCCGCTCAGAACATAGAACTCTTCCGAATTCGGCAGGCCTTTGAAAACGCGTTCGATTATCTTGAAGAAAGAGAATCCATTCTCTATGCGTTGCCTCGGGGACGACCTCTCAAGCCTGGAGTTGGATTTGTTTCCTCCACGTTCGGAGGAAGGGTCGATCCATTCGGTCTTGTCGTCTTAGGTGAGCATCACTCGGGTGTGGACTTCGCTTCTTCCGAGGGAACTCCGATCTACGCGACCGCTCCCGGAATCGTAGTAGAATCCGGACAATCTTCCGGAGGATTGGGAAAGAACATTCGGATCAATCACTTAAACGGAATCTTTACCGTCTACGGTCACTGTTCTCAGATTCTTGTAGAAAAGAATCAGGTCGTAAAACGAGGAGATCTCATCGGTCTCGTCGGCTCGACCGGAAAGGCGACGGGGCCTCACGTGCACTACGAGGTTCACATGGGACAAGATCCGCCTCTGGATCCGGCGGAATTCATCAACATCGAGTGATTCTTCCAAAAAAAAGAAAAAAGACCAAAGTTTTCTTTTCCTCGTTCCTCGTTTTTTAAAAAAGAATTCCATTTTTCAAATGTTTCAAAAGACCTTTGTCTTTTTCAAAAAAGGATTATGGGTTGATCCATTCCCGCAATCAAGAGAATTGGTTACACTATGATCGATAGAATTCCTGTGCCCTTTCTCAAACAATTCTTCAATTGGGATGGACCTTCCACATTTAGCATTCTCATGATGTTCGGTTTTTTAGCCGCATCCTATCTTCTTCCAAAAGAATTAAAAAGAAGAAACTTAGAACCCGAACATTCCGACTGGCTTCTTCTTTTGGGAATCTTAGGAACTCTGGTCGGCGCTAAGATCTTTTTTATTTTCGAGATCTGGGATCAGATCTTTGTGGAGACTCCCGGCTTTGACGGAAAATTTCTCTATCCCCTCACTCATTGGTACGGTTTTCCGGGAAGAATGGCTCTTTGGGATAATTTATTTTCCGGAAGTGGGCTCGTATTTTACGGAGGATTTCTTTTCGGAATTCTTTTTATCTCCCTCTACATGAAATATTTCAAACTCGACGTTCCTTCGTATTTGGACGCCGCGGTTCCGAGTATGGCGATCGGTTATGCGATCGGAAGATTGGGTTGTTGGGTTTCGGGTGACGGATGTTACGGTTTTGCGACCGATCTACGAATTCCTCTTTTGGTTTTTGATTATCACGGCGCTCATCCTTCCGGAGTTCCGGTTTGGAATACTCCCCTCATCGAATCGATTGTCTCTTTCGTATTCTTCGCCTACTTTCAATTTTGGGCAAAGGACCAAGGTTTTCGAAAATTCTCCATTGGAGCTCAGTATTTGATTCTTCATGGTTTTGCAAGACTCATGGTGGAATTTTTGAGAGTCAACAAGGCTGTTTTTCCGTTTATCGATCCTCCTCCGTTAGTCAACATTCCAAACGCGGAACAGAATCCGGAATTCTTGAGTCAATACTACTGGCACGGTTTTTCCCAGTCTCAGTGGGTTTCGATCGCGATCATCGCCGTGGGAATTTTCTTCTTCGTAAAATGGAAACTCTGGGAGAAAGAAGCAACGGTTTGATTGGAATCGTTTCTTTCGAACGACTTTGAAAGGCCGGGGAATCAAGGCTCAGTTTTTTTAGTACCGACGGCTCGTTCCCTCCTCGGGACTCCACAACCTTATCTACAAGTTGAAGGGGCCTTAAGAAAAACCGTCGGTTCTACGACAATTCTTCCGTAAAAGTCGCGCGCCCCACCCAAATCTTGGGCGGAGGGGTGGGTGGTGGAATCAAGCGCGGCATTTTCCTATATCACAATATTCTAATTTTGCAAGAAAAAACCCCGTGTAGGAACTCCTAAAAAGAATCTTCCTTGCATGGCCATCCTCCAGGGAGTTCTTCTCCGCAAGCGATTGAGGTTTGGAAATCATTCTTCCCGCTCAACGTGCTTCTTAGAAAAATCGAAATCTTCCCTTGAAGTGGAAAATGTAGGAGCTCACTCATTTCCGGAAGAATCCGGCAATGAGACAAGATTTCCTAAAAAGTCACTTTCGTTTTCGTTTGCCTGAGAAAGACGAAGGAATCGATTTTGTGAAACAAAATCCGTTCCTCTCTTTTCGGATTTCGGGGCCGATTCTAAAACGTAAGGCTCATTCAAAATGATAGGAGAGCGCCGGAAAGGACGTTAAAAAATCTGATAAAAATCCGGGGAGTTCCCACACAAAACTGAAAGTGTATCGCTTTTGGTCGTTCAAGAGAGCGCAAATTCTGTTCGATTCTTATAGGAGTTCCTACACGGAACGATCCGTTTGCAGTGGAAAACATTTTCAGTAAAGGAATTGTGGTCCATTCTTATTGGAGTTCCCACGTTACACGCTCTAAAAGTCGAAACTTGATTGAAAACGGAATGAAAGACTTTGAAAAATTCGAATCCTCGGAAGCAATTTTTCCGGATCAAAAAGTTCTAGGTTCTTTTTTTGAAAAGTTCGGTTCTCAATTTTCGATTCGTTCTCAGAAGTTGAAAAACGCATCCAAGGAGAATCAAAGTAAAAAGAGGCCAGATCACGCAAAAAATATAAACGTTGATTTCGTTATAGGTGATCCCGAAGATTTTGGCGCCGAAGAGCAGAAGGTCCACACACCCATTGAAAATCAGATCGATGGAAGGAAATTTCATTCGTGATTTCTCCCTAAGGATGATTCTTTAGAGTTTCTATCATGGTTTTTGTATCCAGGTAATCCGTATTCTTATACAAAAGTTTACCTTCTGCGTCCAGGATCACAAAGAAGGGAAGACCGATCTTCAATTCTTCGAAACGCGGATCTCTTGCGTAAGTTTCAAAAATAGGATCGTTCTCTTTGATCTTCAAGAGGACCGCACCTTGCAAAGCCTCGTTCAATGAAGAATCAGAAAGTGTCAATTCCTCAAATGCTTTACAATTCGTACACCAGTCTGCATAAAAATCGATAAATACTTTTTTACCGGAATCCTTTCCTTCCGAATAGGCTTTCTGAGGAAGTCGAAACCAGGTTAGATTTCCTTTTGTCTCGGTCTCCGAAGCACCGGCGGCATTCGTTCCTCCCAAACCTCCGGAAAGAAGAATCACGAGCCCCGTCGCGGACAAAACGACTCCGCCTAAGAAAAGGGCCTTCTTTGTTCTCTTATATTTATCCCAATCTTCCGGGAGAAAAAAGTAAAGGCAAACAAGAAGAATCAAAATTCCCAGAGCGGTGATAGGAATCGAACGATCGATAACTCCCCAACCGGAAAGAGCCTTTTGAAAATATGTATAAGAAAAATATAATACGAAAAGGCCAAGAACCCATTGGATCCAGCGCATCCACTTTCCGGACTTCGGAAGGCTAAGACCGAAAACACCAATCATCAAAAAAGGAAAACCCAATCCGACCCCAAAAAGGAACATCTTAAACGATGCAAGAAGAATGGAACCGATCGAAATCGCCCCAGAACCCGCCGTGATCTGAAGAAGAATTGCGACGACAACGGGACCCACACAAGGAGAAGAAAGAAGTCCCGCTCCCATTCCTAAGAGAAAGGTTCCCTTACAACCTTGGCCGGTATTGACTTCTTTGGACTGAAAAAAAGGAAGATGAATCAAATCTAAGGAAGCGAGTGCGAGGAGAAAAATAAGAACGGAAAGTGCGAGGTTCGTAAAGGGATAGCGGAGAATCACGTTAAACGCTCCTCCCGAAAAACCCGCAATCAAACCGAAACACCAATAAACTGCGACGAGCCCCAAATAGTAGACTGACGGATGAAGGATCTTCGGGGAGCCTTCTCCTCTTGCCCTTACAATTCCTACCGTAATCGGATAAAGAGGATACACGCAAGGAAGAAGACTCGCGAGAATCCCCCCCGCGATGAGAACAAAGCCGGTGGACCATTCAAATCCCCCGCTCGAGACTCCGGAGGAAACGGACTTCTGAATCTCTTCAAACCAGGAAACGGAGAGATCTTCAGCTGAAAGAGACAAGGTAAAGAGAAAAAAAGACAGGAATCCCAAGATCAGAAATCTTTGTTTCGAATTCTTATGTTGCTGGGTTCTCAATACCACGGATCAAATGACCAGAAAATCTTAAACTTCATCCAAGAAACAATGCTTTTGCTAAAAAATCAGTGGTCAACCCGATTCCGAGCAAAGATGAGCTTGAACTCGTAGTTTAGACTCTAGGGTATTCTAAAAGGATATTTTTTTTAGATTCTCCCTTCCGAAAACCCGGGAAGAGAATTCAGGTTCCCATTCGGAATTCGTGTCATTCCATTTCCAATCACCGGCTTTTTGGCGATTCGGAACTCACCTAAAAGTCAGATTCTGCCGAAAATCAAGGGGAATGAACGCCGGATTTTTGCGACTCCTCATTTGTATCCTCTTAGGAGTGATCTGCGATTTCGGAACAAATCCGATTTCCGCCGAGATCGATCTGGACTACAACTACGAGTATGAGAAGAACGGACCTTATACGAAATTCTCGGACTGGGTTCCATACAAACTTCATAAGTGGGAACCGAAATTCTTAGAAGACTTCTATCAACTCTACGGCCTCAAACTTCACTACAAAGAGAACGATCTCAGACGAGATATCTACTTTCTAAAAATCGGTTTAAAGAAACGTTTTCGACACCCGAAAAACGCCCTCTGTCCCGTGAAAGACGAAGAGGAATATTATAAATATCGCAATCTTCTTTTTATGCATATCAATCTCCAGATCATGCGCTCTTATATGAGAATCGCATCCCAATTTGATAAGCGACATCTTTACTTCTACAATCTGGATTTCGCATACGAGCTCGATCGTTCTTTCGAAGTCGCTGACGGCTTTTACAAGGAAGCAATTCCCTACTGGAAGGAAGCGCAGAGATACGCGGACCGGTCCTCCGAGATCGACGCGGACCTGGATTTAGGAACATTAGAGACGGAACGATATGAAATCATCACGGGGAAACTCGATTTTGGAAAGATCATAGAAGATCACCTTTCCAGGTTAGAGAAAAAAAGAAACACGGTAAAAGAATATCTCGTCCAACATCCGGACGCAAACAAGCCTCTCCTTGAACAGTAAAGCCGAAAAGAAATTGTGGGAGTTCCTACAAGATCTGGTAGTGAAGAATCTACTTGCAAAAAGAAGAATATTCTGATACGGCGGATCGACGCGAATTTTTCCCGCCACCCAAGAAACTCAGTGCATAGCTCCCGATGGATAGCTATGCAGGGTGGGGCCCGCAACTTGCACGACAAAGGTCGTAACTCCGACGGTGAAAACTCATCCCTTCTCTCAAATAAAAAAGCCCGGTATTTCTCCGGGCTTTTTTATTTTCTCTAAACGAGAGGAGCGCTTCCCAATAGGTCCGCGCTCATCCAAATTAGCAAGAATAAGTGGTAAGAAATTCGAATGGGTGAGGTCTTCCTTCCCAAGGCCAAATCTCAGTTTCAAACTTATACGCTTTGTAAGTCTGGATAAAATCCTCGGTAAAAACGTCTCCCTTTTTGAGGAAGTCTCTATCCAAAAGCATATTCTCCACAGCTTCTCTCAAAGTGTGTGGCATCTGCTGAATTCCTTTTTCGCGGATTTCGTCCAGAGACAATTCGAAAAGGTCTTCTTCCCGAGGTGGACCCGGATCGATCTTCTTCTGAACTCCGTCGATCCCCGCCATCAACATAGCCGCGAAAGCAAGATACGGATTTGCGGAAGAATCTGGGAAACGGAACTCCACTCTTCTTGCTTTGTCTCCGTTTACGAAAGGAATTCTACAAGAAGCGGAACGGTTCTGAGCGGAATACGCCAAAATCGAAGGTGCTTCGAAACCAGGAAGAAGTCTCTTATAAGAATTTGTGGAAGCATTCGTAAACGCCGCACAAGCTTTTGCGTGAGTCAAAACACCGCCGATGTAGTTCATCGCAGTGTCGCTCAGATTCTGATATCCTTTTCCGGCAAAAAGGTTCACACCGTTTTTCCAGATCGACTGGTGACAGTGCATCCCGTTTCCGTTGTCACCGTAAAGAGGTTTCGGCATAAAAGTCGCAGTCTTTCCGTGTTGGTGAGCGACCATCTTCACTACGTATTTCAGTTTTTGAACGTTATCCGCCGCTTCGATCAGAGTTCCGAATTTCACTCCGATTTCACCTTGCCCTTGTGCAACCTCGTGGTGAACCACAAACGTTTCCATTCCGATTTGGTGAAGCGTCTTCACGATCGCCGCTCTCAAATCCACTTGAGAATCCACAGGAGCTACCGGAAAGTAACCACCTTTCGTTCCAGGACGGTGACCCGTGTTGGTCGCACCTGGGAAATCGGTGTGAGAATTCCAAATTCCTTCGGAAGAATCGATTTCATAGTATTGAACGTTGATCGCGTCTCTGACTTTGATGCTGTCAAAAATAAAAAATTCGTTTTCAGGACCGAAGTAAGCGGTGTCCGCAAGTCCGGAAGACTCAAGATATTTCAGAGCTTTCTTCGCGATGGAACGAGGACATTTTTCATAAAGAGCGCCTTTGTAGATATCGAAAACGTCGCAGAATACTACGAGAGTCGGATCCGCAGTAAAAGGATCTAAGAAGATCGCGTCCGTATCGGGAATCAATTGCATATCGGATCGATCGATCGGTTGCCATGCAGGGATGGAACTTCCGTCGAAAGGAAGACCCTTAAAGGAATCTTCAGTGATGGCAACGGTGTGATAAGATACGTGGTGCCAAGCTCCTTTGATATCCGTAAAACGGAAATCGTAGAAAAGAACGTTATTCGCCTTGGCGTATGCGATAACTTCACTAGGTGTTCTGGACATTCTATTCTCCTATTTGTCTTCGAGTATTAATAACTAATCTCTAATTCACGCTCAGCGTGCGTCTGTAGATTCGATGCAAATTTCGTACCATAGGATGCAAATCCTCGGTTTTCCGAAAAAAAGAGTCAGTTCTACTCTTTGAATCCGTTTTGAAGACGAATCCGGAATCAAAGTAAAATTCCTTGAACGACAGGCAAGCCCTAAAATACAATGCGGAAGCAGATTTTATCTTTTTTCCAATCCGATTGGCAACTAGCTTAAATTTCGTACAGAACCAGTACCAGGAATTTACATTCTGCATAAATATTATTCAGCACTGAGAACCAGATGAAACAGATTCAATTCCTGACCGAAGCGGCTCTAAAAAAAATGGTCGGCCAAGAAACGATAGAATTCTTATTTGCAAAGGATCAGCCTTCCGAAGCGGCTCTCAAAGAATTCTATCAACAACTAAAAAATTGGGCCGGAGAACAGAACGCAAAATACTGTATCGAATTTCCGGAGAATGCGATCGAACAATCACCTTTTCCCGATTCTTTGCGCCAAGCCGATCGTTCCATAAGAGCTATAACCGAATTTTCCAATTTTCCGTTTCCGGGAATTCCTTCTCGAACGTTTCCTCCTTTTGTTTGGAAGAATTTGTTCTACTTTCCTTTCGTGGCGAAGGAAGAATCCATCGCTTCCAAAATTTCCCTCTTGGAAGAAAAGATTGCGTTCGAGCGATTTCAAAAGACGAAGAAGAATGGTGAGACCCAAACGTTTCAGTTGGAGTTTTTGATCTCTTCGGAAACGAACGATTCTTTGGAAAGAATTCTGGAAGCGGAAATTCCCGAAAACTTCGTGGAACGTATTCTGGAAAGAGGAAATCAAAAAATTCTCGTTACACCAAAACTCGGCGCGGTCCAGAGTTTATTCGCTATTTATCTTTTTAACGAAATCATTTCCGATTTAGAATTCACGATTCAGAGTGTACGAATCGATCTTTCTTCGATGAAAGAAATTCTTCCGGTTTGGATCGAACGTTCCGGGAGCGTTCTTGCCGGACTCGATTTTGAAAACGCTCCCGTTTATGAAGAATCGTCTCTGGAGATTACGATCGCTCCTTGGCTCAGCGCGTCTTTTGTATTGTTAGTTTTGAATTCTTCGATTCTGGATGCTTGGGAAAAATGGGAAAACGGTAAGGTTGCCATTCCGAATTCGAATCCAAATTCTAAGTTTACGAAAAGTGAATCTTGGAGAGATCTCACGGAACACCGTTTCGCCGCACACGTCGCAAGACATTTAGGAACCGATGAGGCATTCTTTTTCGAACTCCTTCAGAAAGAATTCGACGTTTCGAAAAAGATTTTGGATTCTCACTTGGAAGGTCGTAAAGAAGAATTGGAAGAGATCGAAATTCCGGAGCTCCTCGATCGTCTCAAGATCATCCAAGAATCTTCGCAGAGTTTGAACGCTGACGAATCGACAAAGGAACTCTGGAAAAATCTTCAATCTTCGACGAACGATTTGATTCTTCAAAAATGGAAGGAACGAAACTCGCTCTCGACGAAAAAAATTGACGAAATCGCAAACGTTTCTTCCTGGAAATCTCTGATCGAAATCTGGAAATCCTGAATCCCAAGAAACCTTGACAGGTCGATTCCCTTCAAAAAAATAGCACTGGAACCGACTCGTCGGGTCCAATAAAAGCGGCGACGTAGCTCAGCTGGTTAGAGCAACGGAATCATAATCCGCAGGTCCGGGGTTCGAATCCCTGCGTCGCTAATAGTTTCAAGGAGAAGACATTGAAATATCTCTTTCTAATGATTCTTTCTTTCTTCCTTCTGGCTCAGTCTGTGCCAGCTCAATCCCCGGTCTGCAGTGAAGTCTGTGGATTCTATTCAGGATGTGTGGAGCAGAACGCTCCGAGAAAGTTAAGCGCGGATGAAAAAACAAAAGTAAAAGCCGGATGTTTGAATTCTTGCAAAAAACATTCTCAAGCGGTTGCGGCTTGTTTCGAAAACCACAAAAATCAGTGCAAACCGTTTAACGACTGTATTGTGAACGCGTACAACGCAAATAAAAAATAGAACGATTCCGTTTCTACGTTTGAATTAAAAAGAGCGGGTTTTTCCCCGCTCTTTTTTTATCCTCTGTTCTTTTCCATGGGGAAGCGCGATTTTTCAATCGACTCAATGGGCTTCCGACAACCCTCAATCAAACTTCAATTTCCATCTTCGGACCCGAAAATTCCAAGATGAGGACTCGAAAATACGATCGTGGGAACTCTCACAATTCAGAAGCTCAGAAGACGATCCACCCAGTAAAAAAATCTCTTTTTAGGAGTTCCTACACGGCTCTTCGTTTTGGGATGAAATGAGAAACTCGATTTACGGTTCACTTCGACCCTGATCAAAAAAAAATTCATTCTTCCACATTCTTAAATGAGGAAGTACTACACGTTCTGACTCTCTGATCCGTTTCGTTTTTTAAAAACTCCCCACTCGAAAATTTCCCGTTGTTAGCCGGATTTCAAAACACGTACGAAGCTAAAGAAGAATCAAAGAGTTTCTTTCGATCCGAACAAGGCTCGATCGAAGTCTTTAAAAACCGGATCCAGACCTGATTTTTTGAGAGAAGAAACGATCTCTGAAACGGAACGATCGTCTTCGATCTCGAATTGTTTCAGCGCTCCGGAATTGGAATAGCCGCCCGGTTCCGTTTTTGATTCCACGGACATACTCGTAATTCCAAGACGCGAAAGATGATCTCTCAGATTGGCGGATTCTCTTGTGGAAAGAACCATTCCGATATCCGGAAATGAAATACGAAGCGCAAAAAGATAACGGACAAAATCCCGATCGCTCACCGGAAGAATTTTCTGAAATTCTCCTGCGGCGGGACGCATTCTCGGAAGAGAAATCTGAAACGAAGTTTTCCAATATTCTCCCATTAGATATTTTGCATGTTCTCCAAGCTTAAACATTTCACCAAGAGGATCCGAAAGCCCCAAAAGTGCGCCGAGCCCGATTCTTCGAAATCCGGCCTTCCCTCCTCTGTCCGGCGCTTCCAAACGATAGCGCATATTTTTTTTGATTCCCCGGTAATGATTTTCCACATACACTTCCGGGTCATACGTTTCCTGATACACGATCAGCGCCTCTACTCCGGAATCGATCACGGTCCGATAGTCGTCCGTATCCAGAGGATAGATTTCGATCGCGATCGAATCGAAGAATTCTCTTAAGATCGAAATTGCTCGAAGGATATAGTTCAAATTGGTCTTACTATAATCTTCCCCAGTAAGAATCACGAGATGCCGAATCCCCTTCGACTGAAGAACCTCCGCCTCTTTTCGTATTTCCTCTTCGGTAAGAGTTTTTCTCGGAATCTTATTCTCGTAGCTGAATCCGCAATAGAGACAAGATGAGCGACACTCGTTCGAAAGATAGAGGGGCATAAAAAGTTGAATGATATTTCCGAATCGTTCCTTTTTGATTTCCTTGGAAAGAAAAGCCATCGGCTCGAGATAGGAAGAAGCGCTGGGAGAAACGAGAGAAAGATAATCCTCGAAGTCGAGAGAAACACCCAGAGAAGCTCTGTGAAGAGCCCTTTCCACATCTTCCTTTGTTTTGGACCGGATGATTTGTGAACCGGTCTCGAAGGAAGTTTTTTCAAAGAGCTCCGTGTACATTTCTCTCTTCTTCGTTTAAAAAACCTGTCAACGGACTCGAAGCCGACGCTTCCCAGGTAAACTTTTTTCCTTTTCCGGAATAAAGACGTCCCATTCTTCCTGCGATCGTTGCGAGTTGAAAAGCCTTTGCAATGGAGACCGGATCTTTTGCAATTGCGATCGCGGTGTTTACAAGAACCGCATCCGCGCCGAGTTCCATCGCTTCCGCCGCGTGGGACGGAAGTCCAAGACCCGCGTCCACGACGACCGGGATTTTAGATTGAGAGATGATGATTTCGAGATTTGTCTTTGTGGAAATTCCCAAATTGGATCCGATCGGAGAACCCAAGGGCATCACAGTTGCACAACCGGCGTCTTCCAGATGTTTACAAAGAATCGGATCGGCATTGATGTAGGGAAGCACCTTAAATCCTTCTTTGACAAGAATCTTTGCGGCCTTGAGGGTTTCTATCGGATCGGGAAGAAGATATACCGGATCGGGTGTGACCTCTAACTTCACCCACTCTCCCGCTCCCAATTCTCTCGCAAGAATTGCTAAACGTATGGCCTCCTCTGCGTTTCGTGCGCCGCTCGTATTTGCGAGAAGAAGAATTCGATCCCGATCGATATGCGTAAGAATATCGTCTTCGGGAGATTCCAAATCCACTCTTCGTAACGCAACCGTGACCACCTCGGTTCCGGAAGCCTCGATCGCATTTTGCATGATCTGTCCGGAGGAAAACTTTCCGGTTCCTAAAAAGAGCCTGGAGTGAAAGGTCCGTCCTGCAATCACGAGAGAATCCGCGAGTTCTTTGAATTCGTTTAACATTCTTCTGTAGAGATCTTTGGAAGACCCCGCTTCGTCAAGAAGGCTTCTGAATCGGAGAAGTTCCTTTTTTCCATTTCGTCTTAGAACGGAGCCTTGATTGATCGAGCGGGAATTTTTTTCTCCTCGTTTTCACCTCCCAAAGTGAACACGAAATCCGTAATCCATCGATCCGATTCCAAAAGGGAGAAATGGTTTTTTTTAGTGTACGGACTTTCTCGAGGCCATTTTGACTTAGATTAAAACACAAATGTGAATGAAAAACAGATAGGTTTTTCTTCTCTTAAACTTCCGGAATTTCTGCGGATCCATATAAAATTTTCTGAATCGCCATTTCAGGGAAGAATTCCGAATACCTTGTGTTCTCCTCCGTTTTTCCCAAATAAATAAATTGACTCAATTGACCAAATTTTACATTCGAAAACGGCCGTTCATTGAACCTTCCAATCGGAGGAATTTGGATTTTTCCCTTCTTTCGGATTCACTTAGGTAGTTCTTGAGTTCTATTTTTTTTAGAACCTTTATTTCTCTTTTTTTGGTAAGAATTGATTATTCATATTTATTTATAAGTCACTTAATTTAGGAAGAAAATTTTCCGAAGCTAAACTTTCTGCCGATTTCTACAAATTATTGATTAGAGTCAAACCGATGCACACAATTCCGATTCAAAGAAAAAAGAAAGTTATGATCGTAGAAGATAGCCTGATGGATTTAAGACTGATCCAACATCATTTGGAAAAGGATTATGAAACGATCCTTGTTCAAGACTCGAACTTGGCGATCCAAATTGCAAGAACACATCAGCCGGACTTGATTCTTATGGATATTATGATGCCTCAAATCGGAGGCGTGGAAGTTTGTCGCAAATTAAAAAACTATCCGCAGACGACGGATATTCCCGTAATCTTTATCACATCCATAGAAGATCCGAAAATGGAAACGCTCGGTTTCAAAATGGGCGCTGTAGATTTTTTTAAAAAACCGTTTAGCCCGCCCATATTCAGAGCGAGAATCAAGTCGCATCTCGAACTCAGTAGATTGTTGGAAATTAAATCCTCTCGTTTGGAAATCATTCGAAGATTGGTTGTCGCTTCGGAATACAGAGACAATGAAACCGGAAATCATATTCTAAGAATGAGTAAATATTGCCAAGTAATCGCGAATCATTACGGGCTTTCCGCGGAAGAAGTGGAGGACATCTACAACGCTTCAGCGATGCACGACGTAGGCAAAATCGGCATTCCGGATTCTATCCTAAGAAAAAACGGCAGATTGACGTCTGAAGAATTCGAGGTCATCAAGACACATCCTGTGATCGGAGCAAACATCATAGGAGAACACGAAACTGGTTTGCTCAAAGTTGCGAGAGAAATTTGTATTGGCCATCACGAAAAATGGGACGGCTCCGGTTATCCCTACGGACTCAAAGGGGAAGAAATCAGCATTTCCGCAAGGATCGCATCGGTCGCCGATGTCTTTGATGCATTGACCACCAACCGTCCATATAAAAACGGATGGCCGATCGGACAAGCAGTGGAATACATCCGATCGCAGTCGGGAATTTCATTCGATCCGGAAATCGTAGAAATCTTCGAAGAAAATATTGTCGATCTGTTGAGAGCAAAGGTTGAATTCACCGCTCACACTCAGATGAACGGGAAAGACACTCAAAACGAAGAAATCATCGCGTAATCAGCCCATTCTTCAAGAAGGCTTTTGAAAATAAAAAAGAGCGTGGCTCTGAAATTTTTTTCCAGTAATAGGCCGCGTTCGATTCTTTTCAGGAACCGAAAAGAATATGGGACAAATCTATCTAAATACAAATCAAGAAATTCAATCCGCTTTAGTTTTATCGAGGATGAACGTCGAGACGATCTTAATTCCTGAAAAATATTTGAATCGTTTGAGCGAAAAAGAAAGAAAAGCGCTTCCGAAACGAATCTTGCCGCTTTTGAGGAGATATCAGAAACTCATTCTTTCCCTCAGGAGAATCAATCGAAACGCTAGAAAAACTCTTTATCAGAGGGATCAAGGAAAACTCAAAAGAATCAATATGAGAATTGATACCGGAGTTTGGGCTCTTCTCGGCGTCTTAGCGGCCGCACACGGTGTCTCCCGTTGTTTTATGGTGAATTACCTTTTCTGGCTGGAAGATTCTGGAGGCGGAATTTACCTTGATAGAATTTTGAATGTGGGATGTCCCACCTTTCAAAATCTCTACAGTTATATCTGGCACCTAGATCTACTCAAAAACAAGATAACAAAAAGGTTGGAATTCGAACCAAACCCAATTCAGATCCTTACGCCGGAGGATTATTCCTAAATATTCACTCTTCTACCGAATTTCAAAACAAAACTTTGCTTCAGGGAATTTAAAGCACAAATTCTCTAGGCACATTGATACGTTCAAGAACCTACAGAATTTTCGCTCTGGTTTACACCGCGGCTTCCGTAACCCTTTCCGCGAGATGAGCCGCTTCGTCTAGTTTTAAGGATAGAATTTTCGAAATTCCCGGTTCTTCGTTCGTAACACCGAAGATGGAATTCGCTCTGTTGATCGTGGACTGCGCGTGCGTGATCACGATAAACTGAGACTTGTCCTTAAACTTATCCAAAATCTGACAGAAGCGAAGTTTATTCGCCTCGTCCAAAGCCGCATCGATCTCATCCAAGAAACAGAACGGAGAAGGTTTTACCATGTAAATCGCAAACAAAAGCGCGATCGCCGTCATGGATTTTTCACCGCCGGAAAGAAGTCTTAGGTTTTGAACGTGTTTGCCGGGAGGTTCCGCCATAATTTCGATTCCAGCGTTTAAGCTATCCTCGCTTTCGGTAAGTTCAAGAATCGCCCTTCCGCCGTTGAAGAGGGTAGAAAAGGTTTCTTGAAAATTCTCGCGGATCTTCTCGAAGGTTTCTCGAAAGAGTTTTTCCGATTCTTCGTTGATCCGGTTGAGAACGTCTTCCACGTCCCCTTTCGACTTTTCGATATCCTCTTTTTGAACACGGTGGTGTTCGTAAATCTCTTTGACACTTCTGTATTCTTCGATGGAAAGAGGATTGATCGATCCCAACATCTGAATGTCGGATTTGAGACGTTTGAGTTTGACTTCTTCCTTGGTTCTTTCCAAGTCTCTCTTTTCAAACTCGGCGCTGAGTTCTTGTTCCGAGATGGAATAATCATTGTACAATTCTTCCGTGAAAGAATCGATCTGCACTTTCAGACCGGAAGCGGTTCTTTCTTTCTCCGTCAAAACGGGGATGAGATTTTTAAAATCGTCCTGATTTTTCTGAATATCGTGTTTGAGAGTTTGGATCTCTTTTAAGATATTCCGAAGCGTTTCTTTTTCCGATTCTAAGGCGCGGCTCATATCTAAGAATTCGTTATAGCTCGACTCGATCTGTTGTTCGAGCACGGAAACTTCCTTTTCGAATTCTTGTTTTTTAGTGATTACGTTTTGGATGGAATCCTTTGCGTTCTGGATTCTTTTTTCGATTTCTTCTCTGCGAAGTCCGATCGCTTTTGCGGCTTCCAGCCTTGCATTTCTTTCGGACCCGAGTTCCAGAACTTTCTTTTCTAAGAATACGGTTTGTTCCTTGTTCGCTTCCAGATCCTCTCTGAGAGCTTCGATCTTTAAACCGGAGTCTTTGATACTTCTCGTGAGATTTTCGTTGTCCAGGATGAGATCTTCGATCTGTTGATCCAAGGTTTCTTTTCGGGAAAGAAAACCGTCCCGATCAAAAAGAATGTTTCGGATCATGTCTTCCAGATGAACAAATTCTTCTAACTTGGATTGAACGTCTCCGAGATCCAAGGTTTCCAGAACCGCCGCCACTTTAGAATTGTCCGAGAGTTGTAGATTGTTCCGTAACTCTTGGATTTGCACCGCGTATTCGGACATCTTGGAAAGAAGAAATTCCTTGAGTTCCTTTCTGCGAGTTTCCGTATCGATGGCTTCTTTTTTTCTGGATTCGAGTTGGCTGATCAATTCAAAGATGACTTCTTTGAGTCTTTCTCTGAGTTCGTTGTGAGCCTTGTCGTTCGCGCCGATCTTGGATTCTTTTTCGAGAACGCTGTGATTTTCGTCTTCGATTTGTTTTTCGAGAACCAATTTCGAATTTTTTAATTTAGTAATTTCTTCCTCGAGGAGTTCGACTTCTCCTTGGAGTTCGGAACATTCTCTTTGAATTCTTTCCAAATCGATGACAAGAAGGCTCAGAGAAGATTCTTCGGAGTTTAGAGTTTCCGTCATATCGGAAATTCTTTCTTCGTATTCGAGGATGATCTGTTTGTTTTTCTCGATCTTTTCTTTTTGGATCTTGGTTTGGGAAAGGTGATCGTATAATTTTTTATCGATTTCGGAAACGCGTTTTTCGATCTCAGCTTTATCTTTTTCTAATACTTCGATTCTTCCGGTTTCTTCGCTGATCGTTTCGAGAAGAGTTTGATTCTTATCCTTGATGGATTGGAGTTCCTCTTCGGAAGCCTTTAGTTTTTTTGTAAGAGTGCTGTATTTGAGATAACGGATGATCTTATCGGTTTCGTCTAACTCGGCTTTGAGTTTGAAATAGGCCTCCGCTCTTTCGGCTTGTTTCTCTTTGACTTCCATTTCCTTTTTCATGGAATTCATGATGTCTTGGATACGAAGGAGGTTTTGTTTTGTATCGTCCAGACGTTTGAGGGCTTCTTGACGTTCCATTTTGAAACGGGAAACACCGGCCGCCTCTTCGAAGATCAATCTTCTTTCTTCCGGTTTGGAATGGAGAATCCGATCCACCTTTCCTTGTTCCATGATGGAATAAGAAGACTTTCCGATTCCGGTATCCATGAGAAGTTTTTCGATGTCCTTTCTCTGAACCCTCGAATCGTTGATACAGTATTCGTTGTTCCCATCCAAGTAAAGACGACGAGTCATCTTGACCGATGGATAATCCATCTTGATGAGTCGGGAAGAATTATCAAAGATCACCGAGACTTCGGCGTAACCGGCGGGTTTGCGAGCTTCGGAGCCGTGAAAGATGACGTCGTCCATCTTATCACCGCGAAGTCCCTTCGCAGACTTCTCACCGAAGACCCATTTCACCGCGTCTACGATATTCGACTTACCGCTTCCATTCGGTCCTACCACGGCGGTAAAACCCGGATCGAGAAGAACTTCCGTCTCGTCCGCGAACGTTTTGAATCCAACAATATTCAGGCTTTTTAAATACATAGTTTTTGTGTTTTTCGATTCCGGATCTTCCGGAAAGATGATTCCAATTGACCAGATTTCGGCAGGGAATAGAATGCACCTGGGTTATTATGTCTCACAATCTCTCTGAAAAGACAAGAGAAATATTCGGGAAAAAGCCGTACTTATCCCTCTATTTCCAAAGAGAATCCGACCCGAAAATCCAATTCACTCTGAAGCCAGCAAAGAATCCGGAAGAATGGTTTCTCGACTTAAACGGACGCGCGCTTTCGAGTACGGTCGCTCCTTTGACCCAGGCGCTCCGATCCGTTCAGGCGCAAAAAATTTCCGCGACGGATTTAGTCGCTGTGATCGGGCTCGGAAATCCTCACCTCATCTACGAAGTTCATAAGAATTTAGAGCCGGGCCAGATTCTTCTTTTGATCGATGAACATCCCGAGCTGATCTTTTCTCTTTGGGACGGAATTTTGGAACCGGTTATGGACGTCCCCGGAAGACATTTGTTCCTCGGACATTCCGCGCTCAACTTATTGTGGAATTATATGGAATCGCTTCCCGTCGAAAGGGTTTCGGGAATTCGAATTTTTCGAAACGCGGCGAGCACTTCTTTGAACGAGATGTATTACGGAGAACTCGAGGTCAAGATCCGAAAGATTCTTTCCTCGAAGATGAGCGATCTTTTGACCAAGTTTGAATTTGAAAGAATCTGGGTCCGCAACACGTTCGTAAACACGGCGAATTTTCCGGATTCCAAAAATCCGAGAACCCGAGTGGAACTCTTAAAGGAAAAATTTTCCAATACTCCGGCGATGCTCGTCTCCGCAGGGCCTTCACTTCGAAGTCAGTGTGAGTGGATTTCCAAGGTTCGAGACAAGGTTTTTTTATTTTCCTGCGATACTTCTTTAAAAGCGCTCCTCAAGTTCGGAATCGTTCCCGACGGAGTGATCACGCTCGACGCACAAACTCATTCTTTCTTCCACTTTATGGGTGCGGAATCGTCTAACGTTCCTTTGTTCGCGGACTTGGTCAGTTCCCCTTCGATTTTGAGAACACAGAAATTTTCCAAGATTGTCCATTCCCTCACCGCGAAATACGTCGTGGACGCGAGCGGTGAATTAAAAAGAGAGGTGACCGCCGGCTCAAAGACCGCGGAAAAAATCCTCGGAACGATCGGAGACATTCAGTCCGGAGGAAGCGTCGCTACGACCGCGTTTGATCTTCTTAGAAATCTTGGTTGTAAGCCGATCTTTTTGGTGGGACAGGATCTTGCGTATTCGGGAAGGGAGATTCATTCGACCGGAACTCATCATAACGAAAAGTGGCTCACACTTTTAAAACGAACTCAGAGTCTCGAGAGAATCAACGAGATGATCATCCGAAAACGGGACACTCGTTTGGTTCCGTCCGCCGGTGGAGGAGAGGTTTTGACGGATTACGTTTTGGACCTATACCGTCACTGGTTTGAAGAATCCTTTCAAACATTAGACTTTCCGGTTTACAACGTCAACGTTCGGGGCGCGAAGATTGAAAATTGCGAAAACGTCTCGATCGAAAAGGCGGATTCCATTCTTTCTCAGTTTTCCGATCACGGATATTATTGGAAAAAATTTCTTCCCTGGAGCGAAGAGCGAGATCCGGAAGTATCTTCGGAAACGGCAGAAACCTTCCGTAAAGAACTTTTGGAAAGAATCCAGAGCGTCTTGGAAACTTTTTCCAATCCATTGATTCGGGAAGAAACGTATGAATCGGTTCTCTCAGAGTTTAAAAAGAAGATCGAAGGTTGGGAAGATCTGAGTTATCTCGTTCGAAAAACGGAAATCTATATTCTCAGACACAGAGACACGTTAGACGAAACAAGAAAGAAAAACCTTTTTTTGGGAGCCGTATTAAAGGAATTCACCGGACTAAAACGAAAACTTCTTTCGGGGATCGAAAAAAATCCGTCCTAAAGGGGAAAGCCACGTTCATATACTCCGAAGCCAGTCCCCATAGGATCACGAGCCTTGCCAAAAGTTAGAAAACCATATAGAATCAACAAAGATTTCATTCAAGTTTTCTGGTAGGAACTCCGACAGGAAGAATTCTTCTTGAAAACATGCAATTTCTGTGATAGAGAAAAATCACCTCTTCTTCCCGCGAACCCGCCTCCTCCACCCAATTCAGGGTGAGGCGCGCGGTTTTCACAGTAAAAGTAGGAACTCCGACAGCAAGAATGCTTCTTGAAAACATGCAATTTCTGTGATAGAGAAAAATCACCTCTTCATCCCGCGAACCCGCCTCCTCCACCCAATTCAGGGTGGGGCGCGCCATTTTCACAGTAAAAGTCGGAACTCCGACAGCAAGAATGCTTCTTGAAAACATGCAATTTCTGTGATAGAGAAAAATCACCTCTTCTTCCCGCGAACCCGCCTCCTCCACCCAATTCAGGGTGGGGCGCGCCGTCGACGGGGGATCGTCGTTCTTACGACAAAGTCTTTTTAAGATTCATTGCACATGTAGAAAAGTTTCGTTCATCGGTTGGAGAGGAGAGCAAAGCATAGGAACCTGAGACTCACATTGGATCGGCTTTCAGAGAAAACTTGGAAAGAATTTTCACCCCCGTAAAATTATCTTTTTTACAAGGGAACGTCTCCCTCAAGAATTCTCGTGGGAACTCCCGCAAAAATTCCGAGAGAAACTTCTGATTCTAAAAAAGAAAAACAGGAAACCTTCTTTCGAAAAGATCTTCCTTCTCGAAACCGAATCTCCGAACATCTCCTTGGCTGGAAGGTTTGATTCTTCCTTTCGAAAACGAAATCGATTTCCCTCGAAGGAAAATTACCGGATCCCCGAACTTTGGAAAAAATCATCCGATGCTTTCCTCTTTCGATCGTCCTCACCTGAAAGGCATTGGTATGGAAGATAAGACAGAGCTTGTTTTTTCTCTGCGGTTGAAGAAGATACCAATCCCAATTTTTAGAAGGTGTGGAATCGATCAGCCAAAAACTTCCGTCTCTGAAAGAAGACTTCTGTGTTTTGATATTTTCATCTTCCGATCCGCGCAAACCGGCGATCGATTCGATCCATTGATTTAAGGAAGAACGACAAGTTCCTTCGAATTGATTCTGATCGTTTGGATCCTTTGCCGAAATAGAATGAAATGTAAAAATGCAACTTAGGCCGAATGATGTAGCGAAAACAAAACGAGATTTCATCCTTCTCTACAAAAGACCTCTAAGCTCGGCGCCCGATTTCCCGCTGGCGTTCAGAAAACGAAGGTCCGTTTTTTTAAAAATTTTTAAGAAGAATCCGTCCGTAGAAACTTCCGTAAAGTATGAGTTCCTACTTTTTAGAAACGATCAGGCGTTCAGATCGATGAGATAACCTCTCCGAGTCGCTTGATCATCCGTATTGACTCCGACCTTTGCGATGTTTCTCGCTCCGGAATTTACGCTTTCCAATTCGGAAAGAGGATGAAGACGATCAGGCATATTCCGAATCGTAAATTCGGATTTTGAAAATTGGCGAGCGCCGGGTGAACTTTGAAGTGCAAAATTGATTTCTTTGAGCATGACCTGCGAATGTCCTTTTCTTTCAAGGGAAAGACAAATTTAGAACTTTGTAAAGCGAAAATCGACCTTTGATTCGATGCTCTTAAGCGTCCGCGACCTCCCTTTCAGAACGATTCACAAACCGTCGAAATTAAAATTTTCCGTGTTTTCCGATTCTTCTTCCTCCGGAATTTCCGCAAGAATCGCCGAAACCTTTTCGGAACTTTTTTCTCTCTTCGGTAACACAAGTTCCGATTCTCCTTCGTCTTTCATTTTCATGAGAAGGGAGAATCCTTTCGGTTCTCTCACAAATTCGGGAAAGTATTCGTAGAATAACTTCGCGGAAACGACCCGAAACTTGGAAGGATACGCGCTCTTATACGTGGAGGAAAGTTCCACGTCCGGAAGTTGTTGAAACTGGATTCGATCCTCGAAGTCGTTAAACTCTTGTTTGGTGTAAACCGGAAGCCTTTCGGTGATCAGATCTTTTAGTATGATCCAATCCAATTTAAAACGCATCCGGTAACCTTGGAACGCGGTCGATCTCTGGATCAAATTGACCAATCTCTTGATCGGATAATCCCTCTTCGCGTAAGGCGTAAGATAGATCAGAAGATATCTCTGCGAAAATCCGAGAGGCTCCCAAACTCGATCGGGATACGGTTTTCCCTCTTCCGATTTGATATCGTCCAGAATGGATTGTAATTCCGGAACGATTTCCGTGTGATCCGTATAAAATTCCTGTTTTTCTACTTCTCCAAATTCTCCGTAGTAGAGCCATTTGTAAAGATCAGCGATTTCAAAGACGGGATGATAGAGTAAGAATTGATCTAAGAATTCGATCTTTTCTTCGCGAGATTTGTTATCGTCGATTTCTCTCTGAATCACTTTTTTGATCCTCGTTTTTGACCGCGAACAACTCCGACTGATTTAATATCCGAAGAATGTTCTCCCTATGGGTCAGTATGATCCCGATAGAGATAAAAATCATGGTTCCTAAAACCCAATACGAAACTTCTTCGTGCAAAAGAAGAACCGAGGAAAAAGCATAAACGAGAGGAAGCGTTAGGGAAGCAAAAATTGATCCCAGAGAAACAAATTTAAAAAATTTATAAACCGCTAAAAAGACAAGAACCGCACCCAAACACGCGATCGGAGTCAGAACCAGAAAAACGCCTAACGCCGTTGCAACTCCCTTCCCGCCTCTAAAGTTTAAGAATGGAGAAAACATATGTCCCAGTATTGCCAATACTCCGCAGAGGAGTTGAAACGGAATTCCTCCTTCGGGATAGAAATGACCGGAAAGATAAACCGGAAGCGCCCCTTTGGCTATGTCCAAAACCAAAACGGGAAACCCGTATCTCCATCCAACCAAACGACCTACGTTCGTCGCACCGATGTTCTTACTTCCCGATTTCCGAATGTCCACGCCCGCAAGGTGAAGCGCGATCCAATATCCGAAAGGAATCGAACCCGCGGCAAAACTTAAAAAAACGATCCAGAGAAAATTCATTTTCGATCCGAGCGAAACTCCAATTGAACCGGAATTCCTTGGAGTTCATAGGTTTCTGTAAGTTTCTTTTTTAAAAAAGAAACGAGATTCGGTTTGAAGTAGTCCACGTGATTTACAAAAAGAATGAGATGAAACGGAGAAGTCGACACTTGAGTGCAATACAACATCTTCGGAGGTTGGTGCGCGGAAAAAGATCTTCCCGCGAGTCCCATCCAAGACTTGAGATTTTTGTTCAACTCGGAAGTGCTTACCTTTCTCTGCGAACGAGTCGCGAGATCAAAGGCGAGATCCACCAGTTTTTTGACCCGGAGTTTTTCGGTCGCGCTGATCGTAATGATCGGGACTTCGTTTAACAAAGGAAACCGACTAAAGAGTTTTTCCTTATATTCTTTGAATGTCTTGTCGCTCTTGTCTTCGATGGAATCCCATTTGTTGACCGCGATCAAAAACGGTTTTCCCTTTTCCTGCAAAAGTGAGGTGATCTTTTTATCAAAATCCCCGAATCCTTTTTTTGCGTCCAGAAGATGGATTACAAGATCGCTTCCGTCGATCGCCTTGAGAGTTCTCTGATACGAATAAAATTCAAGAGCTTCCGCGGATTTACTGTGCCTTCGGATCCCGGCCGTGTCCGTCAAAAGTAAACGTCTATCACCAAATTCTAATAGAGTGTCGACCGAGTCTCGTGTGGTTCCGGCGACGGCGCTCACAACGGCTCTTTCGTATCCGCAGATCGCGTTTAACAAACTGGATTTTCCCGAATTCGGTTTTCCTACGATCGCGAGACGGAATTCGTAGTCTTCTTCCGCGAGAGGAAGCGGTTGTGCGTCCTTCTTCTTCGCCGGATTCATCTTTTCGATCCAGACTTTTCCGAGCTTTCTTCCGCTTAAGAAAAATTTAATCTTTTCCAGGAGAAGTCCGAGATTCTTTCTTCCCACCGCAGAGATCGGAAGTACTTCGGCGAGCCCCATTCTATAGAATTCTTCGAGATCGAACTCGTCGAGTTCTTTGTCCGCTTTGTTTACGCAGTAGATGATCGGCTTACTCGCGACTTCCGGTTCCCTTCTTAGATAACCGAGAAGAGTATGATCCGCCGGCGTGACCTCGTTCTTATCCAATAAAAAGATGATGAGATCGGAGGCTTTGAGTTGTCTATAAGCGGCTTCTAATATGGATTGTGCCAGCGTATCCGGATTGTCGATATCGAGTCCCGGAGTATCGCAGAGATAAAAATCCAAGTCCTTGTCTTCTTGATAGATTCTCGCGGAAAGAACGTCACGCGTCACACCGGGATAATCTTCGGTGATCGCTAATTTCTTTTTTAAGAGCGCGTTGAAGAGCGTGGACTTTCCGACGTTCTGTCTTCCCACGATCGATACTACGGGAATGATTTCGCCGGGTTCTTTTCGAGGAGCTTTGATCGGAACGATTTCGTCCGATTCTTCGGTTGTTTTTTTTCTGGCTTTAGCCATATAGATCCTAATTTGAACTGCCTAAGAATCGTAACGATTGGAAGATTTTAAGGCGCGTGCGATTTCTTGCTGTGCGTCTTTTTTCTGCATGTCATCCCGTTTATCGTGTATCTTCTTCGGCTTGGCGACGGCGATCTCCACTTTCACTCGAAGGTTATTCTTAAAATAAACCTTGGTGGCGACGAGAACCAAACCCTTCTCTTTTACCTGACGATCCAACTTTTCGATTTCCCTCTTATGCAGAAGAAGTTTGCGAGCTCGGATCTCCGGATGGTTGGCGTAACCTCCGTTTTTATACGGAGTGATGGAAAAGTTTTCTAAAAAGATTTCGCCGTTTTTGATCTTGGCGAACGCGTCGGTAAGATTCCCTTTTTTTTCACGAAGACTTTTGACTTCGGATCCGGTCAAAACGATGCCCGCTTCGATGAATGAAATCAATTCGAAGTTGAACTTGGCCTTTTTGTTGACCAAGGGCGAATGCCCGGATTCTTCTTTTTTGTCTGCCATCTTACTTTATCGGAAGTAAATCCAGTTTTTCGAAGAAATGACCGAGGCCAAGTGAAAAACAATCTAGCTTCACAAAGACGACAGATTAAAGTTTTTTAGGTGGGCTAATTTCCGATTTTTGCCCGCATTTTTCGCCGGGTCTTTTGAAAGACCGCGACGAAAATCTGGGAAAACTTTGCTTTTTATTGCGAAAAGGTCGCGGTAATTCCTGGTAGCGAATAAGTCACATTCTTAAGACTCGAATGCAAAGGATGAACTCCAAGTTGAAACGAGGATCGGTCGTCCGCATCGCTTCTTGGTGCGAAAACGCTGTCCCCATTTGAATCCCAAAACAAGACACGATCGACCCGAAGTCCGATATGTAGTCGGGAAATCGGCTCCGATCCATTTCTTTGGATCGGAAGAATCCGGATCAAGTTTCCCGAAGCTTCGAACCGAGAATTCAATCGACTACTCGAAAATTGTTGCCCCTCGAAGTCTTCTAAAAACCCTCCGCCAAGAGGATAATAGAACGGATGCGGATACCAAGCGACGTTAGTACCCAGCTCTGCTTCGTTTTGATTGGCGAGATAACTTCCAGGATTGAGAGTCTGGGTATTTACTCCGGTTGCCACCGATCCATTTCGCAAAGCAACCTTACTTACGATCTGAGATTGACGAAAACGACATTCCGAAGACCCGACTCCTCCCAAGGTTTTTTCAGAAGGTGTAAATAGAAATCCTGGTGTTTCCAGCCACTCCGGAGGACAGTCTCCCGCGAACAGCAAGGCACTAACGATCCCTCTTTCTAACGTCTCAAAAGGACCATCCGATGCGCGACTGATGGTCACCCCGGTCGAAAGATCAACATAACGATACTCGGGATCAGGAACATCGGTTGGGGAGAAGAAATAAGTCACGGATCGAAGAATCAAACCAATACGATCGTGCTCGCTACCGATCGCCTTCAAATCTGCCTTTATTTCCGAATTCAAATCGGAACCGATTGTAGAACCGATCGATTTGTATTGATGACAGATGCTCCCTAACCCTAAATGATTTTTAAGCATTTCGCTTTCCGACGATAAATCGACCATGCTGAAGATTACCTTATCAAAATTAAACACGGATTCCGCTCCCGGGCCCGGACCGCCTTGATCTTGAGATTTGTACAATAGAATCGCGCACACGTTGAGTGAAACCGCCTTAGGTGTTATGAAATTATCTCGAAACGCGTCCGGTTGTTTATCTCCGAATTGATCGAACGAAATACCATATATATTCGACTCGATTGGTGGAAAGGAAATCTGCTCCGAATTCGAACGAGCCAGAATCGAGGATGACGCTCCTGAATTTGTTATTAACTGGACACTAACGTTTTCCGCGCTTGACGAACCGAAAAGAAGTAAGGCCATTACAGCGTTCAAGGATTTATCGGATGATTCGGTTTTACATTGTGAAAAAATTACGAGGAAGGCGTAGATACATGCAATCGCCTTTATCCGCATCGTTTTATCTTTCATAGAAGACACTCTCTCTTCGTTCAAATAGGAAAGGAAAAAACTTCAGAACATTCTTCCCTTACCAAGTGATTCTAACATTTCAAAGAAATGGGTTTTGCAGGCTCTTTCCAGTCGTTCATTCCTAAAAAAAAGAGGTTCATTCCGAAAAACAGGCGACTCAAACAGTCGTTCTTCCTTTTTCAATTCTTATCTTATTGGAAGCCAAATTCCGATTAATTTCTCATGCTATGATGGGTGAGAATCAATCTGCCTAGTTCGGTCCCGATCAGGTTGGGCATATTGTAAAAATTATCCGAAGTGATCTGGATGGAATCCTGAAACAGATGTTCCGCTATGTATCGTCTTCCGAGACCGACTCCCAGAAAGACGTAGTTCCGATTCTGGTTTTTCAGAATTTCGGCGTGGAGTTTGCGGTTGTCCCGAGAATTGATTTCGTCGGAAACTTCTGCTTTGCCCCTTTGTCCCCGAAAATCGGAGATCATTACCACAATTTTCGTCTGTGCCTCCGGCGAAAAATACGATTCTACTTTTTCGAGAAGTTGATACTCTTCTACGGAGTCTCCTTGCCAGTCGGTTCGTAGATAATTGAACATTTCCTCTTCTTTTGCGTCGTCGTATTCTTCGTCGAGACGTTTGATCGGAACGAGATCGATCCGATCCTTCTTATTGTTTCGATCCGAGTACGCGTGAATCGAAAAATCCACCTCGTGTTCTTTGAGAATATACGCCGAAGAAAGCATCGCCGAAATCACGGCGACCGCGTATTCAAAGTTGAAGATCCTTCTCGACTTGGAGACGAGAAACGCTACTTCCACACCTTTGAGTTTTTCTTCGTTCTTATCGATGATCGTACGATCGAAAACTTTCGAGTCCCCTCTTCCGGATAAGAATGAAATATATTTCCGAGTATCGATCCGATTTCCTTCGTTTCGATACATTCTCGTGATGTCGATCTCCGGATCAAAGAGACGATCGAGATTAAGCTCGATGTCTTCCAAACTCTGACCGAATACTTCTTTGAATTCTTTTAAGGAAACTTGGATCGTGTAGTCCCAGAGGATCTTCCGTTTGGCAAGAAATTGTTTATAGAGTTCTTCGGTGCGATAACCCCAAGCTCCGCCTCCGCCTGCGGGTTCTCCTTGGCCTTTGTTGCCTCGGGTGTCCTGACCATACCAAGCGTCGGCGCCTTCCTTCATCTGACCTCCCGTTTCGGGGGTGTCGATTTCGACTCCGCGTTTGAGTGGATTGCCCGAGTTGAGAAGTTTCGCCTTTCCGGTTAACGCTTCCCTTTTATGAAGTTCGGGATTCCACCAACGTTTTTTTTCAATGTCGGTGGCCGTTGTTAGAGTTTTTTTTTTCTTATCCTCAAGAACCTTGAAGAAATCGGATTCTACTTCGATGCCCGACATTTGGAAATCTAAGATTTTTTCGAGTTCCTGTCTTTCCTTCGGATCTGCGATCTGATTTGTATAAGCGATCTTACCGCCTCTCACCGCGGTTTCTTTGAGGCCCGCTTCTCCCATTTTTTCATCCGCATAACGAAGAATATGATCCTTCCAGAAAAGAAGATTAGAAAGTCCGAATAGATACGGCAAAAGATTCGCGGAACCGATCGTTCTCTTTTTTGCGAGATCGCGGATCTTTGTGTGAAAGGTCACCATCTTCGAAATCAAACTGCTTCCGGGAAGATAAAAGGAAAGAATTTCGGTTAACGTGGATTCGTCTTCGAGATCCGGAAACAAGACGCTCGTAAAACGATTTCGAAACGCGCGGGAAATGGTCGCGGTCGATTTTGATTTTCTAAAAAGTTTTAGGGCAAAGATGCGGGAATCCCCGGTCAACTGAATCGGTTCGCTTCTTCCGGCTTCGGGAGGAAGAGTGAGAGATCGAGCGTCGTCCGTAAGCATATTCAATTTTTCTACTAGTTCGGCTCCTGCCGCTTCCAGGTTTGTGATGAGAATGTTTCCGCCTTCTCGGATTCCACGAGTGAGAGGACCGTCCACCCAATCCACCTTGGAACCGCTGATCGGTTTCAAGGCTCCGATGATATCCGAAGTATGAATTCCCTTGCACAAACTTACGGTCTCCAGAGGAAGACCCGAAATTTCGGTGAAGAGCGGAAGAAGAATCTGAGGATCCTGTTCTTCCGAATATTCGATCAAAACGTTTTCCTGAAACTGAACCGCGGTAAAAATCTTTTCGGAAAATTCGCGAAGTTTCAGAGGAAGAGGAACGCTACTCAAAAGATTCTTCGCTTTGTTTTCATCCACAACGGGAAATGCCTTATCGTTACAATACAAGAAACCTTTGTGAACTTGAAAGGTTGGTTCCGGAAGTTCCGGAGTCATCTTGAGTCCGATTTCGTTTAACAAAAGTTCGACTTGAAGGTCTCTGTCTTCTTTTTTACGAAACGGTTCCACATAAAAATTCCAGAACTCACGAAACTGAAGTTCGCTCGTTTCGGCCTTTAAGCCGAGAATACGATTACAGAGTTTTTTTAGATTTCGAATGTTGAAGTGATACTTTTCCAGATCGCCTTTTCCGAGCTTACCCGTGATCACACGATTCTCCGTCTCCAAAGAAATACGAATGCAGGATTGAAGAAGAGACTCGCTCAAGGCAGGATAGAGTTTTTTCAGAATAAAGAGAATTTCATCAGGAGTATGAGGATCGATAAAAATTACGGAGAAGAATCGGGTGATGTCGAAAGGAAGCGGCTTTCTTCCTTCAAACCCTTCGGAGGGGTTCTGGGTTCCGATAAAATTAAAACCGTCGCCGCAGGAAATTCTCGAGCCGTCTCCTTCGATTAACTCTAAATAGGCGGACTCGTAAACTGTGGAGAATCGTTTGATGATATGCGGAGGACAAAGATTCATCTCGTCGGCGACGAAGCTCTGGCCCGAACGAATCGCCGCAGTCAAAGGCCCGTCCGACCATGCAAAACCTTGACCGTCCATGAGAATTCGATACGACCCGATCAGATCTTCCGGAAGTGTATCCTCGTTAAAACTAAAACGAGAAGTGGGATGTTTTCTCATGAAGTTGATATAATAGATGAGAGCGTTTTTTCCCACGCCGGCATCTCCCACGAGGAGGACGGGTTTTCCTTCCAGAAGTGGATAGAGGATATTGGATAGATTACGAACGGTGGAATCGGTCTCAACGAGATCGGATCCAAGACTTCCTGTGTTGATTCCCGACTTAGAAACGGGAACATTCAGACCGGCGATTTTTACGGTTTCCATGACTCAAAGATTATCAGGTAGAATCCTCTGGCAACCTGAATTCCCGAAATTATATTTTGAACGGTTTGAATTGTTTGACTACCAAATCAACTTTTCGAGATGATTCATTTGAGAAGACCGTTTTGCAGTGGTTCTCTCGGATGGAAATTTCAAAAAGGATCTAGTATGAGTCAGAATCCATTAGAATATGTTTTAGCAAATCGAATCCAAGGCCTCGACACTTCCGCGATCCGCAAAGCGTTCGAACTCGCGGGGAGTTTAAAAAACCCGATCAATCTTTCCATCGGTCAGCCGCATTTCCCTTGTCCCGCGAATATTATCGAAGCTGGTTGTAAGGTGCTCAGAGACGGAAAAACGGCTTATACTCTCACAGGTGGAATTCCGGAACTTCGTTCCGCTCTTGCGGAAAAATACAAGACGACTAACGGTATCTCCTATGCGACGCCAGAAAGAATTTTGGTCACTTCCGGAATCAGCTCCGCATTCTTACTTTTATTCAACGCGTTGTTAAACGAAGGAGACGAATGTCTCGTAGTCACGCCCCACTTTTTGATGTATCCCGCCTATATCAAGATCTACGGGGGAAAGATGAACACGGTGCATCAATCCTTCGAACCGGAAGATCTAAAGGAATTCTCCAATAAAAAACTGAAGATTATCATCTATTCTTCTCCTTCCAATCCCACGGGTAAAATTCTTTCCAGGAAACAATTGGAAGCACTCGCAGAACTCGCGGAGAAAACCGGAGCCTATTTGATTTCGGATGAGATCTACGAACTCTTCGACTATGATAAGAAGTTTATCTCGGCGGGTTCTTTTTACGAGAAGACGATAACTCTTTCCGGTTTTTCCAAAACGTACAGTATGACTGGGCTTCGTTTGTCCTCCATTCTCGCGCCGGAACCCATTACAAAAGCATTAACTACTCTGCAACAATATACGATCGTCTGCGCTCCTTCCGTCACTCAGTGGATGGGAATCGAAGCACTCAAAACGGATATGAGTTCCTACATAGCAGACTACAAAGAAAAAAGGGACTTCGTCTACGATTCCATAAAAGATCACTATGAGGTGGAAAAGAGCGAAGGCGCATTCTACTTCTTTATCAAGATCAAAGAAAAAGACGATGATTTTGTTCTGAGGGCCATCAAAGAGAAGGAATTGATCTTGGTTCCTGGTTATATCTTTGCCGATTCTAAGAATTACATTCGGATCAGCTTCGCATCGGAATGGGAGAATTTGAAGAAGGGAATTTCAGCGCTTGTTTCACTCGCTTGATCCGTTGACCTTCTGGATCTTTTTGGGATTCGGAAGTTTCGGCGCGGTTTCCTTGGGAAGTTTTTACGTTACGTTAGGATTTCGGATCTTAGAATACTATTACGGTAAAAAAAGAAAATCTCTTTCTTTTGGGGAGAAGTGGAAACAAATTTTTACTTCTCCGAGCGCTTGCGATCATTGCGGAAAAGAGATCCGTTATCCGGAACTTCTTCCGGTTGTGGGTTATCTGATCTCAAGAGGAAAATGCAAAGAATGTAAAAAGCCGATCCCTGTGATCTTCCCTTTGGTTGAATTTTCTTTTTTTTCTATTTTTGTTTTGTGTTTTGTTCTTACCCAAAATCCTGCTTTCAGTTTTGTCTTTTTGTTTTTATGCGGTCATCTTCTGATTTCCTGTCTGACCGATGCGTATCATTTTTCTTTGGATTATGAGAATCTTCCTTGGATTTTATTCTTCGGTTTGACCGCAGTTTATCTTTTGAACGGCAAACTCCCTGGTTGGAACGAGGTCTTTGTCTTCGGAGGTTTTTTTGCCGCGTTTCTGATCTTGTTTTTTTTCTTTCCGGGTGGAATCGGTTTTGGAGACGTTCTCTTTGCACCGGTTCTTGCAATGATCGCAGGTCATCCTTGGTGGATGTTTTTTTTAAACGCCTCTTATATCCCTGCGGTTTTGTTTACAGTCGCGCTTCGTAAAAAAGGCGAAAGCCTTCGAAGAACTCCGATTCCGATGGGTTTGTATTTCGGTTTAGGAACGGTGCTGACTTTTTTTGGGAAGATTCTTTTCGAATCGGAGTTTCTTTCGATTCCGATCTTTTCCGATCTTTTGGATCAGAATCCACAATAAAAAAAATAACGAATCATACAGAAAGCCAAAGAGCCGTTTTACAAAAATGAAATTGAAGATTCAAAAATGAATCCATTCTGATTTAAGAAGATTCAAAAATTTTTCTTGGTAAGATTTCTTTTTTCCCGGCTTTTTTCGGAGGAGTCTGTTAGAATCCTTCAAACGAGAGAGAATTTTTTGCCACATTCTTTTGAGAATTGAACCGCACCTGAATCAAGCTCACCCCTATTCTGAGAAAGGAATTAGAACGACAAAGATCCAAGATCTTTGTCGTTGTTCCGACGAGAGAAATTCTCCTTGCAGGAAGCGCAATTTTGTGATAGAGGAAAGTCTCCCGAATTTTTCCCGCGAGCCCTCCTCCTCCACCCGATGAGGGTGGGGCCGCCCGCGTTTCACGGAAGATCTTTGTCGTTGTTCCGACGAGAGAAATTCTCCTTGCAGGAAGCGCAATTTTGTGATAGAGGAATGTCTCCCGGAGTTTTCCCGCGAGCCCTCCTCCTCCACCCAATCAGGGTGGGGCCGCCCGCGTTTCACAGAAGAGCTTCGTCGTTGTTCCGACGAGGGAAATTCTCCTTAAAAAGGAATCACCGAACAAGTCGGGGGCGTTCTCCTAAATCGGATAAAAAAAGAGCCCACAGAAAAAAAGAATCAACCAGAAACCAGTCTCGATTGTTTCACTCAAAGGTTGAATTCTTCGGATTCCCCCGTAAGCATGGACGATGACCATCAATCCGAAACATCCCAATAGAATGTTAAAGTAAAACGGTTGCACCTCTCGATTTCCTGCGGCAACAAACCCCATATAACAAAGCACGCTCATCACGCTCGCAAGACAACGTCCGTAGTAAATGGACAAATTCCCTTGCGAAGGAATTTCCCAACCCAAAACTGCCGCCCATCGAAGCGGCACCAAAAACATTGGAAGCGCAAAAACAAAGAACGTTGAAAAGACGAGGATGTACAAAAACAAACTCGATTCAGCTCCCCAAATTCCAACCATAACCTTTTTCCTCCACAATCGAAACGGCGGATTCAAGATCGAAAAACCCCAAAACTCAAAATGCACCTTGAGCAACAAGTTTCAAAAATAATTCTTCGATGTCGAATAACGCAAATTTTCTACATTTATGTCATAGTGTTTACTTCATTGACTCGATTTTTTTGTAAATCAAAATATTTCTCATAAAAATAAAATGAACCACAGAAAATAAATCTCCGAATCAAAAAGAGCATTCGACTTTCAAATTCTTTGTAAGGATGCGAGAAATCGGTTCCTAAAAAAGGAAATCAGGACAAAATTCAAACCCTTACTTATAACTTAGAGCTCGATTTACTCTTTGAAAATATTTTCGAGGGTTCTTGGAAAAAGGTTACTTTTTTCTAATATGATTTTGAGGATTTTAAAGAAAACGGATTCCCTTCCCCTTCCTCTTTCTGATTGGAATGGGAAAGATTGCTGTAACCTTTTTGAATTGGGCTCGTATAGAAAAGACTTTCGAAAGAGGTCCGATCCGATCGATCTTAGGATTGGCTCGAAGGGTTATTTACAAGGAAGAGGAAGTTTTCGCTTCGAAAAAAAGAAACGAAAACACATTCTATAACTCTAATACGTTTTTCATTCTTCCCGAATCAAAAATAAACGACTCTGAGATCCACTCCTCCGTGCGTCACATGAATCGTATCCGTTTTGATTCCCATATTTCGATTGAGAATGGACCAAGAATCTTCGTCCGGACAAAGAATCAAACCGCTGATTTCAACGGGAAGCTCCCACCAAAGTTTGAGTTTTTCGCCTAACTTCTTATAAAACGCGTTCGTCGCACCCGCTTCCATTCTCAAGCCATATGGAGGATTGAGAGGCATCCAAATCCGTTTCGGCTTACCGACACTTTCCCAGATTTCATTCGGAGAGCCTGTAAAAAAATCACCTTTCCATTGTTGCATCGAAACCAAATCCAAGATCTGAGACTCCTTTAGGAAAGCCTGATATTGATCCATTCTCTTGCACGTGTATTGAAACGTCTCTTCGTTGAGTTCGTTCCACCAAACTGCGATCGGATTCTTACCTGGGGGTTTAAGAGTTTTTTTCTTCAGAAAGTCCCAAGTGGACTCCGGAAATTCTCCCATGTCCTGAAACAAAAAAGTTCTCTGATAATGTGGAAAGCCGACTCCAAAAATCGAATCCACCGACTCTCGAATCAGGGTTCCCGTTCCTGCAAACGGAACAAAAACGGCATCGGGATTGGGAAGAATCTTGTGCATTCTCTGGATCAAAAATCTTGCGAGGTCTTCCCGGATGGGTGCGGACTTGGAAAGAGGTTTAAACTTTCCCCTTTGATTCAGCGGTTCGCCTGCAAGACTTACGTTCATCACGATCTCGTCGTCCATGATCATCGCGCTGAGTTCGGTCGTTCTCTTCCCGCTTGCGGGGTTCGTGTGTTCCGTTTCCCAGAGCCTTCTCAGATCTTCCGGGGTCCATTCGGTTGCACCTTTGACTTGAGGATGAAACTGAAGATCCCAATCATCAGGAAGAATCTCGGATTTCCGTAACGAGTTTTCGAATTCCTTAAAATCAAAAGAACGTTTGAGAGGATACATCCCCAGATTGAGTCGGAAGTCCCGAACCCAAGGAATTCTTACCAAGAGTTCGAGTGCCTGACGAAAGTTAGCATTCTCGAGTAAAATTTTCCCAGGGAGAACTTTGAGAAACGGTGTCGACATTTTCGGAAGATAAGAATCGCTGATGATCCTCTTCGCGGTTTGTTCGGTTTCCTTCGCGGATCCCGTTGGGAGCAGATATTCCCATCTCCTCAGCTGACCCGACTTAAATTTAGGAAACTTCCATAGCATGGAAGTAGAATTTAATATCGCGTCCGTACGGCCTATCTCAAAACTTTCTCAAATTCAAATAATCAGCGGCTTGCTTTCGATACCTTCTGAATCGTTTCCCATTCCTTACCAGATACGATCCTTCCGTCCACCAGATGAATCTGTCTTTTGGTCTTTGCGGCGAAATCCGGGTCGTGTGTGACCACGACGATGGTCGTATTGATCTCCCGATTGACCTTTGCGAGAATATTCATCACCACTTTGGTGTTGGCGGAATCGAGGGCGCCCGTCGGTTCGTCTGCGAAGATATACTTAGGATTCATCACGAGCGCCCTTGCTATCGCAACCCTCTGAGCCTGGCCCCCGGAAAGACGATTGATTCTGTAGTTCATTCTGTCCTTGAGATCGAATTCTTCCAAGAGATGTTCCGCATAACTTTGACGTTCGTTCAATAGTCCCGCCTTTCTCGCGGGCATCAAAACGTTTTCCAAAGCCGTAAACTCCGGAAGAAGATAGTGAAACTGAAAGATAAAACCCATTCTTTTGTTTCGAAACTCGTGAATTTCCTCTTCGTCCATTCGATAGATATCTTTGCCGTCGATATGAATCGCACCCAGACTCGGAGGATCCAAAGAACTGATCATATATAGAAGAGTACTCTTTCCCGAACCGGACTTTCCCGTAAGAGAAACGTAGTCTCCCTCTTCAATATCCAAACTCACACCCTTGATGATTTCCGTGCTTCCGAACGTTTTTTGAAGATTAAAAACGGAGATTCCATTTTGAACAGCGGTCTGCATTCTATTCTCCTCGTATGATTTCGATCGGGGAAAGTTTACCGGCCGACCTGGCAGGAATCCAACTCGCGATTAATGTAGCGACCATCGATTGTAAGAACGCCTGAAAATAAATCGAAGGCGCGAACGAAACCACCATCGAACTCGCTCCCGCCGAAAACAAAGGATTCGTAAAAGGAAGGGATTCGATTCTCAAACAAATTAAGAATCCGACGATCAGTCCGATGATTCCTCCCACCACTCCGAGAATCACCCCTTGCATCAAAAAAATCATCAAGACCTCTTTCGGTCGAAACCCTATGGAACGAAGAATCGCGATCTCCCTTTTTTTCTGATTGATAATCACATTCAAAATATTATATATTCCAAATCCGGCGACTACCAGAATCGCGGCGGTCATGGAATATCGGATCGCGTCTTGCAGTTTGAAGATCGCGAAAAAACTCGAATTCGCTTCCTGCCAACTTAGAATTTTTTCGTCCCCGAGTTTCTTCCATTCCTCGGCCTTCTGCATAGATTGGTTTACGTCCTTCAAACGCACTGCGATGTCCGTAATCATTCCGGACTGACCGGTCAACTGTTGGACTTCGGATAACAGTCCATAGGCGATACTATCGTCCAAAGCTTTGTTTCCGGATCGAAAGATTCCGGAAATACGAAACGGAGTTCTTTCTTGAAGGCCAGCCGTGATCCAGACCGTTTTGTTCAGGCCCAAACCTAAAAGTTTCGCGAGGCCGTCCCCCAAAATCAGTCGATTTCCTGCCGCGAGGGATTCCACACTTCCTTCTGTAATGTATTCCGCGAGCGGAGTGATTTGAATCTGTCTCGACGGAATGATTCCTATGATCTTTCCAGCTTCCTGATTGGAACCGGAGTATAAAAAGATTCGTCCGCTTACTTGAGGAGAATACGCTTCGACGGCTGGGTCCCTATCAAGTCGTTCATACCAGAGACTCGCCTGGTTCAAATGATTCGACCCGCGCTTGCCGGAGGGAGGAGAAAGCCAGAACACGTTCTCATTCGGAAATAAATCGTCCATGGAATTCGCCTGAATGATCTCTTGTCTGGGAGAAATCCGAACATGGCAATCGGCGTTGATCAATTGATCGATGAGATATCCTCGAAATCCCAAGAGAACTCCGGATATGATGATAAAGGCCGCCGTTCCTAGAACGATCCCGGAAAGTGTCGTCAGGGTCTGCTTTCCCCTAACGAGCATCTGCCTGAGCGCTATGAACAACATCAGGGCGCCTCGGAGAGTAAATCTCCCGGTTGAATATCGCCTTCTTTGACTTCTATAAACTTTTCCGATCTGAGTCCCGGAACAAAGGAGACCGCCGAAGATTTACCATTTCTGAATATTATAATTCTCTGTTTCTTTTCGTATTTCCGAGGAACCAATACGGCGCTATCCCGTTTACCGACTTCGATCGCGACGTCTGCGGTCATCCCGGGAAGAACACCCTCCGGAAAGCGGAAGGCCTCGATTCTTGCAAAAAATTGACCTGCGTGAGAAAAAGTTCCTTGCACTTTTCCGGAAACGACTTCATTCGGTTTGCCTTCAAAGCGTATGAGCGCGGTTTGTCCTTTTTTTACGGAAAGTAGAATCTGCTCATCGAGGGCGACGACCAGATACTTCGAACCCACACCCAACACTTCGACGGCCTGCATCGACTGGAACGCAACCTCTCCTTCATGATAACCGACATCGGAAACGATTCCGTGAATCGGAGAGCGAACGGTCGCGAGACCTTCCAATTGCAAAAGGCTCTGACCGGGAAACACTTCGTCTCCTTCCAGAACGAAAACCTTAGTAACCTTCGTCGGCACTCCAACTCGGAAACGAAACGTATCCAAAGAATGAACCGTTCCCAAGCCGTAAGCTTTTTCGGAGATCGGCCCGGAGATGGCAAAGTCATCCGCCTTCGGTTTGTTTCTAAATTGTAGAATCACAAGAATCACGAGTATCGGAAGAGCCGTGTAAAGAATCCGATAAGGAAGTCGCAAGGACTTATAAATTCTGAATAATGATTTAAGTGTGTTGACTACGACGTTCATATGACTGACTCCAGCTTACTTTTTTTTCCCCTTTGTAGCTTTAGGGAACGTTCTCTTTTTCTTCGCTTGGCGTTTTGCAACCGGAGATTCTATTTTTTTAGGGGCGAGACCACTTGCGACAAACTCTATGGTTCGTTTGATTTCGGCTTCTCCATCCCAGTCCTCACCGGGTTGAAAGAATATCTCTGTCAGAAGAATATAGCCGGCAAGATTTGTAGCCACGAGTCGAAACGCGGAAAGGATCGGAATGTCCCGAATCATCCCTCGTTCTTGAAACGACTGTAGGCGTTCTATGATCAAAGGGGCGAGCCTTTGTTTGAAAACTCTTTCTAAGATCGCACGAATTTCGATCGAGATCAACGCTTCCTGCACAATGATTCGGATCAAATTTCGATTCTTTCGTATAAAGGAGATTCTCTCTTCAAAGACCGCCTGTAGGAATTCTTCTAAAGTGTTAAACTCTTGGGAGAAAATCACCTTCATCCGTTTTAAGGTAAGAGGAGCGATAAAACCTTCCATAATCGGCATTGCAAGGCTAAGAAGGAGTTCCTTCTTGCTCTTAAAGTGTTTGAAGATCAGCCCTTCGGCGACTCCAGCCTTCTTTGCGATTTCTCCCGTCGTCGTAGCGGAAAAACCTTTCTGAGCAAAGATCTCCATCGCCGCCAAAAATATCTTTTTTTGACCCTCTGGCCAACTCGGATCCAGCTCAATGCTTTCTTTGATTTCTTCCATGGTGAGTGATTACTCACTCATTTTAATCAGGACAGCTCTTTTGTCAAGCGAGGAAAGAAGAATCTTCAACCATTTCCAAAAAAATAAAATGAGGAAATCCGTAGTGAAACCGTTAGCGAACTGAAATTTCACTCGAATTCGAAACGATATACATACGGAGAATCGAATCGACAAAGGGACAAAACGAAACCTTCGTTTCCATTTTGTAACCGGATTCATCTGGATCCGCGTTCGATTTCTTTTGTTTTTGACTTGAGCGTCTGCCTCCGTTCCGGCTTATTATAAGAATCGGGTTTGACCTGAGGAAACGTCCTTCGATCCGATCAGTCCCAGAATAAATTAGAAAGAGCCAGAATGTTTCAAAGAATACCAACTCATCTCAAATTGATTTTCAGTTACGTAGTCTACTTCGCCGTCATTTTACTCTTATACAAGATCGCGTTTCTTTCGGTATATTGGTATCGTCTACACGGAGTTCCGTTAGACGAAATTGCAATCGCGTTTCTTTTGGGATTTCGATTCGATCTCGCAGTAATCGGCATGACCCTCGGGGTATTCGCATTCTTATCCGTTCTTCCTTACTTGAATCGTTTCAAAGCCTATCGGTTTTTTTGGGGATATACTCCGATCCTTTTGGGGATCTGGATGATTGCACATTTGATCGCCGATATCATATACTTCGAAAACGCAAACAAACACATCGGTTACGAAGGATTCGTATTTATCGGAAAAGACCTGGGTGTGATTTTAAAGTCCGCCTTGGAACAGAATACGACTACGTTTATCATCGGAATCGGATTCTTGCTGATTTTCCTTCCAGTCTCGACCTGGCTTTTTCTAAAATACAATCCATACGAATACAAAAGAGAATCTTGGAAAACCTACGGAGCTCATTTAGGAATCGTTTTGATCCTTACGATTATCGCAGTCAGAGGCGGAATTCAAGAATCTCCGATTCGTGCGACGAATGCCATCGTATCGGGAAACAACTTCGTCAACAATATCGCGTTAAACGGAGTTTTCACTTCGATCATGGATTTGAAAAGTCAGTCCATTCCAAAATTCTTAAAATTGGAAATGGGAGAAGCGGTTACGATCGTTCGAAAGGAAATCGAATATCCAGGAGCGGAATTCGTAAGCGAAAAGTATCCGATCTTACGGGTTCAAAAAGAAACCAATCCTGGAACTCCGCCTAACATCGTTTTGATTATGCTCGAAAACTGGACCGGAAAATTCATTCGCCCGATTTCGGACGGACTCGTAGAAGGAAAGGAAGTAGCGCCCCACTTCAATCAACTCTTAAAAAAAGGAAGATTCTACAATCGATTTATCGCGTCGGGAGGAAGAACGACTAACGGAATGATGTCGATTTTAACCGGAATCCCAGATCGTCCAGGATTGACCGTGGTTCGAACACACCAGGTTCTTGGAAATTTCTCCGGAATCGGAAGCATCTTCAAAAGAATGGGATACGATACTTTTTTTGTAACGGGAGGGGATCTCAGTTTTGATAACAAAAGTACACTCATGCCGCATTGGGGATTTGACACGGTTATGGGGGAAAAAGAAATCTCAAAATTGGGACGGTTCAAACTCGGCGCTTGGGGATACGACGACGCGGATGTATTACAATTATTGCATGAACGTATTTCCGCCTCGAAAAAACCGATCCTAGGATTGGCTCTGACACTTACGACCCATTACCCTTATCGAACTCCATCGGAAAAATTTAGAATCTTCGGTCCGAAAACAAGGGATTACGATTTCCTAAACGTTTACAACTACGCAGACTGGGCGGTTCACAACTTCATCACGCAAGCGGAAAAATCCGGCTATTTCAAGAATACAATTTTCGTTTTTGTCGCCGACCACACACATCACAGATATCTTGATTATTACGAAGATAGAAACGTACCCTTTCTCATCTACGCTCCCGGAAGAATCGCACCCGCGTTAGACGAAACCATAGCTTCACAATTGGATGTGATTCCCACAATTCTCGGCCTCGTCGGGAAAAAAGCGGCTTTCTCCGCGATGGGAAGAAATCTTTTAGCCCCGGGAAGAACTCAAACAGCCTACTTCGCTTATGGAAACCTCTTTGGCTGGATCGAAAACGAACACTTCTATCTGAGATTTTTTGACGGAATAGAAGACCTTTCATACAATATCGTCCCACCTCGTGAAAAAAATAATTTCTGCGAAAAGGACCCGTCCGTTTGCGAAGAGATGAGCAAAAAGGCAAAAGCCTATCTCAATCTCAGCTATGATTTATTGAATAAGAATATCGTCTTTCCTTCTGAAACCGAGTTGATCCAGTTAAACAAACCTTAGGATCACAAAAAGTTGCAAGTTCCCCCGTTATACCTGAAAACGGACTTTAAGTCCGTAGCAATCTATTTTTCGGGGGAAGCAGGTTTGTCGGAACAGACTTAGAAATAAAAAAATCGACGGACGAAGATTGAATTCGTCCGAGGTTTTCGATTTCGTTATATTCAAAAAAGAGAATAACTTTTTGCCTCAGATCAAAATTGAATTCCGGAAGTGGAATATAAGTCCTGGCAAAGACTACAACCGTCCAATTGTTTTCGGATCTCTCTTTTTCTTTTTAAATCCAGGGACGGCCAAAGATTCTTTTTCTCATTCGGATCAACTTGAATGTCGTAGGCTTCTTCATCGGGAGGAAACGCGTTCAGACGAAGCATATAGTGCAGATTTCCTTGAATATAACTCATACCGACTCTGTAGAGGGAGGTTTCGTTATTGTTCGCGATAAAAATACGACGATCATCCGGGATGTTGGAAAAAAGGGAACGACCTTCCAGCTTGGAGAGATAATTCTTCACTTCTAATTGATTAGAAACCCCTAATATATCTGCAACCGTAGGAATCAAATCCGTATTCGAAACGTTCCGTTCCACATTGTTCCTAAGTCGATCCAAGGGAATCCGATTCTTTAACGGATTTGGAATATAGAACAACATCGGAATCGCTACGGTCTCGATGTGATTGCTTTCGATATGACCGATATAATCGTGTTCGAAAATGCCTTCTCCGTGATCGGAAGTAAAGATCACCAGGGTATCTTTTGATAAATTCTCTTTTTGTAAAAAACGAAAAACACTTTCGAGAAGTTGATCCAAATAGCGGACGGAATTGTCATACGGAGCAAATGCGTCCTTTCCGATCGGAAATACGATCGATTCTTCCGGAATGATGTACGGAAAGTGGTTTGTATTGAGATGAAGAACGCCTGCAAAGTTTTGATTCTTTTCCTTCAGCCCTTTCACGTGACGTTCGAACTCTTCCACCGTCTTGCGGTCGTCGATTCCGATATCGTTAAAAACGTTGTGACCGCTGATTTCCTTATTCCACAGAAAATCGATCCCGGCGTTCTTAAAAAAACCCGAGAAATTATTCCAACGAAAACTATGACTGGAAATGTAAAACGTGGAAAGACCGGCGGCCTGTCCGTATTCCCAAAATAAGGGAGCGCTGTGCGTCAAAGAAACGGGTTGAATCGGAGACACTCCCGATAACAAACTTGGAACCGAAATCAAAGTGGAGCTCGAATTTGAAAACGCTTTCTTGAATACGACTACCGAGCCGTCGTTCGGATTCTTAGACCAATGATTGAGAAAAGGGGTAGTATCTCTTTCATATCCGTAAAGGCTCATACTTTTTCTGCGAAGACTTTCGCTTAGTATGATGAGAATATTCATTTTCGGAGGATTCGAACTTCGATTGAGAATCGGTTTATTTCGAGACTGCAACCCAGCGGAGCCCAACCTGTCTCCGGTTAGAATATTATAAATATTCCGATTGATAAACGAAATGGAATTTGTATCCGAAACGTAGATCTGATCGTTAAAGCGAGTGTTATTATGAAAGAATGCGGCGAAAAGAAGGATGGCAAAACTCAGAGAAAGAAATCGACTTTTTAGAAAACGAGAGGGTCTCGGAAACGAAGAAGCTACTTTCAGTGTAACGAAGAGAAATAAAAAAAGTAGAATAAAGCCAATAAAACTCCAGATCGTAAGTCCTCCCTTAAAGATGGTCCAACTGTTAAACGGTTCTTGAAAAATATAGGAGAAAACGAAAAAGTTCGGCATGATACCGGAATACAAATAATAACCGTAAGAACCCACGAGACAGATCGAATATGCTAAACTGACGTAAGTAAGAAATGCCCAGTATCCCTTTTTAGAAAAGGAAAGTAAAAGATTCAATGACAGCAGAAGGAACGAGTAGATCAAGATCGAGTAAAAAAAGGAAAGTAGATAATAAGACCATTGTAGCCTTTCCATCTGACTTACGATTTTCCAACGAAGAATCACATCCGTTAGAAGAATGATGGAAGGTAAGATAAAAATCGAAACGATATTAAATTGGAAATCGGAAACGAAACCGTTCCATTTCTTTTTGATCATTGAAAGCAAGAAAACACCCCGTTCTGAATCGGAAAACTTGAGCAAAAGATTTTTATGTTTCTTCCGATATGGACCGGAAGTTTTTCCCGAACTTTTTTGTAGTAAGCAATTGCTTACTTGTTTATTTTTTGAAAGCTCCTACAAATCAAGTTTTTTTCCCACACGGGAGAAAAATAACCTCAAAATCACCGCGCAAAAATGTCTTTCCATTCGTTCAAAAGAGAATATACGGTTTTATAAAAAACATTACCGAATTCCTCGCCTATTCCCGCTCCAACATACATTTTCCAATCAAAGAATTCATTTTAACAAACGAATAGATCGAAAAGAGAGAATCTTCTCCTCCGCTAAAAAAAATGGAGATCGATCGAGTCGAAACGAGGTGGGCAAAAAGAATCCGCCAATCGCATAAATTCTATGTAAAAAGGAATTATCTCGAATCATTCTAATATTCAAAACGGTCGCAAAAACCAAAGCCATCACCTAACGTCGACAAGATGCCAAGTTCAAAGAAGAATCCGCCGATCGATTGACAAAGACTAGGATTCGAATTTGTTCTTTCACTCCAAAGAAGTGGCGAACTGGAAAACCAATTCTTATCGACAAAATAGCAGAGCAAAACAAGCATTGCTCGTGTTCTTTGAATCTCTATCCAACACGAGCATCCTGACAGGAATGATCACGCCCGCAGTGATGATCACCGCCTGTGCCAGTCTTATTTTTTCAACCGCGAATCGTTTGGGTCGAATTTTTGACCGAGTCAATCTTCTCAAGGCGGAAGTGGAAGGAGTTCTTGCGGGGAAGCTGACCTATCCATCGGAAAGAATGGAAAATCTCAAAGTTCAGCTTAAAATTCAAAGAATCCGCGCCGTCCTGATCCAAAGATCGATGGCATTTCTTTATACCGCCACTTCTCTTTTTGTTCTTTCTAGCTTAGGGTTTGCGTTCTCCCGGGCTTTATTTCCTGATTTTTCATGGTTTGCGACTCTGATGGCTCTTTTCGGCGGTGTTTCTCTCTTTATTGCGAGCATTTTTCTGCTCTATGAAAGTCGATATAATTTAAAATTTATCAAGGGATTGATCGATCTCACAGAGTTTTTAGGCAGTAAAATTCCGGATTCGAATTCCAATCCATAAACGAACCTCGCCTAAAACCGATTTCGGTCTTAGGAAATCATTCTTTCTCTTTTCGATTTCGCTTATCAAAATACCTCCTCTTACATTGGATTTCGCTTCCTTCACCCCCTCGTAATATTCCGATTTTTTTTCATTTTTTCGAACCTCAAAAAAATACCAGGTCTAATAAGTAATTACTTACTTACTATGAAACAGATTACTTCTTTTGCGGGATTTGCTCCGCTTGCATTTCTTTTATTGGATATCTTTCCTTCATTCTCCCTCAACGCCTTTGGTCCGGCAGGCTCCTTCAATCATGTTCGGATTTTAAAGGAATCGTTTCGAGATTTTACGGAAAAGACCGGTTACGAAATCCGGGTCGATTGCCAAGAGATGATCCTTCAAGGAAATCTTCGTTCGGATTCGGACCTCATGAACGAAGAAGAATTTCACTGCGATAACAATAATATTTTTGGATGCGGAATCGAACTGAGAAATCTAAAATCAAAATCGGAAAAGGCGGCGCTCTTTACGGACTCGATGCGATATTTGGGACACGCTACGCATATCATTCAAGATTTTTATGCGCACAGCAACTGGGCAGAGAATCATCCGAATCAATCTTCGCTCGCTCCTTTGGAAGAACCTTGGCTTCTATTAACCAGACCCGAGATACAGACCGGCTATTACGACCTTTCGCCGGTCATTCATCACGAAGAAGAAGCAGTGGAATGTTTAGACCTTTCGTTTGATGAAATGAAAACGTTTCAACCCTTTGCGACTCATCTCTGCCTCAATAAGGATTCAGAAAAAACCCTTCGCGGAGGGAATCCGATCGAAAACAACCAAAACGTTAATCTCCACGAGTGGGCCGGTCTGCACGCCGTCGAACACACCACTCAATATTTCGTCGATGCCTATCAAAGCAACCATAAGAATTTGATGCTATGTCTGATTCCAAAAAAGGTAAGTTTTTCTTGCAACAATGCCGTCTTCAAAATGAGAAGCGAATGAGAATCTCTTCGATCAATGCCTTTTTTTGAAAATGGAAAACGACTTCAATTTACGATCCGTACCAACGCGGAGTCTTTCAAAATTTCTACGTAATTCCCGAGATTCACTCTCAACATTGATTCTACTACACAGAAAGGTAAGTATCGACAAGATAGGTTGATTTTTCACGAGGGTTCTTCGAATGAAAAAATAGTCGCATTGATTCCGACGGTGATCCTTTTAATTTTTCTTTCCGATTGTAAAAAAGGCGGCTCTTAGGATGATACAGACACATTTCTTCTGCTGTTTACCGTTTTCAATTTGGAAAATGTCGCCGACTTTTACCCGGAACTCGGAATCCCTGGAAGTACGACTACGATTACCGGAAGCGACTTTTCAGGGACAACTTCTCAGTATTCGGTAACGATCAACGGAGTCAGCGCGGCGGGTATCAATTTACTAAATTTTAATACTCTCACATTCCAGATGAATTCACTTTCGGGTGTTTCCGAAAATTCGACCGTACCAATCACAATTACGAAATCGGGCGAGAACATATTTTCAAAAACGATTCGATATAGCCTCTCACCGGTGATTGCTCTCAATGAACCAAATCCTCTGATCGGGAGGGTTTCTTCCAAGGACGACGTTGAGTAGTTTTTATTCTTTTTTTGCTCCATCCGCGGGAGATCACATCGTGAATAGTTTCGATTACAAAGGGGCAAAGCCGGATTTGTACTATTGTACGTCTCCAACTTTTGCCTCAACCATGCTCGCGACGGGAACGGATCCTGAATTTGAAAAAATCAATTTAGCGGCGGGAACATACATCGTTCAGATAAAATTTGTTTCCGGTGCCTTTGCGACAAATTTTAAAACTCATATCGCGAACGGACAAATCACTCCCACCTCCACGTTGAATGAAATCGACAGCCAGAGGAGGTGTTACGATTTTATGGGAACCGGGACAACGGCCACCACCTCTTCCGGTTGCAATAGCGTGAACGCGGCCTACATCGCGACGAGTCGAACTGGACGTTGTACCTTCCCATCCGCTTCCGGGTTGACGACGAGGAGTTATTATTCTATCGATGGTTTCGGATTTGATCCGGGTTACGCGGAACAAACGTGCACTCAGGAAGGGTTCGATTCTCCCAATCCAAACAAGGCGATTTTTCAATCCTTTTGATTTTTTCTCCTTCAAAACGGTTTTCCTAATCTGGAAAACCGTTTTTGATTTCAACCACCCGCTCTCATTTATAATTCCATTCCCAAAAAAAGAACTCGGACCGAAGAAAAGGAGTCTTCGTTCAAAATGTCACAATTTCAGAATAATGAAGTCAAGTTTAGAATAGTAGAATGTTATTTTATTCGTATTTTCTTATTTCTATTCTAATAAATTAGGATTCCTTTGATGTTCGAAAAAGAAACTGTAGAATCGACCCGACCGAAGTCTTTACCCTTTTCCGAAGAAGTTCTGGAAAGAATTTTCAAACAGAGTAAGAATGGAATGCCTGAAATTTCGAGTATCGAGTCACTCCGAGCGGAAAATAGACCACTCCAAAAAACGGATTTCTATACGAACGAGGAAGCTTATTCTGCGGATCTAATTCTTCTGGAAAATAGGGCGGCCTTTGCTGGCTTTCAGAATCAAATTTCATCTCCGGGTGATCATCTTCTTCGTAAGATTCGAGATAGAGATTTACTCATCTTGAAGGATGAAGACAATATTCTTCGTGCATATTATAATTCCTGCATACATAGAGGAACAAGATTGGTTTCCGTGAGACGGGAAAAACCTCTGAAAAAAGTGGTCTGCCCTTATCATAGCTGGACCTACTCACTCGACGGTAAATTGCTCACAACGGATTGTAAGGTTCCGGAAAGAGGTCTTCAGGAAGTAGCGATTCGAAGTTTCGCTGGAATTTTGTTCGTCGGTCTTCAGAGGAATGCACTGGAGCACTTGGAACCCGTTTTTGAAGAACTTAAACGTTTTGCATTCGACTCGTATGTTCCCTATGAGATCAAAACAACGGAAGGAAATTATAATTGGAAAGTTGGGGTCGAGATTTTTCTTGAATCGTATCATATTTCAACCGTTCATAAAAATTCCGTTGCTTTAGTGATTCCGAAAAATGCTTCCATCTTCGATCCGATCGGAGAGCACAGCAGGGTTCTGATTCCAAATCGAACCTTTGCGGAAACGTCCGCTCCCACGAGAAAGGATCTGATCATCAGCTACTTCCTCTTCCCATCTACGATTCTTGTCATCTTTCGAGATCATTTTGCGATGATTCACTTTCAACCGATTTCAAAAGAAAGAACCCTCTGTACACAAGCGGTCATGATTCCTCAAAAAGCAAAAACAGAAAGAATGAAACGGCATTGGGAATATAACGCGGAGTTCTTTTATAGAACGATCTCGGAAGATATAATTCTTGCGGAGGAAATTCAAGCAGGGTTAAGCAGGGATGGTTTTATTTACCCAAGTTCTTTTGAACCGGGAATCTTTCATTTTCACGATTGTATCCAAAACTTTTTCTCAAAGCATACCGACACCGGGAAATTTCATCAGTCGTAATTCCTACTCAACTTTAAAAAAAACAAAGCCTACCATAGCGACCTCGAGCACCTGCCCTCTAACGTCGCTTTGTCGAATGGAAGTGCTGAATGGTTCAGAAAGAACCGAACAAACTTTTCTGATTTGATGACACAGATTCTGCGAGTAAATCTTACCTTTCGCACCGTCGGAATTCCGACAAAAATTCGCAAAAATCGAACCGTTTCTGATCGTTCTCCTCATCCAAAACAAAAAAAGCCCGGTAATTTCTTACCGAGCTTCTATCAGACTTTGAAATGAGAAAAAGAAGTGACCAATCGAGCGACCCATAGGGAGCGAGATTGCTAAACACCGCGAAGCGATTGTGTTTGGTTTACGACGAAGTCGTAAAAGAGAGCGACCCATAGGGAGCGAGATTGCTAAACACCGCGAAGCGATTGTGTTTGGTTTACGACGAAGTCGTAAAAGAGAGCGACCCATAGGGAGCGAGATTGCTAAACACCGCGAAGCGATTGTGTTTGGTTTACGACGAAGTCGTAAAAGAGAGCGACCCATAGGGAGCGAGATTGCTAAACACCGCGAAGCGATTGTGTTTGGTTTACGACGAAGTCGTAAAAGAGAGCGACCCATAGGGAGCGAGATTGCTAAACACCGCGAAGCGATTGTGTTTGGTTTACGACGAAGTCGTAAAAGAGAGCGACCCATAGGGAGCGAGATTGCCAAACACCGCGAAGCGAAAGGGTTTGGCTTTCAGCGAAGCTGAGAAATAACCCCGGATCCTTCCCCTAAAAACAAAAAAAGCCCGGCAATTTCTTACCGAGCTTTTATCAGTCTTTGAAACCAGAAAAAGTAGCGTGACCTAACACCCCGG
>NZ_QHCT01000004.1:0-210000 GCF_003545885.1 Leptospira stimsonii
TTAGAGCAAATTCATAACGTCGCCTAACTTCGACTTCTCGCTCCGTTCGTCACTCACGGTTCCCGCTCGGACTCACTCCGGGCTAAAGCCACATTGCTTTGTCACTTCGGTTCGCGAGACGCGCCTAAGGGCGCTCGAACCTCGTTCCAACCGCGTCGCGCACAAGCGCTTGCGGCCGCAACGTCGAGAAGTCTCTTTCGTTATGCGACATGCACTTAGGTCAAATTTTTATACAGATTTAGATCGACTTTTTTATTTATAAAATTAAAGGATAGATTTTAGTTTGAACTCAAAGCTAAAATTGGTCGCTTTTTGCCTTCATATGACGAATAATGATTTAATATGAAATCAGATTTTACAGATATATTCTCGAAGCTTTATTTTAATCGCGAAAAAGTATTCAATAATATAAATATTGAATCAATTATAGTTTACAACTTTATAAAGGATGCATTTAAAAATTCAAATATATCTGAAAATCATGTGTTTAGATTTATGTTTAGTTCCTTTTATGGGTTGAATGCTGCGAAAATATCACAAGATTTTAAGGAAAATTATTTTAGAACCATGGAAAAGTATCGTGATTATCAACAAGTTCCATGTCTTGAAGATATAATTGAATCTTTTGATAAATCTGAAAGTTTTCAATTTTCATTTATAACGAAATTGATGCACACATTAGATAATAATAAGCCTATTTATGATAGTCGAGTTGCAAAAGTATTTTCCTTTAAACCACCTTATCAAGAGAGAGATTGGAATAAAAAGGCTCATATTTACAATAAATTTTATAATGACTTAAATGATTTTTATTCATTCTTTTTTGATAGAGACACTTCCTATGGACTATTGAATGAATTTGATGATAAATATGAAAAATTTGGTAAAATATCCAATGCAAAGAAACTGGATTTTTTACTTTGGACTGCAGGAAAAATAGTAAACACAGTGCACGTCGCATAACTACGGCTTCTCACTGCGTTCGCGACTCACGGTTCCCGCTCGCGCTCACTCCGGCCTTCGGCACATTGCTTTGTCACTTCGGTTCGCGAGTCGGCGCTAAGGCGCCTCGAACCTCGTGCCAACCGCGTCGCGCACAAGCGCTTGCGGACGCAACGTCGAGAAGCCTCTTTCGTTATGCGCCATAGAAACTTGTATAATCGCACTTATTTCAATCAAATACAAAACAGATATCTACCAAGAGGTTAATTATGACTTACGAATCAAAATGTATAAGAGATATTGTAATTGAGAATATAAATCGGGACCTGTATTTGCCAGCGATTCAACGAGAATATGTTTGGGATATTGCAATGATAGAAAGGCTCTTTGACTCAATAATGAGCGATTATCCAATTAGCTCTTTCCTTTTTTGGAAGATAAAGGAAGAAAATAAAAAGGATTGGATTACATACAGATTTATCACTGACTTTGACTTTGAGAATCCACATAATCAAGAAGCTGACTTGTCCGGAATTAATAAGGATATTTTTCTTGTTTTAGATGGTCAGCAGAGATTAACATCATTATTCATTGGGTTAAAAGGTTCATATACATACTTCTATTATAGAAAGCGAAAAGAATTTTTATATCTGAATATTCTTAAGGAACCTAAAAGAGATGAGGAAAACCCCGATGAACTAACTTACCAATTTCAATTTCGCGAAAATGAAGCTGGAGATAATAATGAGCTCTGGTATCCTGTAGGTAGAATACTGGATTTTCTTGATGCGGAAGATGCAAAAAATGATATAGATAGTTTATTAATGACCTTTGGTGATAGCAAGAAAACCAATGCTAAAAAATTGATAGGCCAACTCCACTCGAGAATTCATACATATAAGCTCATAAACTTTTATGAGGAAAAATCTCAAGATTATGACAAGGTTGTTGAAGTCTTTATTAGAGCTAATACTGGCGGAAAAAAATTAGATTACTCCGATATACTTCTTTCGACGGCTACAGCTAAATGGAGTGAGCTTAACGCTCGCGATGAATTGTATAATTTCACAGATGATATTAACTCGATCGGGGATGGATATAATTTTGATAAAGATTTTGTATTAAAGGGATCATTATTTCTCACAGAAGAATTATTGATTCAGTATAAAGTGAAAAACTTTACCAAGGCGAACTTGGAAAAGATTGAAAAGAATTGGGAAAATATTAAAAGTACAATTAATCAGACTATCCATCTTGTTTCGAAATTTGGCTTTTCTAGAAATAATCTAACTTCTTCAGGAGTTTTATTGCCTATTGCTCTTTATATCAGCAAAAACAATAAATTAAACTATCATTTATCCACAAATATTTTGGATGTAAAAATGCAAAATATTATTCAGAAATGGCTTATTCTCAGTTTAATCAAAGGAAGCTTTGGAAGCTCTTCTGATTCGATTTTAAGAAAAGTTAGAGAAGTAGTTTTATCTAATCAAAATATCGTAACTTTTCCTTACAAAGCATTAAACAAAGCTCTGGTTCAAGAGCCTTCTTTCTCCGATATCGAACTGGAGAATATTACTCAGATAAACTATAAAACTAAATATTCATATTTAGTTTTATCTCTGCTGTATCCAGACAGAGATTGGAAAGATAATGTTTATCATGAAGATCATATTTTTCCTAAGTCAGAATTTACTAAAACTAAATTGAAAAAAAGGGGATATTCTGAGCTAAAAATTAATAATTACCTTAAAACTTTCAATACCATATTAAATCTTCAGCTATTAACTAATTCTGAGAATCTCTCAAAAAATTCAACATCTTGGGATCAGTGGTCTCTTACAAGAGATGCTTTTTTTAAGGAAAGGCATTCGATCCCAATTATCAATGATTATTCTTTTGATAATTATGAAAATTTTATAGAGCAAAGGAAGAAAATTATTATTAATAAGCTAAGAAATATTTCGATCGAATAAAACGAGATTTTATCTTTATGCAGTTTTTGTATAGCTATAAGTTTCTACGGCGCATAACTTCGGCTTCTCGCTTCGTTCGTCACTCGCGGTTCCCGCTCGGACTCACTTCGGGCTACGCCACATTCGCTTTGCCGTTCGGCTTGTAATCGCTCACTAAGGTTCGCTCAAGCCTCCGTCAATCCCTTCGCGCACAGGCGCTTCGGGAACGCGAACGTCGAGAAGTCTCTTTCGTTAGGCGACATACCGAATTTATTATTAGGAGAGAAAAATGATAAATATAACTTTTTTGGTTAATATAATGGACCGATTGAATGAAGTCATCGGTTTTTTATACAATTTTCAGCTTTTTGAGAAAGCAACACCTGAAATTAGACAAGCAGTAGTAGACAGGGGAGATATTAATCATACCTCAGCTATTATTCGGGAAAGATTACTTCGTAGACCGATTAATGATGAAGACAGAAGTAAACTTCTTTCTTTGTATTTGAATACATTAACGACTGTAGGTAACATAATAAGTTCTAATTTATATGGACCGAAAAATATTAATTCATATATTTTTAATCTATCTCAACTGATACAAAATGCTCCGGATTATGGCTATAGTCAGGATCAAATTGAAACTTTGGAACGAGACCACGACTTGGAAGTAACAACTAAGAAATTGCTAACAGATCTTGACAGAGACTACAATGCGCAAATTCAAGTATTGTTAAATATTGAGAAAACCAATTCTGAATTGTCGTTTTAGACGGATTCTGGATTTCTATGGCGCAAGATAAAACAGGTGAAAATATTCTCTTGATGGCATTAGGGGGATTGATTGGCGTTGCAATGGCCCAACCCAAAAATGAAGAAAAGATTAAACTTCAACAATTTAATAGCTATCAAGAAGAATTTAACCATTATCTTTCGCTTAGAAATCACTTTTTTGAATTTCTAAGTAGCCGAGAGAAATATTTTCAATTTCAGAACTTTCTTAAGGAGGTTCGAAAAAAGAATTTAAAGATTCGAGTAATTAAGAAGAGTCAGATTTTAATTAAAGATAAAATTCTTCAATCACTAATGCGTGAAGCTCAAACAGCATTTTTATATGATATGCCGAGAGCGACAGTTATATTGAGTTCAACGGCACTCGAATACATACTACAAAAGAAATATAACTCTGTTTCGTTTAATGAAGCGATAGAAAAACTTTACAGTGAGAAATTAATTAGAAAACCCCATTATCACTTTTTGCACGGACTACGATCAGAAAGAAATGAACACGTCCACGAGGCACCTGCAGATTATAATATTGACGATGCAGAAATGATTCTAAATTTAACTATTTCACTGTTAGATATTTTGTTATAAAAACGGTACGTCGCCTAACTTCGACTTCTCGCTCCGTTCGTCACTCACGGTTCCCGCTCGGACTCACTTCGGCCTTCGGCACATTTGCTTTTAAACTCAACTTGCGAGACGTTCGCTAAGGCTCACTCAAGTTGAGTTTAAATCCCTTCGCGCACAAGCGCTTCGGGAACGCAAACGTCGAGAAGCCTCTTTCGTTAGCCGCCATTTGCCCGGGAGATGACGGAAAAAGGCGCGGGGACGAAGCGGGGCAAGGGGAAATTCCGGATTTGTTCTTCTCTACTAGACTAATTTGATTCTAATCCAGAAATTAAGAAAGAAGTGTTATTGCTTTTCTGTATTGGTCTTTCCTTCCAGGAAAAACTTTAAAGTTTAAAAGTTACTATTTCTGTAATCAATGTTTCTTGGGCCCCCAGCAGTCCCCGCGATGCAATTTGATATTGATTGGGCAAACAGCGGCTAACTAACGCTTGCCGCTTCGTTCGCCACTCACGGTTCCCGTTCGGGACTCACTTCGGTCTTCGACACATCGCTTCGCGAACTTGGCTAAGTAGTAATAGAAAGGATCTTCAGAAATAGAAGTTCGCGACCCTTTCGCGCAAAGGCGCTCCGGGGACGCAACGTCGGCAAGCTTCTGTCGTTAGGCGAACATTTTTGCCAAGGCTTCTCCGATTACTTTCGCCGCGTCCATGCGGCGATTTAAACCAAGATTTTGTAAGGATTTAGAGATTGACAATACCCTATTAAATAGGGTTAATTGATTTATTGAAGAGAATATTCATTCACCTTCCAGATTTCGATCTATTTTGGAAGAAAGCCGGACTTGAAGATGAAGAGTTAAAAGAACTTCAAGAGTTTCTTTTAGAAAATCCAAAATACGGTCCTGTAATTAAAGGTTCTAACGGAATAAGAAAGATACGATGGAAAAAGAAAGGAATCGGTAAGAGTGGTGGAATTCGAGTCTTTTATTTGGATATTGAAGAATTCTCAGTATTATTTTTAATAACACTTCTTGAAAAGAACGATAAAGAAAATCTTTCAAAGAAAGAACTTACGATCTTAGCGGATTTAGTAACTTCTCTAAAAGAATTAATTCAATCGAAGAGAGAACGACATGAAAAAAGAAAGTAGCAAACTATTTAATAGTCTTTCTAAAGGACTTAATGAAGCAATTGAATACACGAAAGGTAAAAAAGTTCCTGGTGTAAAAGCGCAGATTATTGAGATTCAGAAATTACCAACATTTAAAGGTAAAGAAATTAGAAATATCAGGACCAATTTACATCTTACTCAAAATACTTTCGCTCAAGCATTAGGTGTCTCTGCTAAAACAATTGAAGCTTGGGAATCGGGAAAAAACATTCCGCAAGGTCCAGCTCAGAGAATGTTGTTCATTCTTAAAAACAATTCTAAAGCATTAAATATTTTAGGAATTAAAAACTAAAAACGCCATCCTTGGCGTAATTTGTTAGTGCTTCGGCAAAAACGTCGCCTAACTTCGGCTTCTCACTGCGTTCGCGACTCACGGTTCCCGCTCGCGCTCACTACGGGCTCCGCCACATTGCTTTGTCACTTCGGTTCGCGAGCCGCGACTAAGGTCGCTCGAACCTCGTGCCAACCGCGTCGCGCACAAGCGCTTGCGGACGCAACGTCGAGAAGCCTCTTTCGTTAGACGAAATGCTCGCAAAACTATGAACCTTTATATGAAAAATTTCTATTTAAATAATAGAGGAGGTCCTTATGATTTTTGTTAATATTCTAAGTATTGGATTTCTTATTGTTTGTCTCGTTTATTCGTATTATTTTTTCAAAGGTAAAATTCATTTTCGAAACTTTATCTCATTAACCTTGGTAATTCTGTCTTTTCTTGTTTTTTTATGGGTTTTTCAACATTTTGCTTTCGAGTTAACAAAAATTAATTCGAACATCATTGATACTTATTTAAAAATAATTGGAATTTTTGGTGCGTTAGTATTCTTTACTTATCAATTTGTAAGTGGGGTTTTCTATACTGGAATCGGAATCAAACTTGATTGTAAATCGAGGCTTAACGATGGTAAGCGATTAATCTACCTTCATGCAGAAGTAACGAGTAAGACTAATTTTATAAAAATTTACGATGCCAAAGCTTTTAATACTCCAATTTCTTCAGATCTGATTGCGGGGACATCTGTGGAAATGAAAGTATTGGGCACGAAGCGACATGAGTATGAAAACAATTTCCTTACAAGCAAATATATACAAGGGTTAAATGGAAATTTGCAGATAAATCCAAATGATGAGATGACATTTGCTGTAATTGGTGAATTCCCTGACCCGACCAAAACACTACTAATTGAATTTGTCCTTTTAGGTAAGAATTTTTTTTATCTCTTTCCGGAACAATGGAAGTCTAGTATTTTAATTATTCCATCACTTGAAGATTGAACGTCATCATTTGGAGACCTTGCTTGCACTTCGTCTAACTTCGACTTCTCGCTTCGTTCGTCACTCACGGTTCCCGCTCGGACTCACTGCGGGCTAAAGCCACATTCGCTTTGACGTTCGGCTTGTGACCGCTCACTAAGGTTCGCTCAAGCCTCCGTCAATCCCTTTGCGCACAAGCGCTTCGGGAACGCGAACGTCGAGAAGCCTCTTTCGTTAGACGACATATTGCATTTTAACTCTATGAATAATAAAACTATTAAAGGTCAATGTTGGTTCATTGAAAATCCCGAACGAAAACTTTCCGCAACTTTTGAGTTCTATGATAAAACTCATCAAATCAACTTGTTTGGAATAAATTGGAGCCGAGATGATTTAAACTCAATGAAAGAGATTTATTATATTTTACATGCTACTAATGAGCAAGGTGAACCGATTACTTTAATTAATGTAAAAGTTATCATTGGTAAATATTCAATATTTAATTCGAATGATCATAATTCGATGAATTTAAATGTTAATCTTCATTGTTTTCCTGAGTGGATACTATTAGGCATTCATATATTTGATGAAAACATAGAAATATTCAAGAAATCAAATTTTACATCGAAAAGTATCGATGAATGGTTCGGGCATAGCCCTTTGCTACCAGAGATTGAAGAAGATCTAAGTTTAAAAGTAACGGCGCGAAAAGTAGAAATACCTATTGTGAATGTAAATGATAAGTTTACTTTAGAGTTTCGGCCATTCCCGAATTTGTCGCTACAGGAATACAAGTCGATATCTTATTCTTTGCCTTTGATCGCATACAGTAGTTTTAAGGAAAAATGTTCGTTTAGGAAAATCGTTTCTGCGGCAGAAACGTTGTGTAAAATATTTTCGATATCAAGTTTTTGTCCAATAGGGTTTAACCAAATAAATTTATTTACGGAAGAGGGCAAAGAGGTTAAATTATTGAGAAATCCTATTCAAGCAATACAAGAGGAAGCAATAAATTATTATTTCATTATTAAATATGATAATGTTAAAGGAAATTTCCCTGAATGGATTAATAATTTCTGGTTATTAATTTCGGAGAAGCCAGCCTTTGCAGAAATCATCAATTCACTTTTTTTCATAAGCCAATTTCCAACAAAGGAACAAAAGTTTCTCTATATTCTACAAGCAATAGAGAATTTTCATAGAATAGTTTATTCAAGTAGCCAGTATTATATAGAACAAGAAAAGTATAAACAAAATCACCTGCCAATTTTGCAACAAGCAGTTTCACATCTTTCATCCGATATCCCTTTGAGTTTAAAAGATGCTCTGCGCGGTCGCTTAAAATATGGAAATGAAATATCATTACGAAACAGACTGATGCAATTAATGAATGATTTGCCTTGGTCTTTAAGTAAATGGATTGCAACTGATTCTCAAAAATTTGTATCTCGTGTTGTTGATACTCGAAATTACTATACGCATAGATTGCCGGAGGACGCAATCGACCTTGTGGACTTCGAAAAATCACCTTCAATTGATAGAACATTAGAGATATTCTTAGTGATGTTGATTTTATTGAAGGCGGGTACTTCTGAGGACGCTATTCACAAATCCATATATCCAAAAGATCATTTTAGGAATTCTTCGCTTCCTTTAGGATAATGCAATACGTCGTCTAACTGCGGCTTCTCGCGGCGCTTCGGGATTGCTCCGCAACCCTTGCTTGGCCTTCGGCACATTTGCTTTGTCACTTCGGTTTGCGAGCCGTTCACTAAGGCTCACTCAAACCGAGTGACAATCCTTTCGCGCGTTTAGCGCGCTCCAGGACCGCAAACGTCGAGAAGCCTCTTTCGTTAGACGCAATAATCGCTTAGTTTAGCCTTAAAAGGTAAATTTCAGACCTGCTTTTGTTCTTTTACTGTCTTGACAAAGGATATACTTGCGCTTATACTTGCAATAAGGAGAATAAGCTATATGCCTCAAGTCTCATTATATCTCGATCAAGATACTTTAAAAAAGATAGAAACCGCCGCTAAGAAAGAAAAGATTTCTATTTCCCAGTGGGTTAGAGTGAAAATACAAAGCTCTTTCGATAAGAGTTGGCCTGAAGAGTATTTTAACCTTTTTGGCTCAATTCAAGACGAATCGTTTTCTGAACCTAAAAGGTTAAAATTTGCCTCTGATACGAAAAGGGAAGAATTGTGAATTATTTTCTAGATACGAATACTTGTATTTATTTCTTAAAAGGTAAAAGCGAAAATATTGAGAAGAATATTAGGAAGTTAAATCCAAATCGTATTAAAATACCTTCGATTGTAAAGGCAGAGTTACTTTTAGGTGCCTTGAAAAGCAACGGTAAAAAGAAGAATAGGGAAGTTGTTTTAAGTTTTCTCGATCCATTTGAAATTATCGGATTTAATGATATAGAATCCGAAATTTATGCTGAAGTTCGAAGTGATTTAGAAATTCAAGGAATCCCTATTGGTCCAAATGACTTAGTAATTGCATCCGTTGTTCTAAGCTCCAATGGAATTTTAGTTACCAATAATGAGAAAGAATTTAAAAGGATTCCAAAGCTAAAGTTAGAAAATTGGCTTTAGCTTTGATCTAAGGCGATTACTTCGCCTAACTTCGGCTTCTCACTGCGTTCGCGACTCACGGTTCCTGCTCGCGCTCACTCCGGGCTAAAGCCACATTCGCTTTGTAACTCGGTTCGCGAGCCGCGACTAAGGTCGCTCGAACCTCGTTCCAATTCTTTCGCGCGTTTAGCGCGCTCCAGAACCGCGAACGTCGAGAAGCCTCTTTCGTTAGGCGCCATGAAATTAAAATCTTTTAATTCCAAAAAGAAAATGGCTAAAATATTCTGATTTACTACTGCTTCATCTAAAATAATTCTAATCTAAATGCTTTTTGAATGGGATGAAAAGAAAAACGCTTCGAATCTTAAAAAGCATCAAATATCATTTAAACAAGCCTCTAAGGTCTTTTTAGATAAAGATGCAATCTACATTTCCGATGAAAACCATTCAGAAAATGAGGAAAGGTGGCTTGTTCTTGGAAAAATTGAAAATTTTACTATAATCGTAGTTGTTTTTGTGGACAAAACGAATAATGAAGAAGAAAAGTTAAGAATAATTTCCGCCAGAAAAGCTGATAAATTGGAAGAAAAAGAATACCTCCAAAGAATAGGCAAAGATTAAGAAATGAAAAAACATTACGACTTCTCTAAAGGTAAAAAAGGCGTCTTCTTTATAGAAGACAAAAAAAATATTCATTTGCCGATATATCTTGATAATGATATCGAGGAATATTTTTCCAAAATTGCCTCTTCTAAAGGTAAAGACTTAAATTCTATCATTAACAAAGTTCTTAAAAAAGAAGTAGAACTTCAAAAAGAACTTTCTATTTAGTTGTTTAGCAACGGCGTATAACTTCGGCTTCTCGCGTCGCTTCGGGATTGCTATCGCAACCCTCGCTTGGCCTTCGGCACATTTGCTTTGTAACTCGGCTTGCGGGACGAGACTAAGGTAGCTCAAGCCTCGCGCCAATTCTTCCGCGCGTTTAGCGCGCTTCAGAACCGCAAACGTCGAGAAACCTACGCTTGCCGCTTCGTTCGCCACTCACGGTTTCCGTTCGGGACTCACTTCGGTCTTGGACACATCGCTTCGCGAACTTGGTTAAATAGTAAAAGAAGAGATTCTCAGAAATAGAAGTTCGCGACCCCTTAGCGCACAAACGCTCCAGGACCGCAAAGGTCGAGAAGTCTCTGTCGTTATGCGAAATGCCCTAAGTTTAGCTTGATATTGAAGAAGGAAACCAAAAGACAATATGTCGGCTTATTTTCTAAATTTCGACCCAAAATCAGTCTATTTTAAAGTTGACATTGGTATGACCAAAGTTATACCAAGAATATGAAAACGGCAATTTCAATTCCTGATGAGCTATTTAAAACTGCTGAGAAAACAGCCAAAAAACTTGGAATTCCACGTAGCCAACTATTTGCAAAAGCATTAGAAGAATTTATTCAATCTCATAGTAAGGAATCTGTAACTGAGAAATTGAATCAAATTTACAAGAACAAGTCCAAAGAAACTAAAAATAATATTACTGATTTATCCGTTGAATCGCTTCGCAAGAGTTTAAAAAATGATTCGTGGTGAAATCTGGTGGGTGGATTTGGGAATTCCTTTTGGAAGTGAACCTGGGTTTAAACGTCCTGTTCTCATAATTCAGGATGATTCTTTTAATCAAAGTAATATTAATACAATAGTTTCTATCGCAATTACATCAAATCTGAATCTTTCGGAAGCACCGGGTAACGTTCTAATTAGCAAGAAAGATTCAAATTTATCAAAAGACTCAGTCGTAAATGTCTCTCAAATTGTGACTTTAGACAAAGAAAGATTTCTTAACAAAGCAGGAAAACTCAAATTAAATAAATTAGATGAAGTTGAAGTAGGGCTTAAACTGGTTACAGGTTTAGATAAATAAGGGCACTTCGCCTAACTACGACTTCTCGCGGCCAGTCGCGCCGGGACGTTACGTCGAGATGTCTCTTTCGTTATGCGAAATTCCCGGGCAGTAATTCCAGACGTTTCTCAAGGCAATATGTTAAACAACCTCGAGGCCTTGCAGAGTTTATCTGCTTCCTCATCTAAGAGAGCGTTCAGGGTTTCTTCCACTGAACCTCTTACGAGTTCGCTCAAGTCTTTCCCCGAGCTGGGTATCATCCACTTGGATTACTTTCAAGTGCGCGTTTTCTTCTCCCTTATTTTGGGTTTTTTTTTGAATTGGCTCATCGCAAACTCAATCGGCAAAGAGAGCCTTCTCTTTAATTTGTAAATGTGCGAAATATTTAGGAGGTTATCGACTCTATTTAATGCTCTTAGAAATAACTACGATATGATTATCTAGGCTATTATCATTATTTTTATAATCAATTTGGAAAATCTTTTCTATTTTAAAATTGTTGGCGAAGTGTAAATTAGAAATCGTCTCTAAATCATGATAATAAAAGTAAAGAATTCTGTTATCCTTTCCTTTCTTTATGCCAGAATGATTTGGATCGCCTTCTACGAAGCTTAAATATAGAAGTCCATTTGTTTCTAAAGATTCGTTTAATTTCGGTATAAGAGTTTTTATTTCTAATATTGATAGATAAGGTAAACAAAAACCGCAAATAATTCCACTAAATTTATTGTGTTGAGATTCATATTTTCTAATATCTCCTACTGAAAAAGTACAGGAAGGATTATTTTTCTTCGCCAAATTGATCATATTATAGGCTATATCTATTCCCTCAAGAATCAAATCATTCCGTTTTTCGACAATATATTTTGCGATATTTCCGGGACCGCATCCTAATTCTAAAACGCGAGAATTTTCAGGCAATTCTTTACAAAAAAAATCATACGTTTCGTTATAAAGAGGAAAATCCATAAATTTCTCTTCATACAAATCTGCAATCTCGTTCCAGGTGTTGAAAGTTTCCACAAATTCATCCATTGTTATATAAGCCTAATTAATTTAATTTTACTTAAATAAATTTGAAATTTTTGTTTCTAAGTTTAATCTGAAAGACGTTACGACTTCGTATTCCGCGCGTCTCCATGTACTTACTATTCTTCAAAAAAGAGTCAAGAAATTTCTAGTTAACTTCTATTTAGCACCAAACACTCTTCAAAATCTAACCCCTTTAAATCTGCCGCAACTACGGCCTCTCGCACTGCCTGGCTCACGAAGGTCGGGCTTGCTCGATGAGGGAGACGAAAAATATCCACCGTCTGCAAACGTTCTTCAATCAACACAACATCGGCTAAATGCATGATTCTATTCGTCCCGGGAAAATATGTTACCGAGGAAAGATCGTAATTTAGCGCATCCACAAGACGGGAATTAAATATGTACAACGGAGTACCGTCGTCACATACAAGTGACAGCAACTCTCCATCCTTAAGAAGAAATGTTGAAAGTGCCCGAATTGCTGAGTCACGTAGAATAAGTGCGTGGCCCCCAAGCCAGGGAAAGTCCGATATGCGTGCCGGCTTATTTTCGTCCGCTTTTACTCTTCGCACCTCAATAGGCTTCCACTCTCCGGCAAAAGGTTCTCCTCTCAACTCATGAAAATATTCGTAGTCATCCGGGTTCACTGCATTGACCCACTCGAAACCGTTCTTCGGCCATAGTCTATAAAAATTCATTCGAAGGTCCCTTACAAAATAAGAGTTCAAATTCCGGCGAACCGCTCAGCTTCCATTTTCGAAACAAAGATCGCTTTCGCGTCATTCTCCTTCTTATTAAAATAGATGAGAAATACACTTACCACTCAGAAAGTCATCGCCATTTCTTTCAAGTCGATACTGACTTTATTAAACGGAAAGCCTGTTCTTTAAATGGAAAAATGAATAGTCATCAACACCGAAATTTCAATTGCTAAGTTAAGAATCATTCTGGATTCAACTGAACAATTGACGTCCTCAATTAACACCAATGGCGAACAAAATTTACAGGCTACGCTCACATCGTTTGCGCTTAGTTCGGCCAAACTGTGAAGGAAAAGACATTACAGACAATGAGCTAAATGGCGTTTAACAAAAGTTATACGCCTCATTGCTCTCAATCAGAGAATCCATTTCACATTTCCGAAATTGGAATTTGGGAATTAGTTTGGGTAAGGAGGAGTGACTCTTGCTTTCTCCGAAACGAAAGGCGCAATTCGCCAGTGTGTAATTTGTTTTTAGTAAGAGAGGCGCTGAAGAATCGAATCTTAGATACTCAAAGTAAAATGAATTTAGTATAAAAAGAATGCGGATGAAGTGAATCGATCCGTCCGGCAAAAGAAAATGGAAAACCGTTTGTGGACATTTTCCCGAAAGGTCCTGCGGGAGTACCTTGTTCTTTTTACCTTCAATGGCGGTTCGAAATCAACGCTGAAAGAGGATTTGATAAATTTATAAATTCTTTCGGCAAGGATTTAATTGAAAAGGAATCAATAAAACTTTATGGAGCCTCCATCGATGTTAGAACGAAAAAGATAAATCCGGATGAAAGCCAATTTATAAATCTGATCTTTTTAAGTCCGAGTCTGATGAGTTTAAGGTAAAGTAAGAGAGAAAAGTCATAGTCTCTACGGACGGCGTAGGTTTTTTGTCATTGCACCGGCGAAGTAAATTCTCAAATAAATTATTTCTAATTTATAATTCCTAGAGTAATTCGAAATAAGAAATTTCTAATAGGAGAAATCCTTTCTTAAGATACAGACATATATTAGTAAGACAATTAAGAGCATGATTCGCAAAAATCTTCGATATCAAAGTCCAAACAAAATGAATTTAAACGATGAATCATTCCTAAATTAGTAACATTTCGATGGACCGCTGATAGATCTATCGCATAGTATGCAGAATTTCCGTCTGTTAAGGCAAGCAGGCTACAAAGTCGAAAAGGATTTTGCTTTCTTTAATCTTCAGCACCGGACGAACAATTCTATATCGGAAGGAAGGACATATTTTCCTCCAGATATAGAATCTTCGATTTCAAAAAGAATTATTTACAAAAAGCCGGAGGATTATAGGCCGGATTTCTTACTCTTGAATAGCAACTTGTATTCTCTTGAGTAGTTACTCCGAGGAGATTCCATTGTGTAACAGGATACTGAGCAGTTGAAGGAGGGCCTTGTTGCCAATCGAAACGGTAATTTCCTTCTGGTTGCCCTTTGATGATAATTCCTTTAGTAACGGTTCCTGATGCTTTATAACAAGCAATAATGTTCCTGTTATTGCTTATAACCAACCAAGCAATCGGATTTGGAGTCGGATCTTGTTGGCATCCGCTATCTAATACCCAAATTCCCTCTAAAATCGTCTTAGAGTCCTCGATTGTTGTTTTCCCTTCTTCTTTGCAATTGAACGCATAGGTCGCAATCAAAAGGGTAAAAATAAAAGTAATTTTTTTCACTCTATTCTCCTTCCTGGGAAATAACAAGATTCCCATGTTTTATGGATCATAAAGAAATAGAATATTAGAATATAGTCAATTAATATTATTTAAATATTTATTCTTTTATATTCTATTAGTCCATTATCTACCAGAATATTTCGTTCCAGTAGATATCGTGTTTCCCGTTATCAGCTGGAGCGAAACGAGGAGAATGATTGTTCCACTGAAGAGAGACTTTCTCTAACATAGGCATCGTGCGTCTGTGATTAGAGATTTGAATCGGTTCATCTTATGTTCGGGTGGAATGAGAAGGGTCTTCTTCCTAACTCCGAATTACTCGTGTTTAAGCGAGTTTTTTCAAATACTTAGCGAGATTCTCCATGTGTTGCTTCCCTCCTTCAATCGCACCGTATTTTCGGTTCACTCTTTCAAGCTCTTCTTTGCTTGGGAAGATTTGTTCCATTGTTAAGTTGGATCCTTCTCCGGCTTCTTCAAAGACGATCTTTGATTCGAAGTCAACGTCCTTCGTTCCTTCACCGTCGCCGAGATGTTTATAAATAATAGAGTGCGGCTTCTTAATTTCCGTGAATTGTATTTTGTTTTTATAATCGTGCCCGTCCGGACCATGCATGACGAAGTCCCAGATTCCACCGTTGGAAAAATCTAAACTTTTTGTCGTTAACGTGAAACCGTCAGGACCCCACCACTCGGAAAGATGTTCCTGGGACGACCAGGCCTCGAAGAGCAAGTCGACGGACACGTCAAAGTATCTCTTGTAAATGACTTTGTTGCCTTCTATGATTGTTTCTACTTTATTTTTTTCCACGGGACCTCTCCTTCTTCATTTTTAAAAGATACTTTTCCAGCTTATCCAAGCGTTGATTCCATAGATCTCTAATTTCCTTTAACCAATCTTCCATTTCATTCATTCCTGAATCGTTAAGGCTATAGATTCTCTTTTGTGCGTCCTTCCTCATTTGAAGAACTTGAGCTTCTTTCAAGATCTTCAAATGTTGTGAAATCGCGGGGGCGCTCATCTTAAATCTTCGGCTTATCTCCGTCGAACTAAGATTTCCATTCTTCGCTACCAATCTCACTATTTCCCTTCTTGTGTCGTCCGCCAGCGCTCCAAAAGCATTCATGTTATTATATTTAATCTAATACTTAATTAAGTCAATACTTAAATAAACGCGTTTTGAAAAAATTCCATTGTGGAATTAAGAAAAAAACCGGGAGGAAAATCACAATTCGAGGATTTAGATTCTTTTTCATCGAAGGAGATTTCCGTTCGTTTTTCGGCTTCTCCGATTCAATAAGCTCAGAGTCGTATCTCAAAGGGCCTTGATTTTTAGAATGACTTTCCTTTGTGAGAACAGAATTCAGGATCAATAGTAAGATTCAAAACTTCGGGTCAAACTTCGATAGCGGCTCTCAAAAAGGATTTGCACTTTCAAATTAAGAAACAGAATTAACAATTAACTTAGGATGACTTTTAAAAAACAAAGGAAGAAGTTATGGGAAGGAACGAGATAGCTCCGGAGCACACTGCAGTTCGAGTCGCTTTATGGCGTGCACTTCATGTTCAAGTTGATTCGAATCCACACGTATTAGAGGATGAACTAGGCCTAAAACTCGTTGGTGATCAGAATTGGCGCGATCGCCCGGATATGAATCCCGAAGGAACAAGACGGATTCGTTCTTCGATTGTTGCGCGTGCGAGGTTCGTGGAAGACTTAGTGGAAGAGCAGGTAAAATTAGGAACTACTCAATACGTGATCCTCGGAGCCGGTCTTGATACGTTTGCACAACGTCGCCCGGAAATCGCTTCACGTCTTACCGTCTTCGAAGTCGATCAACCCGGTCCGCAGAAATGGAAAGAACAACGTCTTAACGAACTCGGATTCGAGAAGATTCCGGATTATCTAAAATTCGTTCCCGTTGATTTTGAAGGCGGTCAATCTTGGTGGGACAAACTCGTTGAATCCGGATTTGATCCGAACAAACCCTCGATCGTCGCCTCGACTGGCGTATCAATGTATTTGACCAGAGAAGCCAATCTTTCCACTCTGCGACAAATGGCAAACTTGTCGCCAGGATCTTGTTTCGCTACGACCTATATGCTTCCCATCGAGCTTCTCGAACCGCAAGATAAACCGACATTAGAATTTACGATTCAAAAAACACGCGAGGCGGGGACCCCGTTTATCAGTTTTTTCACGCCTACGGAAATTTTAGAATTAGCAGAGGAGGCAGGTTTTCGTAAGGCTCATTATGTTTCAATCGAAGAGATTCGAGAACGCTATTTTTTAAACCGAAGTGACGGATTGATTCCAGGGAGCGGAGAATGTTTCTTAGTCGCCATGACATAAGAATCTTCGAGGTCCAAGATACTCAAATGACTCTTTCTAATAGCCAGATAGACTATCGGCAAAGGGCTACGTTCCACTTGTCGCAGACCGTTTTCGATTCTTCCTCAAAATCCGGAAGAAGAAAATGTTTCTTATCCGTTTCTCTCAAAGGTTACGGATTTCAAATCAAATCATAAAAACAGGAAACGGTTCCATTCATGAGCAGAACGAATCCTAAAGTTGATCAATACTTCAAGAAGACGAAAACATGGAAAAACGAATTGGAGAAGTTAAGAAAGATCGTTCTCGATACCAAGTTGACTGAAGGATTGAAATGGGGCGCCCCTTGTTATACATTCCAAGATAATAATATAGTCTTGATACACGTTTTCAAGGAATATTGTGCGCTTCTTTTTTTCAAAGGAGCCTTGTTAAAAGATCCGAACAAAATTCTTATCCAGCAAACGAAGAATACACAGGCGGCCCGCCAGATTCGCTTTACCGATGTTCAGGAAATCGTTAAAGCGAAATCGATTTTGAAAGCCTATATCAAAGAAGCGATCGAAATCGAGAAGGCGGGATTAAAAGTAACGTTTAAGAAAACCAAAGAATTCGAATTCCCGGAAGAATTTCTTCGCCAATTGGACCATGTTCCTAACCTAAAATCCGCTTTCGATTCTCTGACGCCGGGACGACAAAGGGCCTATCTTCTTCATTTTTCCTCCCCAAAACAATCTAAAACTCGTGAATCGAGAGTGGAAAAATGTATAAAACGAATTCTGGATGGGAAAGGGCTCGATGATTGAGCTATCAGCTAACGTTCATTCGAAGAATGATTTCTTATTTTTGATTCCGCTTTTGGGAGTTCCGTTTGAAAGAAACTTTGAGGCAAAACCGAAAGTAGAATTCAATTTATTTTGACAATTTACATAGAAAACTCTCTATTCAATCCAAGAATCAGTAACCAATTTAAGGGAAATTTGTAACTCTTCACCATTCGAATTACATCCGAATTGGATCGCTTTTAGAAAAGATTTCAAATCAATGGTTAGAAAACGAATACAAGGAATAACCAATGAAGGAAATGAAAATCGGAAACATTACATTCACACTTTTTAATGAAGATGAGATTTGTTTGGAGGATCCGAATTCCTTTTTGGAAACCGTTTTTTCCTCCGCTTCGGAAACGATCGTATTTTCCGAAAAGAATTTTCATCAAAAATTCTATGATCTAAAATCCGGATTTGCCGGCGAAATTCTGCAAAAGATTACGAACTACAAATTGAGAATGATTGTTTTAGGAGATTTTTCCCAGTATGATTCCAAAAGTTTTCGGGACTTTATCTATGAAAGCAATCAAAACGGAAGAGTAATCTTCGTTTCTGATTTGGAAACGGGTTTGCAGTTATTAAAATAGACGGCCGCCTCCGGCCACAAAGTGCGTCCGTTCCCATTTGCAAGAAACGAACGGCACTGAGTTTTTTCCGAGCACGTTAGTCTATCTTTGACGTAAGTTTCCTTTTGGGTCAGTTCAGGTCGTCGATTTTCAAATCATCCGGAGCAGGCTGACCTTGTCCCATTTCCACAAGATTCTTTAAACTGAGTAAGAAAGTCGCCCATTTCATACTACAATGTGCGGTGAATTCGCTTTCTTTCTTCCAGTCTTGATGTCGAAAATGAATGATCGTCAATCCCGCTCCATCCGGAGCCTTGCTTGCGTTCAATTTAAAATCGATATGAGAACCGATCCAATCTTCCGGTCCGGAAGTGCATTCCCAGAGAACCCGTTGTGGAGCGAGTTCTTTCACTTTCATCTCCATATCGGCCTTATGCCCGAAACTAAAACGAATCGATTCTCCTGCCTCTGACTTTCCTCCCGAAAATGGTCCTTCGACTTCTTTCGTCCACCAACCTGCAAGACCAGCTTGAGTCGTCAATGCCTGAATCACTTCCTCAGCGCCGGAACGTATTCCGATTTTGTGATATATCCCGTTCATCTTTTTTTATCCTTCCTCATTCCTTGAATTTTTATTCTCGGCATCGCCGATAAAATCGTTATCTTAACCCTTCTCGTCGAACCATTCCGAATAGGCGTCGAGAATATGAGTCCATCCGTAATCGTGGGATTGAATTTCCTTTTCGTTTGCAAGACGTTCATGGATCAATGTCACAAGTGTCTGCGGCCTTTGATTCGTGCCGGAAGAACTTTCGATCCTAGTCGTCGGCAACGCGGTAAAAGTAACCGTGACCAGAGTATCCCTTCCTCCCGTTGCATGGGAACGCCAGGTAAACACCAGCTTCGTCGGCTCTTCGATCGTTTGATATTCTCCTTCGTGTGGAAATATTTTTCCATTGAGAGACATATCGATTCGAAACTTTCCGCCGGGTCGAGGATCTATCGAAACGGATTCAACGATTGGATCTCCGCTCAAAAACCATCGTGAAAAGTTTTCCGTGTCAAGCCAGGCACGAAAGAGCCTGGTCCGATCCGCGTTAATTTTTTTTTCTACTTTTAGAACGGGGTTTATCATTTTTTAATTCCTCTTCTTCCATAAACGCTTCCAGTCGATCCAGCTTGTTTGTCCAGAATTCTTGATGATAGGTGAGCCAAGCAAAGGCTTCCGATACTGCCTTACTTTGAAGCTCGAGTCTAAAACTTCTTCCGTCTTCCTGGGCTTTTACCTTGCGAACCAAACCTGCGCTATTCAAGACGTCGATATGTTTGGCGACTCCGGCAAACGACATGGAGAACGGTTCCGCGAGTTCCGAAATCGTTAGAGATCCTTTCCGAAGACGTTCGAGCATTCGACGTCTTGTATGATCCGCCAGAGCGGCAAAAACTCGATCGAGCTTTTCTTCCTTTTTCAGCAATTCAACCATTTAGTTGAATAAATAGGATTTAAATTTATTGTCAAATACTAAACCATGCAGTTGAATATATTTTTAGATATTTTTTAGGCTTTGATATCGATCCTTGAAGGTTTTGTCTTTTCGCGGTCGATTTCGAAGATTCCCCGAAATCGAAAAAAGTAGGAGCTATTACAAAAAGCGAAACTTCTGAAATACCGGATTCATTCGTAGGAGCTTCTACAAGGAATTCCCGATTTCTAAAGTTTGATCGGACCGATTCTCTGAGATCTGCTACAAACACAAAGTGCCTGTCAGAAAGAAGTAGGAGAAGAATCGCGATACAAATGGATCGAAATCGACGACAGATTTTAGTTTTTTAATCGAGAATCGAATTCTTACAAATTCAATCTTGAAATCCTTTGTCGGAGAATGATTTTAAAAAAATGCAATTTCGTATCGAAACGTTACCCTAAAAAAAACTTATCGGGATGAGAGTTCTCTTGTCCCTCTCGGAAAATAAGACCCAAGAACTCTGGAAGAATTTTATGACAAGGAAGAGTGAAATCCGAAATCGAATCGGAGCCGACTTCTATTCGATGCAGATCTACGAAGATTCTTATTTTAAGAATTTTGACCCCGCTAAAACATTCGAAAAATGGGCGAGTATGGAAGTCTCCGATTTTGATTCGGTCCCCGTCGAAATGGAAACCACAATTCTTCCTGCTTCTTTTTTTTCTCCGTTCGACGTCCCCTTTCCGAATTCTCATTGGATATCCATTCAACAGAGAGCTGAAAGGAACGGGTTTTCACGAACACTTCGCATTTTTAAATCGAAAATATTCTTACTAAATCTGAGGTTTACAATATGGCTGAATACTTAATCTTGATGCGATTGGATTTGATCTCGAAAGATGCGCAACCGACGCCGCAACAGCTCGAAGTTTATAGGAAACAGTATCAAGATTGGGTGGAAGGGATCGTGTTGAGAAAAAGATTTCTCGGAGGCACCGGGCTTTCCACGGATGGCAAGGTAATCAAACCCAATCAAGTGATCAGAGACGGCCCCTTTGTGGAAATCAAAGAATCCCTTGCGGGTTTTATCACGATCTTAGCGGATAATTTTGAAGATGCTGTATCGATCGCCAAGGAATGTCCTATCTTAGGCGGTGCCGGAAACAGCGTGGAAGTAAGACGAATCGTTTCGGTGCACGAAAAAGATTAAACTCTTCCACTTCGTTTGTGTAAGGAGGCGTTCTTTCCTATGAAAGCAGATGATCTAACACCGGACTTTTTCGAACCGAAACGGAAAGATCATTTTCGCGTTGTGTAAACGTTTCGGTTTGAACCAGATCGAAATTTCCGGGGATATCGCGAGGAAACGTTTCTTACAGCGGCTCTGCATTGGTGGCAGAACGGTCTTCGAGAACATCCGAAGGCTGGGATAAAGAATAAGGCATAAATCATCTTCAGCGCGCATGTATCGAACTTCGGACCCATGATTCGAAGAAAGTGAGCGCCGCTTCGGAGCCGAATACAACTATTTTATAATATTGTAGATCTGAAGCGAATTTTCTAAAACGAATTGATTGATTTTACAGAGAGTTTTTCATTCTTGGAAATCATTCTCCTTTCAACCTATAGGAAATGTTTCCATGTTCAAAGAAAATAAGAATCCGCTTCTCATCTGCGTCCTCCTCGGTTTTGGAACGGTCCTCGGACTTTCCGGGATCGATCTGGTTCTTCCAAGTATTCCGAAACTTCCGGAAGTTTTGGGAGGGGATCAGACCCGTTCCCAGTTTGTAATCGCTTCTTTTGTCGCCGGAACCGCCTTTGGGATGATACTTTTCGGAAACATCGCTTCTCGTATCGGTGCCTCCTCGCTTCTTCTTTTCTCGCTTGCGTGTTATTCTTTTACTTCCTTTCTCTGTACTCTTTCGCCTAATTTAGATTTGTTGATCGGCTTTAGATTCTTCCAAGGCCTTTCTTCCTCGGCGGCGGCTGTCCTTGCTCCGGGAATCATCAAAGATCTTTTCGACGAAAAAGGCGCGGCAAAAGCCCTAGGACTTTTGGGTAGCGTTGAATCTCTTGTTCCCGCCCTTGCTCCCGTTGTAGGCGTTTGGTTTCTGAGTATCGGCACTTGGAAATATTCATTTTTCGTAACATCGATTCTCGCATTTCTGCTCGCGCTTGTTTTTTTAATGATTCGATTGAACGGTCCTGCGAAACCTCTGTCTCCGATCAAACCGGGCTCTTATCGTAATCTTCTTTTATCGCCCGTTTTTCAAAGATATTCATTGAGCCAGGCGCTCAATTTGGGCGGTCTTCTTGTTTTTGTTTTCGGTGCTCCCGTTGTGATCGTAAAAACGATGAACTCGGATATTCATAAGTTTGCACAGATGCAGACGATCGGCGTCGTCTTCTTTATCATCGGTGCCGTTCTTTCTTCCTCTTATCTCAATCGTAAAATAAATTCGGAACATCTCATCTCGATCGGGACCGGGCTTTGTCTTTTATCTTCCCTTTTACTGATCCTTTTTTCTTTTTTGGGTGAGAATCATCCGATCACCATTCTTCTGATCTTTCCGATCATGAATTTTGGACTCGGTCTTCGAGGTCCGAACGGTTTTCTCAAAGGAATCATCGCGTCGAACGGAGATGACAACCGGGGATCTTCCTTGATTCTTCTTTCCATCATTTCGATTTCCGCCGGAGGCACCGCACTGATCGCGCCTTTTTTGAACTACGGACTTTTGGCTTTGAGTTCTTTTGTTGGATTCCTACACGCGATCGCTTGTCTGCTTCTGATTGTTCTTCCTTCCTTACCTTCCGAAACAAAGTAAGAATCGAACTAAGATCTCCGCCTTTGTCGAATTGGAAAAGGATTGACTCGCATGTGTCGGAATCAAACTCTTTGCAAAGAGAAGTCTGATTCCGAATATGATACAAGAACTGCAACTTCGTGTTGCTCCGGAAGTAGCGGGGCGGGAAGAAGAACTTCGGGCGTTTGTTTCTAAAACTCTCAAAATCGATTCAAAAGAAATCCGTCATATCGAAATCGTAAATCGATCGATCGACGCGAGACAAAAAACGATCTATGTCAATCTCAAAGTTTTGGTTTTTATCCATGAGGACTTCGTGGAGAAACCGATTCTTCTTCCTGATTATCCGAACGTAGCGAACGCGGAAGAGGTGATCGTGATCGGCGCCGGTCCTGCGGGACTTTTCGCTTCCCTTCAGTTGATCCTATCCGGCAAAAAACCGATCCTTCTCGAAAGAGGAAAGGACGTAAAAAGTCGTCCTCTTGATCTTCGAGAAGTGAATATTCATCACAACGTAAACGAAGATTCGAATTATTGTTTTGGTGAAGGTGGAGCCGGAACTTATTCTGACGGTAAACTTTATACAAGATCCAAAAAAAGAGGAAACGTCCGTGAAATTCTGGAGTTACTCGTCGGGTTCGGTGCAAGTCGAGACATTTTGATCGAGGCGCATCCTCATATCGGAACGAACAAACTTCCGAAGATCGTTCGAAATATCCGTGAAAAGATCATTGAGAGGGGTGGAGAAGTTCATTTTAACCAAAGGGTAACGGACTTTTTGCTAAACGGAAATCAGATCACCGGAGTGGAAACGAAAAACGGAGAAAGAATATATGCAAAAAAAGTAATTCTTGCCACGGGACATTCCGCAAGAGACATCTTCGAACTTTTAGACCGTAAAAAAATCGAAATCGAACTCAAACTTCTCGCGGTCGGGGTAAGAGTAGAACATCAGCAATCCTTAATTGATTCGATTCAGTACAGTTGCGAAACCCGCAGTCCTTATCTTCCTCCTTCTCCTTACAGCATCGTTAAACAAGTCAACGGAAGAGGGGTCTATTCTTTTTGTATGTGTCCGGGCGGAGTCGTCGCCGCGTGCGCGACTAAACCAGAGGAGATCGTTACGAACGGGTGGTCTTCCTCCAAAAGAGCCAGACCTTCCGCGAATTCCGGAATCGTAGTCGAATTAAAACAGGAAGATTTCAAAACCTTTGCAAAATACGGCGCGTTAGCCGCTATGGAATTCCAAAGATCGATCGAACACAGCGCCTGGATCGCGGGTGGAAAAAGTCAAACCGCTCCCGCGCAAAGACTTTCAGATTTTGTAAACGATAAACTCTCGGTTGATCTTCCGAAGACTTCCTATACACCGGGAATCAAATCGGTGGAATTAAAGAATGTACTTCCCGATTTTATCTTTCGATCCTTGCAAATCGCATTCAAAGAATTTGATAAATCTATGCGCGGTTATCTTACGAACGAAGCAGTCGTACACGCGCCCGAAACCAGAACCTCTTCGCCCGTGAGTATTCCGAGAAATCCGGAAACCTTACAACATATAAGAATTCAAGGTTTATTTCCTTGTGGAGAAGGTGCGGGTTACGCAGGTGGAATCGTGTCCGCCGCAATGGATGGAATTCGTTGCGCTCTTGCCTGCGCATAACCTCTTTTTAACGAAATATCGAAATTCTTTGTAAAACAGCTTTGCGATTTTTCTTGCTTTTAAGAAAGACCGGTTTGCAAAGTCATTCCTTATTTGTTGTAGTAGATGGATCTTCCATCAAGTCCTCGAGTAAAAGGGAGAATTATGCTTCTTCTAAAATTCTAAGATAGATTTATGGAAAAACAGAGCTTTTGGAGATTCCATAGAATGAAATTCAACACAACGCTTTATCCATTTTTATTCGCATTGATCGCCGCGATCGGTAACGCGTTCTTTGCATACGGTCAAAAAAAATCGACCGCGATTTCCGCTCCGTTTCTCTTTCTGATACCGACCCTCGTCGTCTGTCTTATACTATTGACCTTCTCCATTTTCTTTTACAAACCCGAAACTTTAAAAGAATACCTTTCGCAAAATTGGATCTACTTTGTAATCAGCGGAGTAGGATTGTATTTTACATTCGTCGGATTTTATCTTCTCTACAGCCGTTTTGGAGCTTCGTATTACATTTTATACGCCGTCCTATCGATTCTCACGACCTCTATCTTTGTGGGAGTGATCGTTTTTTCGGAGAAGATCAATCTATTTCATTATCTTTCGATTCTTTCCGCGCTGATCTCCATTTTTCTTTTTCACTACGGCCAGAACGCGACAAAGTGATTTCAATCGCCCCATTAGAAATGAGTTTCCAATGAATCGTTCTGACGATGTTCTTTTGGATCGACTCCGAACATTGAGCGCGGAGAAATTCGAGCACATACACGGAGATCTTTTCTCGCATCTCCTGGGCACCTATCGAATTCTATCGGACTGGGGTTCTTCCGAAATCCTTTGTAATGCCGGGCTCTACCATTCGGTTTACGGGACCTTCGCTTATCAAAATTCTTTGATCGGAACGGAGGCCAGAAAGGAAATCGTAGAAATCATTGGAGAGGATTCGGAGACGTTAGTCTTCCTTTATGGGACCTGTGACAGGGGATATTTTTATTCCCAATTCGGGAAACGAGAAACAATCGAACATAGAAATTGGAAAACGAAAGAAACGAGGGTTCTAACACAGAAGGAAACGGCGGATCTTTGCGAATTGACTGCGGCAAACGAATTGGAACTCGCCTTAACAAACGATTCTTTTTTGATTCGTTACGGAGACGAGCTCAAAGAACTGTTCGAAAAAATGAATTCTTATCTTTCAAAAAATGCGATTTTAGAATGTCGGAAAGTCTTTCAACTTCAAACATTCTAAAATTTGTCTATTATAAATTCATAAACTGTTTGTTGAGAGTTTCCAAATCTTTTATAAGATCGACGGGTTTGGGCTGAATCGTTTTCGCCAATTTCATCCCGTCGTCGATCAAATCCAAGATCAACTTCTTTTCCGCGATTGCCCTTGCGTTCGGCATGGACTTTCTTTCGTTCTTATAGATGGAAGCCTTTTCATCTATGATGGAAACGATCTTATTCAGCGCGTGAATTTTTGCCTGTTCTTCTCCCATGAAAATTCCTCCTTGATTTGGAGAAAGGTTAGGGAGGGCTTAAGAATAGGAAAGCTTATTTTTGTATCCGTTTTCGTACAATCTCCGTTAGCTTTTCTCTTTCCATCCAGAGAAGAAGAAGACAAATCGTTGAGCTTGTCAGCGCGAGGAAGAATAAAAAACCTCCGTCGTTTTCTTGTTCGATTCCGATTACGAAAATATGAGAAAGAATTGCGCCGAACATAAGCCCCGCACCGAGGAACGCCCCTGACCAACCAAAGCCGGGAACAAAAAGTAGAATCGAGGCGAATAACTCCAAAATTCCCGTTCCGATTCTACCCCAGGGTTCGGCATTCAACTTGGAAAAAATCGCCACAGACTCGGGCGCTCCCGTAAATTTAAAAAACAACGTTTGAAGAAAGATAAATGCGACCAAGATTCGCAGGCAGATGAGAATTCGACTCTTTATAGTTTGATTGGATGCTGACAAGAAGATGCTCCTAGATTCTTCCGTGTTCTTCGCTCTTTACCGGAAAAGAGTTACACGGAGCTCGAAATTTTTGTCGAATTCTGAGAACAAAAAGGCCCGCAGGTCCGTCCCTCGGATCAAGCGGGCTATCCAGTCGAAACACTTTACTCTTTTCTAAAAAGACTTACAATTGTCGAAAAGGGAAAGGTTTACCTTTACTTGTACATCTCTTCGATTTCTTTTTTGTACTTATCGGCGACAACGTTTCGTTTTATTTTCATCGTTTGAGTAAGTTCGTCTCCGGGTTCGAACTTCTTATCAAGTATCCGAAAACTCGACACCTTTTCGAAATTCTTAAACCCGTTCTCGTTGGATATCAGGGACTTGATCTCGTTTTTAAAGAGGCTCAGAACGTCCTGATCTCCGTTCAAATTTTTGACTTCGCTTAACATTTTAGAACGAAGTTCTTTCAGATATTTTTCCAAGGCCTCTTCGTTCGGAACTATCAACGCGCCTAACGTCTTTTGGTCGTGTCCTACCACCATAGCCTGGTGAATGAACTGGCTTCGAACCAATGCAAACTCGATCGGCTCCGGTTCTAAATTCTCCCCTCCCAGAAGGACGATCGTATCCTTTGCTCTTCCTGAATATTTCAATTCTCCGGAGGTGGTCCATGCGAGAAGATCCCCCGAGTTCAGCCATCCGTCAGAACTCAAGATTTCTTTCGTTTTCTCCGGCTCTTTATAGTAACCTTTCATTACGTGATCACCTTTGTGCCACGCGATCCCTTTGACTCCGGGTTTTGTAATTTCCTTTCCTTTTTCGTCCATCAACTTGATCTGAACTCCCGGAATACAACGACCCAAGGTTCCCACTGAGATTTCACCGAAAATTCTTCGTGTGGAAATTCCGGATAACTCGGTCATTCCATAACCTTCCAAAATCGGAATTCCGATCGCGTTAAAGAAAAGATCGATGTATTGAGGAAGCGCACCGGCACCTGAAAGTGCGAATCTCAATTCTCCGCCCAAGCCGCTTTTGATTTTGTTAAACGCGAGTTGAGCTATCTGATTTGGCAACCAGAGAAGCAGAACCACCCACATAGAAATAAATTTTTGCCAAAGCGAAGCGAAGGTGGATTGTTCGGTGAGATGAAATTCCAAACCTTGCAATCTGGATATGTGCTTGTAGTATGTGATCGCGATTTCTTTGAAAAGTCCGAATAACGCCTGTTGCGCGGGAGAAGAGGTTCGAACCTTATCATGAATTTTGTTGTAGAGACTTTCCCAAACTCGAGGAACCGAAAGAAGAAGGGTCGGTTTGATTTCCGCCAGGTCTTGACTGAGAGTAGAGATCGAAGTGAAAGCCTCCGCACCGCCGGCACGGATACAAACGGTTTCCACCAATCTTTCGGCGATATGCCACGGAGGAAGATAGGCCATACTACGATCGGAAGGATAGATTTTCAGATCCGTTCCTTCCAGAGCGCTGTCGACGTTAAAAACGATGTTCTTATGAGTAAGCATCACACCCTTCGGTTTGCCCGTCGTACCGGAAGTGTAGACGATCGTCGCAAGATCCGATTCTTTGATAGCGGATCCTCTTTTGTGGAACTCGTCTCTTCCTTTGGATTGGATCCAATCCTTTCCCTTTTCAATCAAGTCGCTTAACAAAATTACTTCGAAAGGACCCGTTTCGGCGATTCCGCCTTTTTTGTCGAAAAGAATGATTCTTTTGAGATGAGGATACGCTTCCTTCTGATTGAGAATCTTTTTCAGAGCCGTTTCATTTTCTAAAAATGCGATGGAACACTCCGCGTGATTGAGAATATAACGAAGATCTTCTTCGGTGGAATCGGTTCCTCGAGGAACGTCGACACAGCCTATGTTCGTGATTCCCATACTACACCAAATCCAACGAGCGCCCGAATCGGCGATCAGTCCGATCGGAGTTCCCGGTTCGAGACCCAAGGAAATCAAACCGGAGCCGATTTGTTGAACGGTTTCGTAAAGATTCTTAAAACTATTGGGTTGGTAATTCTTACCGTCCGGTTTGTAGTATTGCGCCGTTGAATCCGCGAATTTTTCTGCGGATGCATTCATGACATTGTATAAGGTTTTGGATGGAATGGAGGGAATCTGACTGGTTTTCATAGCAGGGGAGAATTGTAAGAGATCCTACCTTTCAGTCGAGAAAAAATTTGAATGACAAACAAATTCTTCTTACTTGCACTCTCGGATTGCCGAATTATAAATAACAAACGATATAAATTATTCCACCGAGCTACATTTTTTTGTAATAGCTCCTACACAAAGCGAAACAGGGGACTCGAATCTCGAACCAAATTCTTCCCATTAAAACGAGAATTCCCATCTCAATGCTGGATATGATTCCTTCCGGATTCCTTGGCATCATAGAGATTTTTATCCGCGATTCCAATCAGATCTTGAACCGATCGAATCGTCGGTTCGGTATTGCAGGAAATTCCGATGGAAACGGTAAGCTTTGAAAAATGGCTTTTGAGGTGAGCGATATTCAGAGCTTCTACTTTTTCAAGAATATTCAACGCGACAACGACTGCGCCTTCGATCGGCGTATCCGGTAGGATCACGGCAAATTCTTCTCCGCCATAACGATTGACCATATCATTGGCTCGTCTGAGACTTGCACGAATCTCCCGAGCGACGGAAATCAAAGCTCTATCTCCTTCAACGTGTCCGTACGTATCATTGTATTGTTTAAAAAAATCCACGTCGATCATCAAAAGAGAAAGCGGAGAATGATGTCTGGCGGAACGACTCCAGGCCAATCGAATCTGTTCGTCGAAATACCTTCTGTTAAAAATTCGAGTCAGAGGATCGATATACGAAAGCTCTTCCAGTTTCCCCGCGTATTCTTCTATTTCTTCTTTTTCTTTTCGGATCGTTCGAATCCTTTCGGACAAAGCAAGAGATAAGAATAGAACGCTTAGAATGATCCCGGTCTGTAAAAAAGGAATCGCCGGTCCTTCCTTTAAAAAAAGACCGAATCGACTGAGCGTAAAGATGATTCCTCCGGAAAGAGTAAAGAACCAAGCGGTTAAAAAAATGATCGCCTTTCTGTCTCCGCGTAACGCCATAAAGAAGGAAATCAAAAAGATCACCGTCATCTGAAGCAAAGGAAACAAAGAGGTGAACGGAATCAGATAACGTCCCGGAAGAAGAGGAATCAAAAAACCCAATACCAAGGCGGCCCAAAGAGATATTTTTAGGAATACGTTTAAAATCGTAGAACTCTTTTTAGTTTCCAAAAAGGAGGAAAGAAACAAGGCCATAAAGACCATCATCAACACAATCGATTCAAGATGAAGTTGATTGATAAAAGTGGGTTGATTCTGAAAAAACCATTCAAAAGCGTAACCCGGTAAAATGATCTGATATAAAAGAACCGAAAGAATTAGGAAAGAATAATATAATAAATATCTTTCCTTGAGTCCCAGATATAAGAAAAGATTAAAGAAAGCCATCACGGCGAGAGCGCCGAAAAAAGCCGCGTCCTTAGCAAGGTCGTATTTTGTTTCCCGAATTCTCGCCTTGTTTTCATACAAAGTCATCGAAAGACTGACTGCGCCCTCCGTTAAGACTCGGACGACAACCCTGGTTTTCCCTTTTTTCTCCACGGGGAGGGGAAACAAAAACATCCTGTTCTCGATCGGCCTGGACAAAAAAGGAAGCGTATCACCCGTGTTGAATTCTCCCTTCAAACCGTCCGGACCTTGATAATACAAATCGATCTGATCCAAATGAGGGTAGTGAAACGCAAGAGTGAATTCTTTCGAAAGGGTTTCCTTTGTTTCGATCTCGAAAACGAGCCAATATGGAACGGGATCATAACCGAATCCGAGCGTAGAATTTTTTACTTCCTGAATGGGAATGTTCTGGAGTTCAGAGAAAAAGTTTTCGGCACGATACGAATAGTTCGGATCTCTGACGTAGAATACGGATTTGAGAAGAGATCCTTTGTTCGAAAAATCGGGCTGGATGACAAAAGCCGGCTCAATTCCAAAAAGCGATTGGGATAAGAATAAGAAACAACATAAAAATAAACGAATTTTCGAGTTCAAAATAAACTTCGAATCGTACTTTAAATCTAGGATCGTTTTCATTTTGTTTCGAATTTTTAGAATTGGATCTTTCATAGAAATGATTCCAAGTGATAGACGATAGAATCTACAAATTCACTCAAAAAACTTTTTTCGAACGATTTCTACACGATGAAACTTGTCATTTTATCTGCAACGTATTCCATTCGAGAATACCCTAAAATCGGCGTAAGGTGAAGAAAAGAATGCAGTGAGTAATTAGGAATTTGAAACGAAGTCAATTTCTTTTTTCTAAGAGGATAAAATTCCCGTTTGGCGATCTCGACCTTCAAAATCGGCTGATCCACTTATAAAACGATTCCCCATTTTTCCAAAAGAAGGGAGAAGAAATTCCGATTTCCCGAGCCCATAAAATTCATTCTCCTGAAAGATTATTTCGTGACTCGAAGCGCCGGTTCTTTGAAGAATGGTGAAGATCATACTTGTATTAAGGATAACGCGCCGTGGATAAAGAGCCTATCAATCCGAACGACTTCGAGAAACAATCCATTCTTCAAAAAGCCAAAAACTGGTTCGGCTTTGTTCTCGAATTCACTCACATTCTTTACTTAGGTATTAGAGCGAAATTAGCCCTTTTTACGGGTGCACTCATCGCGCTCACGGTCTTCATTCTTTCTACGATCGACGTAAATCAGCAAACTGAGATTCTCACTCAGAGTTACGAAAAAGAAGCGGCGATTTCCAGGCATTACATTTCCGGTCTTGTTTTGGAATTGGAAAATATTTCCAGCAGTTTGATTCGTGTTGAATCCTTTCGGGAACGTGTAAAAAGACAAAGCCAGGCTCTTCGAAAATATAGAACGAAGGTCGTCACCCAAGAAGAAAAACAAGTCAGTCTTTTCGGATTTAAGACGAAACTTTTCGGCGTTCTTGGAAAAGAAAAAAAATCTTCCGTAAAGGATACATACTATTCCGTTTATCTTTCCAAAGACGATATTGCCGAACTGGAAAAGAATACGAAATATCTTCTCAAAGATCCCAACGGTCTCGGAATTTCCGACTCGATGTATTCTAAACTTCTCAATATGGCGCAACAAGTTGCTGTCCTTGAAGCGGATCTCAATGAACAAAAACAAAAATGGGACGAACTCGGAGGAAAAGAAGGCGGGACCGCAAAAGAAAAATTACCCATAGAACAAAAAATGGAACTCTTAAAGACCGGGATCGAAAAGGCGAGAAATCAACTCGATCATTCCATTTTAGAACTCGCGCTTCCGAAACAACATCGAAAAATTGAGGAACTGGGGCTCAACATGTCTCAGTTTAGAATTCAGACCTTTCCCGTTCTTTCCAATCAATGGAAGGAGAATCTGACTCCGTCTTTCGACACGAGAATTTTCAAACCGGACGGACCGATCAACGGAAACGAAATTCTTCCAGTCGTCAACGCGAATTTGAAAGACTCGATCTCGAAAGTTCTTTCGTTGGATTTCGATATGGAATCCGACGAAAACGCTTACAGCGTTGGAAAGATGGAATTGCAGACTTTGTATTCTCCGATTTTTCGGAATCAAAGTTCCACGGAAAGAGCCAATACGATCCGAAACAAACTTCCGGATTTTGCAAAACGTTATCTGCAACAGGACGCAAGTATCGCAAAACGTGTGGCTGAACTTGTAGGACCCTTGAAAAAAAGAATATCCGAACTCAAAGAGAAAAAACCTCCGGTTCCTCCTTTTAAGGATAAAAGTTTCAACGACCTCTATTCTAAATATTCGAAACTCATCCAAGAAAGGGAGAATGAGTTTGAAAAATTCAGAAACGAATTTTCGGAAGATAAGAAGAATCAAGAAGCCGTCGCTCAGAAAATAAAACCTGGCAAAACAAAATCTCCGAAAGAAAAAACGTTTTTCCCGATTCAGAGCGACACGGATCTTTTGATCGATGCGTTAGGCGAAATTAGGAATGCCGGTTTGGAAGATTTGATCGTCCTTCGATTCAGTCAGAATTCCGGAGCCTACTTGGATTATCTAAGAGATCCGAAGATACAAAACCTAACAAAGGAAAGATGGGCCGCGATCCGGGAATGGATCTATTCCGGTAAAAGTGAAACTCCGACACCTCAATTAAAAAAACTAATCTCGGACGGAATCATCGCAAACTCAAGAGGAGAAGCCGAGGAAATTTTATGGAGCCTGGATTCGAAACCGCTTCTTTCGGAGACTTCGGAAGAAGTGAGTTCCAATCTTCTTTCCGCGAATCTCTCCGGAATTTCAAGAACACTCGTGGATCGGACCGAAGGTTTGGAGATGATCCGGAAAAACAGGAATTCCGCGATCGCGACTGCAATGCTCATCTGTGCGATCGCAATTCTTCTTGCAATCTTGATCTCCGGATTTGTGGTTCAGAAAATCAAAAGAATCATCTTTCACGCTCAGGAAGTGGGGCACGGAAATCTGGAAGTTCAATTCGAACAGGGCGGGCAGGACGAGCTGGGAACTCTTACGGTCGCTCTCAATTCGATGGTTTCCGGATTGAGAGAAAGGGAAAAAATTAAGAATATTCTGGGAACGATGATCGATCCCGTCGTCGTCAGCGAGGCAATGGTGGACCTTGCGGCACTAAAACGGGGAAGCGAAAAAAGGATCACCGCATTTTTTTCCGATGTAGCAGGATTTTCGAATATTAGCGAAAAATTAACTTCTGTCGAATTAGCATCATTGTTAAACGAATATCTTTCAGCGATGACGATCGTGCTTAAAAAACACGAGGGGGTTTTGGATAAGTACATAGGGGATGCGATCGTTGGCATATTCAATGCTCCGGTGGAAGTGGAAGATCATTGTCTCAAAGCCGCTCGAGCTTCCGTCGAAATGGTGGAGAGACTGGACGTTTTACGCGAGGAGTGGAAGGCGCGAAAGGCTTATATACAAGAAGCGCAAGAGATGACTTTTCGGATCGGACTCAACACTGGTCTCGCTAAAGTCGGTTTTATGGGAACCGATTCCATTTCCGCTTATACGATGATGGGAGACACTGTAAATCTCGCCGCGAGACTCGAGGCCGCGGGAAAAGACTACGGCGTCAATATTCTCATCGGAGAATCCGTTCAACACGAAATCAAGGATGAATTTTTCACAAGACTCTTAGATGTGGTTCGAGTCAAAGGAAAGAACGAACCGGTAAAACTATACGAATTAGTGGGAAGACACGACAAGATTTCGGAAAGAATCGAAGCGTCGGCACTGGAATTTGCAAAAGGGTTCGAGGCGTATTTGAACAGAGAATGGTCTCTTGCACAAGAATTTTTAGAAAGTTCTCAGATTACAAGGGGAGCAAAGGACAAAGCCGCCATCAATCTGATCGAACGTTGCGAAGATTATAAACTGAATCCTCCGGAAAAAACCTGGGACGGAGTTTATACAAGAACTCACAAATAGAAAATCGTATCAGCGGCCAGAAAAAAAAGGCCGCTGAAGAATATCAAAAAAATAGAATATTCCTTTTTTAATTTTAAAAAGACAAGACTTACGATCGTCCAAAGAAGCGGGAGCCAGAGAATATGATCGGTGACGTTTCGAAAGTCGAATTCCGCTGTTCCTTCCTGGAAAAGAATCGATTTCGCAAAATAGATTCCCAAATAAAGAATCACTGCACAAACGCAGGCAGTCACGTAATTCAAGGTGTGTTTTAAAAGTTGCGATTCCTTTGTTTTTTCCACGATTCCGGCGCCGCCCAAAATAAAAACAAACGAAGGCAAAAACGTATAATATGCCGTAATAAATAATCCGAACAGACCCGCGATCGTGTTCCCATAATGATGAGCACCCGCCAAAAAACCGATAAACGTCAAAACCATCACAAGGGGGCCCGGAGTGCTCTCTCCAAAAGAAAGACCGTCTAACATCTCTTTGTTGGAAATCCAGGAGAATTTAGCGACCGCAAAATCGGCAACGGTGGGAAGAATCGCGTATGCTCCTCCGAAGGTAAGAAGCGCCGTCTTTGTAAAAAACAAAATCAATTCTTCCCAAAATCGAAATCCGGACGTATGAAAAAGTAAAATTCCGAGGATCGGAAGAACCCAAAGAATCAATCCGATACTTCCGACTTTGCTGATTTGTTTAAGAATGAGAGTGGAATCCTCTCTCTTTTGATCCAACTTCGTTTGCAAATCGATGCTTCCGGAGCTCGTTCCGATTGATGCCGACGAATTTGAAAAAGATTCGGAATTCTTCTTGGATGTAAAAAAGGAAAGGATCCCTAAGGAAAGCGAAGATAAAAGAAGATACGGATAGGGAATCGAAAAAAACAACATTCCTAGAAACGTAAGGAGGAAACAAAATTTTTGTCCGTTGGACTGAATCCTTTTTTTCGCCAGATTCGAAAAAGCGAGGAGGATGATCGCAAGAACCGCCGGTTTGACTCCGTTCAAAAAGGAAATCGCATAGGGAACTTGTCCATAATAAAAATAGAATATACCGATTCCACAAAATAGAAAAAAGGAAGGAAGTATAAAAAAGAGACCCGCCAGAATCCCTCCGCGAATTCCGTGAAGGATCCAACCCAAGTAGGTCGCGAGTTGTTGCGCTTCCGGTCCGGGAAGAAGCATACAATAACTCAGGGCGTGGGAAAATTTCTCCTCCGAAATCCATTTTTTTTCTTCGACGAGGGTTTTGTGCATTAGGCTGATCTGACCCGCGGGTCCCCCGAAACTCAACCAACCGAGTTGAAACCAAAAACGAAAGGCTTCCTTTTTGGAAGGAATCAAGATGGAAGTCTCCCGATTCGAAAGAAAAGGGGCCATTCCACCATTCTCGTTTTTTCGTCTCCCCAAGCGGATCGTAGATTTTCTTCGATGAGAAGCACGGGATCACTTTCATTTTTTTGAATATACTTCTGAACACTGGACCAGGTTCTTAGATAACCGAGGACTTGGTCCACGGTCCATTCTTCTTTCATACTAAAGAAAGGGGGTGTGATTTTTTCGAAAGGGAAAGAGATCGTTTTATATTCTTCTTCCACGTATCTTCTTTCCGGGGGCCAATAGGAACCCACGATTTCGCCGTAGAGACGATCGATGAGAGAATCGATTTCAGGAATGATTCGATGTAGACCGTATCCCCAAATCGCGAGAATTCCGTTTTTCTTCCCGACGCGGAGGACCTCCTTATAAAAGGGTTCGAAATCAAACCAGTGAAATGCCTGCGCTACGGTGATCAAATCTACTTCAGAATTTTCTAATGTAGATTCCTCTGCCTTTGCGACGCGGTATTCGACGCGAGGATGAGATTCTGCGTTTGCAATTTGATTTTCGCTCGGATCGGTCGCGATCACTTTGTCGAAAAATTCCGCGAGCGAAACCGCGGCTTGCCCGTTTCCGGTTCCACAGTCCCAGACGACGTTTCCGTTCGGAACGAGACTTTTTAGATAGGCGAAGAGTTCTCTTGGATAACAGGGTCTGAATTCGGAATAAGAAGAAGAATGAGAGGAAAAATGATCTCTGAAACTCATAGACTCAAGTTTTCAGAGATCATGGATAAGACTCAAGTCGGTTTTAGAATGCCCCGTCCGGATGTTTCTTGAATTCTTTTTGATTGATAAAAAGATATTGGTATTGAATCTGTTTTCCTTCCTTGGTCTTTGCATGGATCATCAAAGGAAGAAATGTGGATTTTTTTGCAAAGTCCGGAATTCTCACCGTGTAATCCGGAGCCTTGTTTTCCGCGATTACATCCTTACTTTTGATCTTAATACTCACCGATTCGGTTTGAACTCCCTCAAGATGAATCTTAAACTCTTGACCCGTTTTTACCCAAGAACCGTCCGCAATCGAAATCGAAATTTTCGGAGGCGGTGCCATCGTAAGAATCGCATTGAACGCGGATTGAGACTGACCCCAAGGAACCAAGGATCTATGCACGTTATAAACCGGTGTCCCAGGAACATTCTTCCCAGGATTTACCGTAAACGCCATTCGGTACCCAATGGCCTTTGCTTCTTCGATCACGCGGGGATCAAAAAGACCGAAAGGATAGGCGAGATCCACGACCTTTCTTCCGGTTTTAGCTTCCAGGATTTGTTTGGATTCGAGCAATTGTTTCCGGATCAAAGTACGACTCATCGTAGGAAGTTTCGGATGATATAAGGTATGAGAACCCAGATCCAGAACTCCACTATCCAGTGCGGTCTTCAGTTGATCCCAGGTCATGTAGTACTTCTTACCAGAAGAAATGATCGTAGGGTAGATAAAGATCGAAGCGACAAAACCGTATTTTTTCAGAAGAGGGACCAATTGTTCCAAGTGCGTTTTGGATCCGTCGTCAAACGTAAGAAGAATCGGTTTCTCCGGAAAATCCGAGGGTTTTTTACCGGAAATGTATTCATAGAATTGATCCAAACGAATCGGTTTATAACCTGCGGCTTTGAGAAACTTAAACTGTTCTTCGAGAAGTTTCGGGTGAAGATTGTAACCGCCCATAGGACCACCTTCCGGGGCCAAATGATGATAACAGAGAACGGGAACTCCGCCGCCGGAAGCCGAATCGATTCCTTGAATGGAATAACTCGGACTGGAAGGGGTATCATCCTTAACCGTTGGAAGAGCGTCTTCGTATTTCTTCTTTTTCGTTTTGGATGAATCTGAATTCTTCGTCTCTTTTTTGTCTTGGATTTTAGAATTTCTGGATTTCTTGGGGAGATTTTTTTCTTCCGTTTTCGAAGCAACCGCGTTTACATTGGCCGCTTCCGACTTTTCTTTCGGATTCTTTTTGGAAACGATTTCGGGAGAATCATCCGAAGTGGGAGATTGCCGTTCTCCAGGCGAACGTTCCGGTTCCAACTTCGGGGAAGAAGACGAAGTTTTTCTTTTTTTCGGTGGATTGAGAAAATCATCTACGGGTGAAGCCGTCAAAAGGGTCGGGATCAAAAGGGAAAGAATCCCTAACATAGAGAGAGAGGTTTTTACGTTTTTGGAAATAAATAGTTTTGTTTGCATTCCGGAATCCGGGAAAAGAGTCTTCGGTTAGTCTTTTAAAGCCTCTTTCCCCGGCAAGCGATTCCCGGAGGGTTCAATTGCAGAATTTGTCGAACGATTTCGACGCTTCTCGATGACCTAAATCTTCGGCTTGTTTCCAATCTTCACACGCATTCTTCTTTTCCTTCACCGCCCATTTGGCAACGGCGCGATTGTTGAACGCGTTGGAATATTTCGGTCTGAAACGAATTGCCGAAGTAAAATCTTCTATCGCACCTTGGTAATCGGAGATTTCGATTTTTGCAAATCCCCGGTTGTTGTATGCGACGGCATAATCCTGTTTTCTTTCGATCGCCTGACTATAATCAGAAATGGCCCCTTCTTCGTCTCCGGACTTGCTCTTCGCGAGTCCACGATTGTTCAGAGAAGAGGGATTGTCCGGATTTGCATCCAATTCTCTCGAATAAAACTCGATCGCAGAAATAAAATCCCCTTTTTTGAAAAGAGAATTCCCTTCTTGAAAAGGACTACGATTCGATTCTCGAAAAGAAATCGTCTCCTCCGTTTTCTCCTGTTCGGAAGAACAAGAAGAAATAAGAAAGAAGGTTAGGCAAAACAGCGATTTCGAAAGAAGTTTCGATCGAGAAACGAAAGGATTCATGCAAAATAAGTCTCCGAAAGAAGCTTATTTCCCTTCCTTCTCCCGAATCAATCTCTTTAAGACGGATTCACTGTGTGCGCAGAGTTTCAGGATTCCCGCTTTTGCAGGTTTTTGTTTGTCTAGTTCCAAGAGTTGGCTTGCAAAGCGAAACTTGCGACGGATGTGATTCACTGCCGGGATGGAAGTCTTAAAGCTTCTCGCCAACTCATGATCAGTCATACCTTTCAAGTTGAGGTCGAAGAACTTCGCGAGCTTATCCTTATCCCAAACAATCTTCTGATCCGTTCGGTAATAATTGTGTTGTTCAAGTCGTTTGCTGTTGCGTTCGTAAGAACCTTGGTTCCTCTTCTTTCTCCAGAAGGGATGTCGGTTCCTCGCATACTTGATATCATCGATCGTATACCCGGTTGACGTAAGCCATTCCGAAGTGATACTAGATTTTTTTGGACCGGTAAGCTTTGACTTAATCGATAACTCGATGTACTGCTCCGGTGTTGATGCTGAAAGTAGTTTCCGTTTTTCTTTTTCGTAGATTTCCATATCTTTTTACGCTCATTTAAACATAATCTGGAGAGTTGGTGCTCTCCAAACTCAGGGACTATTCTTATCACAATATGGTTAACTTGAAAACATTTTTCCGAAAGAAGAAAGAAAATCTCGGATGGATTTGTTAGAAAAGAAATACATCCGATGTAATTCAATACTTACCAACGAAAGTTACCTTCCTTTAAGAAACCAAAACCGATCGGATCCGTTGAAACACCCGGACAAACGACTGACGCTTTGCCAGAAAGACGAAAGGAAGAACTTCGTTTTGTAACCGCATTCGCAATCGAGTTGGAGACGGACTTCAGAGGAAAGCTTGTCTTAATGGTAAGAATCGATTCTTTACCGTTGTTCACGATATTCACTGGAGAACCCGTTAAAAATTTATCATTTTCAAGAAAGAGTTCGAAGTTGAGATCTTGAAACTTCAAATCGGAAGCGGCTTTGTTGTTTAGAACCAGATCAAATTCCGTATCGATGGAGATATCGAGAGCTTCCAGGCCGGCATTGATTGCGGAACCGGGAGACTTTCTATTCTTAGGAGAAAGGAGAGCATCCAAAAAGGAAACCGCCTTCTTTGCGATCTCTTCGCTGTTAGCAGATTCGGTGATCTTTGCCACGTCCGGTTTGAGAATTTTGAAGTTACGGATTTCAATATTGGGAAGAACCGCAGGTATCAATCTTTCGTCTTGAAACGGGAATTTGAGCGATTCTGTGCCGGCGATGACCCTGTATTTTTCAGGAAGAGGAAGTCCTGCTTCTCCTTCGATACGAATCAAGAGTTCTTTTTTACCGGGGACTTTTTTATAGAGAGCGGCGAGATCGGAATACTTGAGCTTCACTTCGATCGGAAGTTGTTTTTTCGAGGAACCGGAGATCGCTTCTAAACTCAGATTCACCTTGCTGAACTGCGTTCCTTCGATTTTCACGTCCAAGTCGAGACTGGAAGCGGGAAGGGAAATCGGATAAGGATTATTCACTTCAGTTTGAATGAGAAGTTTAATATCCTCGAGAGTGATTTCCGCAATCTCCACTCTTTCAAAAGAGATCTCAGGAGTTTTGATCTTCCCCTTGAGCGTCTGCAATTGCGCGCAAGCGGAGAGGGAGAAAAAAAGAAAGGGAAGCAGAAGAAGGGCCAATGTAGATTTCAAAAAAATCCTCCAATTCAGTAAATACTGATTTAGGAGAATGGAATTTGATTGGAAAGAAAGATTTTAGAAAAGAGGAAACCTTCCAATTCGAAAAGGGGAAAGCCCATCGGGTTTGAAAAGCGAACTAACGTAAGAATGAAAAAAACGATTCTAAGATCCAAAAGGAAAAGAAAAAGAGCGAAAAATGTGAGCCAAGACTCGGATCTAAAACATAAAAATTGAATTGAACGAGATCTTTGGGCGATTCGCTCGCAAAAAAAACTTTTAAAAAAAGGCTCGCGACCGCGCTTTTCGCTCCAATTCCTTCTGAAGGAAGGAATTTCCGCTACAATCGCTATCGCATTCGAAAAGGAAAATCCAAAAGAGAATAAGAAAGAAATAAGAGAAATCAAAGAAATTCGAAAGGAAATCCAAAAAACTTCAGAAAAAGGAGATTCCATTTCGAAACTTTAGAAAATTCTAAAGCAGGTTGGAAGGGGGGGTTGAAATTTTTAAGGACGTAGGAGCTCACACATCCTTTCGAGTGGGGAGAACGATTCGGAATCACTTGAAAGCTGGAAAAACTTTAATTTGTAGGAGCTCACACAAAAAAACATTCGAATTTCCTTAAAGAGGTTCTTTTCCCCTTCATGAAGATTTTGGAAACGGTTCTTCAAATCTACAAAGGTCCAGAACGTGCGGCTTCGTTCAGACCGAACGCTTCCAAAAACGAAGAAGGTCTCTTGGAATTGAGATTTAGGATCACCCAATCCGTGCTCGCTTTGCAAGAAAGAGACTGGTTGCTAAGAGTTATGATTCTTTGTTCAAAGAAGGTACGGGTAGGAGATTTGAGAAAAAGATCCGATTCGATGAGAACATTCTCCGGATAAGAGATTTCCCGTTTGATATCCATACGAACGGAAAGAATGATCGGGCCAAAACATTGCGCTCGGAGATTCTCCATCGAAAATCCCCAGTTTCGCATGGCTCTCATGCGAGTTTCATCCAGATAACCCTGAAAATTTTTGTTATTAACGTGCTGGTTTGGGTCCAGTTCGTCCCAACGGATCTCAATTTGTGTTTTAGGATTCTTACGAATGGGAGAGAGAGTTTCCGCCTTCATTCGAATCTCCTAAAAGAAGGGTTTTTGGAAAATAAGTTAAAAAATGATCGAGATGGATTTCATCTCCGGTGGCCTTCGTAAGAAGAAGAGCTCCTCTCCAGGAGGAGCCGAGGTAGTGGATTTTTTGTAGGAGATCCTCGGATTCTGGAAACGGAAGTGCTTCGAGAATTCCTCGAGCGATGTCTTCCACGGAGGTTCTTAATTTTTCTCAAAGTTCGAATCTTGAAGAAGAGGAATATTGGGACAGAACATTGATAAAACAGGAAATTCCTTCCGAGAGGAGTTTTTTTCTAACTCTCGCTTCCTTTTCGTAAAGAAAGAAAAGCGAAGATTGGTTTCCTCCCGAGGCTCCTAAGACGTCTTTATTCCAGGAAATGGCCTTCTGAGTATAGAATTCGAGTGACTCTATGAGAAACTGATCCTTGGAGAAGAAATAATTGTAGAAGGATCCTTTAGGAATCCCAGAACTGTTCGCGATTTCCTGAATTCCGACTTCCTCAGGACTCCTCTTTCGAAGGAGATGGATCCCGGTTTCTAGGATTTTCAACCTCTTGGCATCTGCTTCTTTTGCTTTGATTCTCATAGGGAAGTATATTTAAAGTGACTGGTCGTATCTATTTGTTACGGAGAATTTGTAGGAGGTATTACAAAATAAAAGGGCAAGGGAAGGAAAAAGAGTAGGAACTCTTACCCAGAAAAAAATCCCAAAAAACGATAAAAAACCCTCATTTTTGCGTTCGGAGATTCTCATCCTGGAACCGTCCTTGGTATGGGATCAAAAGAAGAAAATAGTTCTAAAAGAGAAATCTCTCTCAAGAAAAAGGGATCGCCCGTGACACTCCTCGTTCCGGAAAGAATCATTCGAATCAGAAAGCTTAAGTCGAACCAGCTAAATCGTGAATTGAGCACGCTTCTAAAAAAATATCAAAATGCGGCTCTAAAGAAGAAGTTTTTGGGAAAGAACTTTCCAGCGATAAGTTACCAGAATAAGGGACAAAAACTTAAGAGAATGAATTTTCGTCCGGATGAGAAAGATTGGATCGAATTCGGTCTCCTTGCCCAAGGACTCGGTGTTTCACGGTGCCTCCTTTTTTCTATTTTGGAGGACTGGGAATGTAGTAGAGAAATCCCCCGCGAAGAACTCGGTGGAGCTCTTACAAAAATCACCCTCCTCAGAAAAATCCTCCTTCCCCAAAGCCGATTTCAGTCCCAAATTTTCTTTTCCACCTCAAAAAAAGGCTTGCAGATATCAAGATATCTTGATATCTCTGACCTAATGGAGCTTTTGGAAGCCAAAGCCTATTCAGGAACTCGCCCGAGACAGATTCTCTCAGCCCTAAAAGCGCTCTCGGATGAGACAAGAGTGCGAATTCTTCACATCCTCTCGCTCTCTCCCTTGAACGTCCAAGAAATCACGGAAGTTTTAAGAATGGGCCAGTCCAGAGTTTCCAGGCATCTCAAAATCCTTACTGATGCAGGCTTCCTCATCCCAGAAAGAGAAGGTTCCTGGGTTTATTATAGAATTCCGGAAGAGAAAAAGACTCCCGATTTTTCCTCGGAAATCACCGATCTCCTTCTTACTTACAAAGAAGAACTTCCTTTCCGAGAAGAAGATCAAATTCAGATCTCCGAGATTCTTTCCAGAAGAGATCAGAAAAACACATTCTATTTTAATAATGTAGCTCAGGATTGGGAATCGATCCAAAAAGACGTCTTAGATCCCGCACTCTATCGTAAGAAAATTCTTTCTTATCTTCCGAATTCTTCCTCCGTCATCTACGATTTGGGATGTGGCCCTGGAGGATTGATTCCCTATCTTCTCACAAAATCGGACCAAGTGATCGGAGTAGATTCTTCACCTAAGATGGTGGAAGAGGCGCAGGTTGCGTTTGCTGGAAATTCTCACGTATCTTTGATTCATTCCCCTCTGGAGAATGTGGCTTCTTCGGCGACCAAACAAGCCGATGCCGTAGTGGCGTCGATGGTCCTTCACCATCTTTCCAATCCTCCGGGAGTTATACGCGAAATTTATAAAATACTAAAGCCGGGCGGAACCTTCTGTTTGGTCGATCTTAAAAAACACAACCAAGAGTTTATGAGAGATAATTTCTCCGACCTCTGGTTAGGCTTTGATTATTCTCTTCTTCAAGACTGGCTTGAGTTCTCAGGCTTTACCGTAAGAGCACATGAAGAATTCGAAACTGGAAACGTTTTCAAAATATTAATCATTCAAGCAACGAAAAAGGAGGACTAAAATGTCCGCAATTACACAGGAAAAGGGTTTAAGCTATAAAGTAAAAGACCTCTCTCTCGCAGACTGGGGAAGACAGGAAATCATCCTGGCAGAAAAAGAAATGCCTGGTCTTATGGCATTGAGACAAGAATACAAAGGTAAAAAACCTTTGGCCGGAGCAAGAATCGCAGGTTCTCTCCACATGACGATTCAAACTGCAGTTCTGATCGAGACTCTTATCGAACTCGGAGCGGAAGTGAGATGGTCTTCTTGTAATATCTTTTCAACTCAGGATCACGCGGCGGCGGCCGTTGCAAAAGCGGGAGTTCCCGTATTTGCATGGAAAGGCGAAAGTGAAGAAGAATACTGGTGGTGTATCGAACAGACCATCTTCTTCGGAGACAAAGGACCGAATATGATTTTGGACGACGGTGGGGACTTAACCGCCTACGTTCATGAAAAATATCCTCAATTGTTAAGCGAAATCCGCGGGATTTCCGAAGAAACAACTACGGGCGTCAAAAGTCTCTACAAACTCCTCAAAAAAGGAGAATTGAAAGTTCCTGCGTTCAACGTAAATGACTCCGTTACAAAATCGAAATTCGACAACCTCTACGGATGCCGTGAATCTCTCGCGGACGGAATCAAAAGAGCGACTGACGTTATGCTCGCTGGAAAGATCGCTCTTGTTTGCGGTTTTGGGGACGTTGGAAAAGGTTCTGCGGCTTCGCTTCGCAACTTCGGAGCGCGAGTCATCGTAACCGAAATCGATCCTATCTGCGCTCTTCAAGCTTCTATGGAAGGATATCAAGTTCTTCGTGTGGAAGACATCATCGAACAAGTGGACATCGTAGTAACCGCAACCGGTAACGACGATATCATCACTCTCGAACACATGAAAGCGATGAAAGACGGAGCGATTCTTTGTAACATCGGACACTTCGACACCGAAATCCAAATGTCCAGATTGAACGGAGAAAAAGGCGTAACCAAAAAAGAAATCAAACCGCAGGTGGACAAATATACTTTTGCAGACGGTAAATCGATTATCGTTCTTGCGGAAGGACGTCTTGTAAACTTGGGTTGCGCAACCGGTCACCCTTCTTTCGTAATGTCTTGTTCTTTCACGAACCAAGTATTGGCTCAGATCGAACTCTATAACACGAAGTATGAACTGGGAGTTTATACTCTTCCAAAACATCTGGATGAAAAAGTTGCGGCTCTTCACCTAGAACAATTGGGAGTTCGTTTAACAAAATTGAATCAGAAACAAGCCGACTATTTGGGAGTTCCGGTCAACGGACCTTTCAAACCGGAGAATTATAGATATTGATCGAAACTTTTTCCGGGATCTAAGACGGTCCCGGAAAATCGGTCTTCTCGAAAAACGATGGCCTACGTTGTCACGGAACCTTGCAGAAATTGCAAATATACATACTGTGCCGCGGTTTGTCCGGTGGAAGCCTTTCGAGAAGGAACCGATTGTCTCTATATTGAACCTTCCGTCTGCATCGATTGCAACAAATGCAGACCGGAGTGTCCGGTGGAAGCGATCTATCCGGATTATGAAGTGCCTTCGATCTGGCAGAGCTGGATTGCGGAGAATGCCCAGAAATCGAAATATTCTCCAGCGATTATTGACGTCAAAGTCCCTCTCAAAGGTCAAGGTTGTCTCAACTCGGAATATTAGAATACCGTAATTATATTTTTTTTAGAATACATCAAAGAAACAAATCATGACTCAGAAAGCTCAGAACTACACAAACCCAAAAGCAAAAGAACTCATTTCCCTTCTCGAAAAACAAATCCTAGTCATCGATGGAGCGATGGGAACGATGATCCAAAGATTCCCTTTGACAGAAGACGACTTCAGGGGGGACGTTTTAAAAAATCATCCTCATCCTCTCAAAGGGAACAATGAGCTTCTTTGTTTGACAAGACCGGATGTGATCGAAGCGATTCACGTAAAATTTTTGGAAGCAGGGGCGAACATCCTTGAAACGAACACATTTAGTTCCAACCAAGTTTCTCAGGGCGACTATAAAACCGAATTCTTAGTCGCAGACCTAAACAAGGCCGCGGTCAAATGCGCGCGTAACGCGATCGATACGTTTAAAAAGTCAAATCCAAATCATCCTTGTTTTTTAGCGGGAGCGATCGGGCCAACAACTCGGACCGCAACACTTTCTCCTGACGTAAACAATCCTGCGTTCCGAGCGGTTACTTTTGACGATTTGGTGGCGACCTTTTATGAACAAGCTCGCGCCCTCGTAGAAGCCGGAGTGGATCTACTTCTTCCGGAAACAAATATCGACACCCTCAATTTAAAGGCCGCCATCTTTGCCATCGAACAAGTTTTCGAGGATCTTCAGGTTAGAATTCCTGTTTGTCTTTCCGTGACGATCACGGACGCTTCCGGGAGAACCCTTTCCGGACAAACCGTGGAAGCGTTTTACAATTCCATCGCTCACGCAAAGCCGTTATCGGTAGGAATCAACTGCGCGTTAGGCGCTGACGAGATGAGACCTTATATCGAAGAACTCTCCAGAGTAGCATCGTGTATGATCAGTTGTTATCCGAATGCCGGGCTTCCAAACGCGTTCGGGGGATACGATCAAACACCGGAAGAATTCGGGAAATACATTCAAGAATTTGCAAGTTCCGGTTGGTTGAATATTGCCGGCGGTTGTTGCGGAACAACTCCGGAACACATTGCCGCGGCCGCAAAAGCGGTTCAAGGGAAAAAACCGCGAGTCATTCCTCAAATCCCGGAAGTCACAAGACTATCCGGACTCGAACCTTTGAACATCACTCCAGACAAAGGGTTTCTACTCGTTGGAGAAAGAACAAACGTAACCGGATCACCCCGCTTTAAAAAGCTCATCATAGAAGGAAATTTCGAAGAAGCCGTTTCCGTAGCCTTACAACAAGTGGAAGCCGGAGCCAATATTATCGATATCAACTTCGACGAAGCCTTGTTAGACGGGGAAGCTTCGATGAGACATTTTTTAAATCTCATCGCGGGAGAACCGGACATCGCGAAAGTTCCGTTCATGATCGATTCTTCCAAATGGACCGTATTGGAAGAAGGTCTGAAATGTATCCAAGGAAAGCCGATTGTGAACTCGATCTCCCTGAAAGAAGGAGAGGAGAAATTCTTAGAACACGCTCGTAAGATCCAGAGATACGGCGCCGCCGCGATCGTGATGGCTTTTGACGAACAAGGCCAAGCGGCAACCAAGGACGAAAAGGTTCGGATTTGCAAACGAGCGTACGATCTTCTCGTGACAAAGGCGGACTTCAATCCCGTCGACATCATCTTTGATCCGAACATTCTAACGGTTGCGACCGGGATCGAGGAACACAACAACTATGCGATGGATTTTATCGACGCCATCCGAGAAATCAAAAAACTCTGTCCGGGCGCGAAAGTTTCCGGCGGTTTATCTAACGTGTCTTTTTCTTTCCGAGGAAACAACCCGGTAAGGGAGGCGATGCATTCCGTATTCTTATATTATGCGATCCAAGCGGGAATGGATATGGCGATCGTGAACGCGGGGATGCTCGCGGTTTACGAAGAAATCCCGAAAGATTTATTAGTATATGTTGAAGACGTAATCCTAAACAGAAGACCGGATGCAACAGAACGTCTCGTTGAATTTGCGGAAAGCGTCAAGTCCGGAGACAAAGCAGAAAAAAAAGAGGAGACTTGGAGAGAAGGGACTTCCGTCGAAGAAAGACTTTCTCATGCCCTCGTCAAAGGAATCGTAGAATACATCGATCAAGATACGGAAGAAGCACGTCTTAAATACGGACGTCCGTTAACCGTCATCGAAGGCCCTCTCATGGATGGGATGAAAATCGTTGGGGAGCTTTTCGGCGCGGGAAAAATGTTTCTTCCTCAAGTCGTAAAAAGCGCGCGAGTAATGAAAAAATCCGTCGCCTATCTTTTACCTTTTATGGAAGAAGAAAAAAAGAACAACCAAGACACATCTTCACGTCCAAAATTCCTAATCGCGACCGTAAAAGGGGACGTTCATGATATCGGCAAGAATATCGTGGGAGTAGTGCTCGCATGTAACAATTACGAGGTTATCGATTTGGGAGTGATGGTGCCCGCTGACAAAATTCTCGAAGAAGCAAGAAAGCATAACGCGAGCATCATTGGCCTTTCCGGACTGATTACACCTTCTTTGGACGAGATGGTTCACGTCGCATCCGAGATGAAACGGACCGGATTCAGTGTTCCACTTTTAATCGGAGGCGCAACGACAAGTTCCGCGCATACTGCCGTTAAGATCGCACCCGCTTATGATCAACCTGTCGTTCATGTCGTGGATGCTTCTCGCGTAGTGAACGTGGTCAATCAACTCCTTCATCCCGATCTCAACGAAGCATATTCCCAAAAGATCAAAGAAGATCAACTCGCGGCGAGGGAAAATTATTTCAATACAAGAGCGGAGAGAAAACTTGTTTCCCTCGATCAAGCAAGGGAAAACAAAGAAGTGATCGATTGGTCTACGACCCAAATCGACAAACCGGCGTTTACCGGAATCAAAGTGTTCGACGAAGAAGTTTCGCTGGAGACTTTGATTCCATTTATCGATTGGACCCCCTTCTTCACGGCTTGGGAATTGAAAGGAAGATATCCGGCCATTTTAGAAAGCGAATCCACCGGGAAACAAGCGAGAGAACTCTTCTCGGATGCGCAAAAACTCATGAAGAAGATTACGAATGAGAAATTATTCCGAACCAAAGGTGTGATCGGAATTTTTCCCGCAAATAGCGTAGGAGACGATATCGAAGTCTACGAAGACGAATTCCGTTCGAACTTGCTAACCGTATTCCATACTCTACGCCAACAGATTCAAAAAGAGGATGCAAAGGAGCCTAACTATTGTTTGGCGGACTACGTAGCGCCGAAAGAATCGGGGAGAATCGATTATATCGGAGGATTCGCTGTAACGACCGGACATGGTGTGGAAGAGTTCGCAAAAGAATTCGAGAAGAATCTAGACGATTATAATTCGATCATGGCTAAGGCGTTAGGCGACCGTTTTGCAGAAGCATTCGCTGAATACATACACTATAAGGTGAGAAAGGAATATTGGGGATATGCAAAGGATGAAAATCTTTCTCCGGAAGATCTGATTCGAGAACGTTATAGGGGAATTCGTCCGGCCGCAGGATATCCTGCGTCTCCGGATCATACCGAAAAAAGGGTTCTTTTTGATCTTCTAGAAGCGGAGAAGAATACGGGAATCACGCTCACGGAACATTTCGCGATGTGGCCTGCAAGTTCCGTAAGCGGTTTGTATTTTGCGCATCCACAATCCAAATATTTCGCAGTCGCAAAGATCAGTCGGGATCAGATTGAAGAATATGCGAAGCGCAAAGGAATGACGATCGAAGAGACAGAACGTTGGCTCGCGCCGAATCTGGCCTACGATCCGCTTGCGGTTTCGATCGCGAGATAAGAATGGAAAAGGAAGAGTCCATTTTGTTTCGTCTAACTAGAAGAATATGAAACCGGCAGTTCCCAATCATTCTTCGGTGCACAACCACGGTCCCGTTTTTTCGGAGACCCGAAAGGCAAACGAAGAATTTTCGTTTCATCCGACTTTGATCTCTTGGCTCCAAGGACCGCTTCATCTCGAAGGAAACGAAATTCTGAAACTTACGGAAATCGGATGTACGGACAATTCCTGTCCCGTAATCGAAACCTGTTTGGAAGTTTTCGATTCTACGGAGAATCCGGATCCAAGAACGATGATCCGTTTTGGGAGAGCCAAACATCTCATCAGCAAGATGGATTTGGTATTCTCTCTAAAAAAACAGGGAATTGTAGAGTAAAGCTTCGAGACATCTGTTCCATTTCGGTGATGGCCAATCCTTCTGTGTGATTTGTGTAGGAGCTCTTACACTTTTCTAAACGGTTCAATCTGTTTCAAAGTTCTTCCGAACAATAAGAAAGGTATGAAATGGAGGAAAAACCGTTTTCCAGTGGTTTTGATTGTAGGAGCTATTACAAAAGAATTGATTTTAAAATACGAAAACGTTTCACGAACGATCGATCCACCGAAAAAGAAAACCCGTTTATGAGCAAAACGGTTCCGTTATCCTCCAGTGTAGGAGCTCTTACGAGCAGTGAAAAAACCATTCTCATCTGATCATAACTCACCACCTGACAATGCCCAAAAAGTTGGAAATCAAAACAAACAAAAGGGTAAGTATAAGAATCGGTTTTGAGGATTGTAAGAACTCTTACAAAGAATTCATGCTACAGTGAACCCGTCCATTTCCAAAAATGTAGAAGCTCCTACAAAGATAGAACGATCCAAACCACGTAAGCGCACGGCGGATTCTCTCAAAAGTGGATTTACTTAGGAGAAGTTTCGGAAAAGCTATATTTGATTCCGAGTAAGCCCTGAACTTCTTGCATCCAGAGATGTTGTTCTCCGGATTGAAGTTGAGCCGCAGTCGGAACCGGGACTCTCACCATTCCTTCCAAGCTTAGGTTTCTGGAAGAAAAAGAAATTCCCGGATTGAGATAGTATTCATAAGATTTCAGACCACGAGCGTTGTTTGTCTGCGGATCGCTCAAAGAAAAAACTCCGTTTCGATCCTGAAAGCGTTTTACGCTCGAAAATTGAACAAAGAAATTCATCTTAGAACTTTCTCCGATTTCTGGGAAAACGGAGTAGTTGAAAGCGATTGTGGACTTTGCGGATTCTAAGACTGCGAGACCGGCTTGGTTTCCGATCATTCTCGCGTTAAAATCCATTTCCAATCCCGCATGACGTTTCATATAAAGAAACATCACGCCGGAACTGCTTCCATTTTGAAGTGGATTGGAATTCCAGTTTTGCATTCCAAAACCTTGTATCTGATTTCTGGAATCCGTAATTCGATCCATCGTCCGTTTTTCGGAAAAAGCGCCGGAAAGAAGTTTTCCCGATCGACTCGGAACTTCATTCACGAATACGGTTTCGGAAACGGGAAGGAAATTTACGTTCCCACTCGGAACCACGGAAAATAAAAACGGTTGAAACATTCCCGAAAAGGAAAGACCGGGGGTTACTGTAAAAATCGGGGACGGGGATTTTGTCTCTTGAAAGGTTTGTGAGTCCGGTCCCAATTTGAGTTCCATCGGGTCCTTGTAGGGTATCGCAATCACTTGCAGATATTTCTGACGATTGAGATCGAAATCACGGGAAAGATGATACGGTTCGAACGGACTAAAATAGGGATCCTCCACGGAAAAAACGGAAACCCCAAAGAGGAACAAAAAAGAAGATAGAATGAGGGACTTTTTTTCGTTCATGCACGTTCTCTTTGTAAGACTATAGAAATAGAACAGAGCTGTCAGTATAAAATTGCAAAATGAGATGATTTTTCCCGGAATTCCTTAAAAATCAACGCGAGGGTAAGAATGGAAACAAAGATAAAAAATTTCGGCGAGTGTACCGTGCCGAGTCCTGCGGATTATGAATACTATACTAGCGATTCTTCCAGGCTGTTGTTTAGAACCGTTTTTCAATCCAAGGAAGATTGGAATTCTTACATTGAAAGTGGTCCCGATTTTTTTGAACAAGCCGGTCCTCGCGAAAAAATTTTTTTCCGCCCCAAAGAAGTGACCGCAGGGATCGTAACGTGCGGCGGCCTCTGCCCAGGAATCAATGACGTGATCCGAGGAATCGTCATGGAACTTTTTTACCGTTACGGAGTTTCTCGGATTCTCGGGTTTCCTTTCGGCTACCAGGGCCTTGTCAAAAAATATTCTCATAAACCGATCGAACTCACTCCGGAGCGCGTGGCACATATCGTAGAAGAAGGGGGTTCTATGCTCGGTTCTTCACGAGGGAATCAATCTCCGGTCGATATGGTCGACTATCTCAGCCTCTACGGCGTCAAGGTTCTCTTTTGCATCGGAGGGGACGGAACCCTTCGAGGAGCTCGGGAGATCGTGGACGAGATCGCAAAACGAGGAGAAGAAATTTCGGTCATTGGAATTCCGAAAACCATAGACAACGATATCAACTACGTCCAAAAGACATTCGGTTTTTCTACTGCGTTTTCCAAAGCGATGGAAGCGGTGGAATGTGCCCACGTCGAGGCAAAAGGAGCGCCTAACGGAATCGGTCTTGTGAAACTTATGGGAAGGCACTCCGGTTTTATCGCGGTGAACGCGGCCCTTGCTTCACGAAACGTAAACTACTGCCTGATTCCCGAAGTCAACTTCGATCTCCACGGAAACGGAGCCTTCTTAGATGAGCTCAAAAAAAGAATCCAAAAAAAGGGCCACGCCGTGATCATCGCCGCCGAAGGAGCGGGGCAACATTTTTTTGAAACCACGGGGGAAAGAGATCCTTCGGGGAATCTCAAACTCAAGGACATCGGAATCTTTCTCAAGGACACGATGACCGACTTTTTCAAAAAAGAAAATATCCCCGTGAATATCAAATACATCGATCCGAGTTATATCATCCGTTCGATTCCCGCCAACCCGGAAGACTCGGTCTTCTGCGGTTTTTTGGCTCAGAATGCGGTGCACGCGGCCATGGCCGGCAAAACCGATATGGTTGTAGGAATGTGGAACAACGTTTTCACACACCTTCCGATCTCGGTCGCGATTCAAGAAAGAAAGGTCTTACAACCGGATCGAAGTACGCTCTGGAGATCGCTCCTCGCTTCCACGGGACAACCGGCGCATATGTTGGCGAAATGACATCCTCGGGGTCGCCGTCTTCAATTCTTTTCCGGTTGCGTTTCGCCAAACTTAGAAAGAATGACGCACCTTCGGAGTTTGAAAAACGTAGGAACTCACACAAATTAAAGAAGGCAAAAGGACCATTCGAATTTCGAAAAAGTCTACGAGAACTAATTTGTAGGAGCTCACACAGATCGATTCGCATTTACTAATATACACTTCTTTTCTCTTCCGAGGTTTTCGAAACGTTCCTTTTGGGAAAAGTGGATGCGTCAGCGATGGGGAGGGCGCGTTCGCGTCCCGAGCGAATATTAGAATATTATTTTTCTTTTAATAATTAGGCGAGCGAGGGATGAGTCGCTTCGCGACGAACCCGGACCTAGCGCGGTCCTTCCGATGGGAATCGGAAGGAGACGCCCAAACTTTCCTCCGGGTATTACTTTCCCTGTTCAAAGCGAACTTCCGGATCGGATGATTTCGATATCGTAAGAAAAAAATTTTTGTTCGAAGTCAGTCTTTGCTTTTTGCAAAGAATCTTATTTTAAGGAAGACGAACCATAAAGAGGGTGTAGTCGTCGTGCGGATCCGCGTCTCCACGAAACGCGTCCGTTGTATCGATGATCAATTCTTTGAGCGCGCCGAGCGGCATTTCTCCGTTTCTTTCGATGAGCTTCGTAAGATTTTCAAGTCCGTACATCTCGTTCGATTCGTTCATCGCCTCGCTCACTCCGTCGGTATAGAGGATGAGTAGATCTCCGGGCGCGTAATCGATTTCGTGTTCGTCGATTTCGGATTCTTTGATCCCAAGCGGCATTCCTTTCCCGGAAAGGCTCGTCACCTTTTTGTCTTTCGCTTTGTAGAGAAGTTGTTCGTTGTGCCCGGCGCTGGAGAATCGGATTCTTCTTTTCGCCATGTTGATCCTTGCGAGCATCACAGTGACAAACATAAAGTAACCGGACTTCTCTTGGATGATTCGATTCGCGCTCATCAAACTGATGCTCGTCGAAGAATTTCTGGAAACTTCTCCAGAGATGATCGTCTTCGAAAATTCCATAAAGAGTGCCGCGGCGATTCCCTTTCCGGAAACATCCGCGATGAGAACGCTCACTTCGTCCGGATTGTGATAGATGAGATCGTAAAAGTCTCCGCCGATTTCTTTGGAAGCGATATAACTCGTCTCTAATTCCAATCCTTGGATTTTTTTGGGAATGTTCGGCAAAGAATTCACTTGGATCTGAGACGCGATCTGCATATCTCTTCGGATCGAATTGAGCTTTTCCTTTTGATCCTTGGAAAGAAGAGAATTATAAGCTTCCGCGATCTGATTCGAAATCGTACTCAGAATGTTTTGATCCGCGTTGTCGAAGCTGTTTCCCGATGTTTTATCTGCGGCGTTGAGAATTCCGATGATCTTTCCGTCTTGTCGGATCGGAACCGAAATGAAGGACTTCGTCTTGTATCGTTCGGGGCGGATCCATTCTTCCGCGAGAGCGGTCGCATTTTGTACGAGGATCGGCGCACCGGTTTCTAAGATCTTACTGATCACCCCTTCCTTCTCGTTGATGAAATGTTCCTCTTCTTCGAGACTAAAACCGATGCTTTTTTTGAGTTCGTATTTTCCGCTCTTCGGATTGAAAAAAATCAGGGAAACTCGTTCCGCGCCCATCACTTCCGAAATCGAATGAACGGTGAGATTTAAGAATTGATCCATCTCAGCGATGTTCGAGATCGCCTGACTGAGTTGAAAGAGACAATCCAATTCATTTGCCCGACTTTTCAAATCGCGGATGAGTCTTCGATTCCGAATCGCAATCGCCGCGAGATCGGAAAGATATTGAAGAACCTTAATGTCCTTATTGGTGAATTCTTCTCGCCCCAAGGAATTCACCGCTTCCAAAACCCCTTGGATTTCTCCTTGGGTACTCATTGGAACACAGATCAAATTCTTTGTTACGAATCCGACCGTTTCGTCTATGTTTCTATAAATTCTAGAATCGTTTGCCGCGTCGTTTACGATCACCGGTTCCAGTGTTTCCAAAACCATCCCCGCAATTCCCTTTCCTCTGGGGACTTTCAGAGTTGCGAGGGATTCTCCCTTCGTTCCTTTGGCAACGTTGAAGACAAGACAGTCTTCATCGCGATCGTAAAGAAGAAGAGAACATCCTTCCGAATTGAGGACGTCCTTTGTAGTTTCTATGATGATCCCGAGGAGTTCTTCCAGGTCGTCGGTCGAGTTGATTCTCGCCGTAATATCGGAGATTAGGGATAAGGATAATTGCCTTTCACTCATAAAGGGGGTTAACGGACCATTCTAAAGGAAGAATTGAATCATTGGACACAAGAAAGATTTCCCTGTCAAGGAGTTTCATTAACAATTCAAGAGAACCAAAATTGCAAAATAAATCTCAGTTTTTCAAATTTTTGATTCTTCAGAAAAATTTCGATTCGTCTTGAACGGATTTTTTTCTTTTCTATTTTCTCAAGAAGAATCAAGAGATCCGATTCTGATCCGGGGAAAACATTCTCTCAAAAAATTCTTCTTCAAAAACGGCGAACAAAAAGGGGTTACTCGATCAGAGAACCGATTCCTTGGTCCGTAAAAATTTCAATCAAAATAGAATGAGGAACTCTTCCGTCGATGATATGAGTTCTTCTGACTCCTTGATCGATCGCAGTGAGACAACATTCGACCTTGGGGATCATTCCGCCGGAAATTTCACCTTTTCGAATATAGTCCTTCACCTTTCCTCGGTTGAGTCCGGTCGCAAGTTTTCCGTCGATCAGAATTCCTTCCGTATCCGTAAGAAGAATCAACTTCTCCGCTTTGAGTGCGCCTGCGACTTCTCCCGCAAACGTGTCGGCGTTGATGTTGAGACTATCGCCCGTGGCGGATTCAGCCACGGGCGATATCACAGGAATGAATCCTTCTTTTTGAAGATTGAGGAGAATCTCGGGATTGATCATTTCTATCTTTCCTACAAGTCCCACGTCGAAGAGTTGTTTCTCTTGACCTTCCAGCTCGATCTCGATCGGGGTTTTTGTTGCCTTGGCAAGATTCCCGTCCTTTCCGGAAATTCCCACTGCGTTCCCGCCTTGTGCATTGATCATAGAGACGATTTGTTTGTTCACCTTTCCAGTGAGAACCATTTCCACCACGTCCATGGTTTGCGAATCGGTCACTCTATGTCCGTGAACGAACTCAGTCGGAATCTTTAGACTCTCAAGAAGACGATTGATTTCGGGTCCGCCTCCGTGTACGATCACGGGGTGAATTCCGACATATTTTAAAAGAACGATGTCTTTCGCAAAAGATTCTTTCAAATCGGCTTTCGCCATCGCGGCGCCGCCGTATTTGATCACGACCGTCTTGCCCGAATATTTTGTGATGTAAGGGAGGGCTTCGAGGATATGATTGACTCTTTCGAAAAGTTTTTCCATGAGAAACAGAGAATTCCTTGTGCCGATCTCTGTCATCCAGAAATACGGGATAGAAGTTAGAATGGAGATTCAAGAAGAGTGTCTGTAACAAAGAAAGAATCCGAAAATAAAAAGAACGTAATTCTCACCGGAGGGAGCGGCGGATTGGGAAGGGCGATCGTCTCGTTACTCGTTTCCGAGGGTTACTCTGTTACGAATCTTGATTTAAAATATCCGGAGAATCTATTGGATGGAGAATTCTTTCTTCCCACCGATCTGACTCAGGATAGTGAACTCTATTCTTCTCTGGAAAAATGGAAAGAATATGTTTCGTCTGAAAATCTAACTCCTTACGGCTTCATTCATTGTGCCGGATACGGCGGCCCGTATCACAAGATTACAGAAGTGAGCGAGGAAGAATGGGATCGAATTTTTTCGATCAACATTCGGTCCGCGTTCCAGATCACGAAGTGGATTCTCCCTATATTCATAAATTTGAATTTAGGAAGACTCTTGTTCGTCGCATCTTCTTTGTCTCTTAAGGGATCTGCGAACTCGGTCGCCTATTCTTCTTCTAAACACGCTCTCATAGGCTTTGTTCGATCCTTAGCCGATGAGTGGGGACCACTCGGTATTTCGATCAACGCAATCAGCCCCGGTTATATCGAAACAAAGATGGGAATTCAGGAAGACCAAGTGGACGATCATAGGAAGAAAATTTTGGAGATGACACCTTCGAGAAAAATTGCGGATCCATTGGAAATTGCAAGAGTGATTCTTTTTTTGTTGAGTCCGGATTCCGGTTATATCAATGGCGCAAACTGGGCGGCCGACGGTGGAATCACTGCGGTTTGAAGGAATGAAAGGGTCCTTAGAGTCTTTGTGTCTCGGCAAGTTTTTTATAGAAAGCGTAGGAGACTACGAAGAGTTTTATGATTCCTAGGTCGGGGTTCTTTCAAATTCGAAGGTGTATCGTCCGAAAAGCGGGTTTGGTTCGATTTCTAACTCCCTGGAAATGAGATTTTGTCGTAAATCGAGGGTCCAGATCATTCTGTAAACCTCGTGAAACCTAGGAACTCCCTGGTTCATTGTATCCACGATAGAATCTCCAACTCCAACGTCGTCCAACCAAAGCATATAATTAAAAAGATAACATCTCGAAACCCCGTGTGCCGCCGCCAATGCTCCTAAAACAGCCCAGGCACCAGTATTGACCCGAATACTCATCTTCTTCATTTTCCCGACGCCCCGATTGTACTGAATCTTCCCAGCCCTCCAATGCAAACGCCTTAAACAACTCAGATACTTCGTATATCTCCGTAGTAAGTAGGGGAGTTTTCTCCGAAGAGCATTCTTTTCTTCCAGACTGAGCGCGTCCCAATAGGAAAGCGGAATTAAGATCGAATCCGTACCCAAAGAACCCTCGATCAACGCAGACTCAATTTTTCTGTCAGAACTAAACGAAAGAGTTTCCATACACTTTCTCCGGTTCCAATCTCGCGCATCATAGGGTCAAATTTAGAAAAAGAATTCAAAAGAATTTAAAATTTTTTGAAGAGATTTTTACGATAACCAAAAAGAATATTTTAGAAAGGACATCCGGAAAAAAACAAATCCCAAAATCGTAGAAGAAAGGTCATCAAAAATGATCTGATCTTTCTCGAAGGAAACGTTCGACAATCTTGCGATCCCTAACCTTTTGAAAAAAAACGGAACAAAAAAGGACTTAGCCAGCCACCAAACTTTTTCCCTTTACAGAAACACAATCAACTTAGATCGAAAAAATGATCTCTCAAACGTTTCTGTTCTTCGGAAGGATGCTCCTCGAACTTAAACTGACTCGTCTGAAAACGTTTCGAGAGTTTCATCTTCCTCTTAAGAATTTTTCCCTTCCTCGCGATCAAAAGTTCGATCTTATCACCGGACTTGAATTGTTTCAAAAGATCTTTTCGATTTCCCGAATGAATCCGATTTCCGTTCAACGAAATCCATTCGTCTCCCTGACTTAAATCGACGGAAGGATCCAGAATCTTCCAATCAATCTTACTGATGACAAGATTCCCTCTTTCTTCTCTCGTTCCAAAACCGAGCTCCACGCCGGGATTCGAATCCACTCGTATAACACCGATTTTGTGGAAATATCTTTCGATCGGAATCACGACCGGTTTCTCCAGATATACTCCGAATTCCAACTTTAGATCGACTCCTGTATTTCGTTTGGCCGCTTCAAAGAATTCAGATTTTGTAAACCCTCGATTCTTCCCAATATGAAAGAATTGATAAACTTCTCTCATCGCGTCCAAAAGTGACTTTTTGCCGGAAGTTTCCGAAAGAAGATAAAGGTCCATCGCGAGCGCGAGAATCCCTCCTTTCACATAATACGAAATTCCGGTATTTCCCGCATTCGGATCGTTCGGACGATTGTAGAATTTGGTCCAAGCGGTATAAGAAGAATCTTCCAAACTCATCCAGGATTCTCCTTCCGATTTTTCCAGACTCTGAAGATCCTCCATCACCTTCGCGAGATAGTTCTCCGCGTTTAAATGTTTCGTCTTCACCAAAAAGTAAGCGTCATAGAAAGAAGTGATTCCTTCTGCAATCCAGAGTTCCCGTGTCAGATTCGGTTTCTGATAATCGAAAGGGCCGAGCGCGATCGGACGAATCCTTTTTACGTTCCAAAGATGAAAGTATTCATGAGAAAGAAGTTCTAAAAGTTTGAGATAACCGTCCTTACTCAACGCCTTCAGTGGATCGTACATATTTACGGAAGAATTTAGATGTTCCAGACCGCCGTATGCCCCTTCCGAAAGAATCAGAACAAACAGATAACGCGAATTAGGTGCTCCACCGAAAGAGCGGATTTGTTCCTCCGTAATCTTCCGAAGGTCACGGATCAGATTTTTCTGAACGGATTTAGACAATTCTCCTTCAAGAACGATCTCATGTTCACATTCTCCGGAGGTGAAGGAAATCGCCGGACGATTGGACAACAAGATCGGAGAATCCATCCATTCGTCCAAGGACGCGGCGGATCTTTTCTTGCCTTTTCCGGATAAACCGGAATGGCAAAATTCAAAAGGAAGAGAATTCGATATTTCTAATGTGATTTCGGAAATTTCAAGATTCTTAGGATAAAGAAACAATGCGGGCGGATGTAAAAGACAGAATTCCGTGGTGAAATAATTGGAACGCACCGAGTAGTCGAAACCATAGACTACGTAACGAATTCGAAACGATTCTCCGTCCGAAACTACGCTCCAGGAATCCAATCCGATCGGATTGATTTCCAGAGACTTTCCGTTCTTCCCGGAAACAAAGGCTTCTATTTTATGGAGATGTCTGGAATAATCCCGCACCATATACGATCCGGGAGACCAGACAGGAAGGGAAAGAACGGTTTCTTTTTCGGGAGACACAATCTCCAATTCTACTTGAAGATAGTGTCCTGTGAGTTGATATTCTTGAACAGAAAAGCGAAGTTTAGACAATCATTTACCGCTTGCTTTGGAAATCTCCTGGAGAGTTTCTTCTACCGTGGTCGTCGGGTCAACTTTTCTCCAAACCTTTTGTATTTTCCCATCCGGAGAAATCAAAAAAGAATCCCGAGAAAGACCTTTAAAAACTCTTCCTTTCCATTCTTGATCTCCATAAACTCCCAGCGCTTCGCTCAAAGAATGATTGGGATCGGATAACAGAGGAAAGTTTAAAGAATACTTTTGAATAAAATTCTCATGCGATCCGAGGTCGTCCAAGCTTACGCCGTAGACCTTCGCTCCGATCTTCTTAAATTCTCCAATATTATCTCTATAACTGCAGGCTTGTTTTGTACATCCCGGGGTATCGTCTTTCGGATAAAAATAGAGTAGGGTCCAAGAACCTGCGATGTCCTCGGGAAGTTTTACACTCTTCCCTTCGCTACTTTCCAAACTGATTGCGGGAAGAGACGTTCCTAATGTTGGGTCTGACATTCAAATTTCCTCATCAAATTATTTCACTCCGGAGATCCGGATATTGAAATCTTATGCGAATCGAAAGACTTGCAACCGCTTTTCAAAATCGAACCTAAGAATTGAATCGAATCCGGAATAAAAATGTTGAAAATTCAACAATCTAAACTTCTAATCCCTATACTTCACCGAGAAACAACGATTTCTCTAAACGGAAAAACCAACTTTGAAAACGATTCTATTCTTCCTCTTTGCATTTCTTCCTGCCATACTCTCATCTGAAACTCAAGAAAATTGGAAACCAATCGATCTCCGCGCGCAGACTTGGTTCGCTGTTGAAGGTTTTCAGAATAAGAATCTCGACGGACTCGATTCTTCTTCCGAAACCGTAAAAAAAATCACTTCGTTTCCGATCGTCATGAATGAGATCTTCGAAGTTCCGATCGGGGAAGGTCTCAAAGAATATACTCTGCAAACCCGTTTCTTTTTAGAAGGTGATCTTCAAGAAACCAAAATCTACAAACCTATTTTTCTTTATTTAGAATCAATCGGTGAAAACTGGGAAATTTTTCTGAACGGATATTCTTTGAGTAGAGAAATTCACCTGGATCCTGCAAAAAAAGAAATGCTCGTACGAAGGACGATTCGCAACTTTCGATTGCCCATCGATTCGAGTCTTTTAAAAAAAGGGGAAAACGTTCTCACTTTTCGTTTGATCGGAGATTCTCCCGCAACCGCGCTTTCGAAAAATTTGGATCTCGGCTTTTACATAGACGGTGACTATTCCATCACGGCGGAACAAAATCTTTCCGGTGAAATTTCCTCGCTCGTCAACCTTTGTCTCAATACGATTTATATTTTCTTCGGTTTATATCATCTTCTCATCTTCGTAAAAAGGAGGGAGGACCGTTATACGCTTTATTTCGGCTTTTTCAGCGTCTTTATGGCGGTCTATTCCCTTTCTCGTACAACTTTTGCTTTTGAAGCGATTCATGATACCACGTGGATTACAAGAATTGAATATGCGTCCGTGACCTTGCTCGCGCCTTTGTTCTTATTGTTTATGCAGGATTATTTTTACGGAAGAGCCAAGTTCTCGAGAATTCTTTTCGGTTTTTTCGTTTTCAATCTAGGAATCGCGATCGTAACTCTTCTCGAACCGTTCCGTTTTACAATGACAAGTCTAAGAATCTGGCAATTTTCGATTCTTCCGACTCTCGTTTATCTCCTCTATTTTATGGGAAAAGCGGTTTATCTGAGAAAGAAAGACGCGACCGTTATGGCCGCGAGTATATTCACCGTCGTGTTTATCGCCGTCTACGACGTGATCGATTCTATGTTTTTTCAATCGGGGTTTCGATTTACCCACTTCGCGTATTTTTTCTTTGTAGTAGCTCTTACAACGATTCTTGCGAATCGATTTATCTCCTTATATCGTCAATCCGAAGATCTGAACATCGAACTCAGTCAGCAAAAGTTAGAACTCGCGAGACAGAAGAATGCGTTCTTCCGTTTTGTTCCGGTTCAATTCTTAAACGTTCTTGGAAAGGATTCTGCGGTCGAAGTCAACCTAGGAGATTCCGTTCTCAAAGAGATGAGCGTTCTTTTTACCGACATTCGTTCGTTTACGACGATCTCCGAACAGATGACTCCGGAAGAAAATTTCAAGTTCATCAACGACTACCTCGCGAGTATGGAACCGGTCATTCAAAAACACGAAGGTTTTGTGGATAAGTTTATGGGAGATGGGATTCTCGCCCTTTTTTCGGGAGAAGGAGAAGCGATGAACGTAAGTCTTCACGGAAAGACGTCCGCTGATAAAGCGATTCTTGCCGCGATCGAAATGAAAAAAAGAGTGCAGGCGATCAACGCGGAAGCAAAAGATTCTTCTCATTTCAAAGGTCTTAAGATAGGAATCGGGATCAACACCGGAAATCTCATGCTCGGAACCGTGGGAAGTCGTTCCAGACTCGATACTACCGTGATCGGAGATACGGTCAACGTTGCTTCTCGTTTGGAAAGTTTGACCAACCTCTATCGCGCTGATATTCTCATCACAAAGAATACACTTTCTTCGATGACGATCGCCGACGGACTTGCGATCCGTGAAATCGATTCCGTCGTGGTCAAAGGAAAGACCGATCCGATCATCATCTATGAAGTCTACGAAGCCGACGCTCCGCATATCCGCAAACTCAAGGACACAACCTTACCTCTGATCACAAGAGGAATCATTCTCTACAAAGTGGCGGACTTTCAAGAAGCGCTCATTAATTTCGAACAAGCGCTCAAAGTGTATCCCGAAGATATCGTCTCGATTCTTTACCGGAAACGTTGTCAGGAATACATTGCCATTCCTCCGCTCGGAAATTGGATCGGCGTTCAACATCTTCTTGAAAAATAATCCGTAATTCCGATTCTTTTCTAGTCGGAAATTTCATCCCGCCCAAACAATCGTTGCCAAAGCCAATTCTTCCCGGAAGATTGGCTTCTGATAATTTACAGATTGCAAAGGAAACCTGGTACAAATGATACCCTACACCGTCTATAAAATGATCCATATCTTCGGGATTCTTCTTCTCTTTACCGCATTGGGAGGAGTCACCATGCACGTTTTGAACGGAGGAAACAAAGAATTCTCCAATCGAAAATTCGTCGGAATCACCCACGGAATCGGTCTCTTTCTGATCTTACTCGGCGGTTTTGGAATGCTCGCGAGACTCGGAATCCTCTGGCCTTGGCCGGGTTGGGTGATCGCGAAGTTTGCGATCTGGCTTGCTTACGGCGGTCTTCTCACGGCAGTTTATAAAAAACCGTCTCTCGCGAAAGTGTTCTGGTTCGGTTTTCCATTATTAGGACTTCTCGTGTCCTACATCGTTCTCTACAAACCGTTCTGATCGACTTTCATTTTTTGAAGAATTAAGATACATTTCGATATCGAGGAAACAAAAGAGATGGCAAAAGCATCCGCATCCAAAACAGCTCCCAAGTCAAAACCAAAAAAGGATTCTTCCATCAAACCGATCACGGACTTCGTCGGTTCGAGAAATCTTCCTTTTCCCGTGGACAGACTCGAAGACGTTCGCAAACGCGCGCGGAAATTTCGAGAAAAGATGCTTTCGGGCTCTCAAGTCGTTTTCTACAGATCTTACGATCTGGTTCGAGTTCCGTATCCTACACGTTATGCGCTCTTGAACGCTTACAGCCTTCCGACTCCCTACATGCACATTCTAAATCGATTGTTCATCATTCAGTATCGCACGGGAGAAGGAATCAAAACTCTTTTGTTTTCTCCTTCCGATCTGGACGGAAACGCGGAAACTCCTTTTTTCAAAAGACTCGCGGAAAGTTTCGGACCGTTTCAATCCATCGGAAAAAAGATCATCGCTCCGATCTTAAACACCGTGGAAGAATGTCTTCAGGACGCAGGAATTTCTCCGGAAAAAGTGGACTACATTTCCTACGATCACCTTCATACACAAGACATCCGGAAATGGTTGGGTGCGAACGGAGAAAAGGGATACTTCCCGAATGCAAAACTTTTGGTGATGCGGGAAGAATGGGAATCCGTCCAAGGACTTCTTCCTCCTCAATCCGATTGGTATTGTCCGAACGGAACGGGAGGAGTCGCGAGTGATCGGATCGTCGTATTAGACGGGGACGTAGAATTAGGACAAGGTGTTGCTCTCATTCGAACTCCGGGTCACACATATGGAAACCATTCTCTTGTAGCTCATACTCCCGAGGGAATTTTTGTCTCCAGTGAAAACGGCGTCAGTGCGGACAGTTATTCTCCTTTAAAATCTCGAATTCCGGGCGTCAAAAAATTCGCAAAGGCTACCGGGATGGAAGTCATTCTAAACGGAAATACGCTCGAGATCGGACTGGACCAATATATTTCGATGGTTCAAGAAAAGGAGATGGCGGGAGTTTCCCTTAGAAATCCGGACTTTTACAACGTGATGCCTTCTTCAGAAATGACGAGTTATTGGCTGTTTCCGGGAACGTCTCCGACGTTTAGTTTCGGACAATTGTCCTTCGGTTCGCCCGTAACATAAGGAAAAACGAATATGATTTTATTCATCACAGGTTGCGCGGGCGGGCTTGGAAAAAAACTCGCAGAAGACGCTTTCGCGGCCGGGCATTCGATTCTCATCACGGATATCAACGAGAAGGAACTCAAAAAATTCTCAGCCCAATGGAAGAATGAAAAAGAAAGGGTTCTCGTTTCCAAGTTAGACGTCACTTCTCCATCCGATTGGAAAAAAGTCATGGATCTTGCGTATAAAAAGTGGGGAAAAATCGACGCTCTCTTAAACGTCGCAGGATATCTTCTTCCCGGTTATATCTACGAAGTTCCAGCGGCTCAAATCGATCGTCACATGGACATCAATGCCAAAGGTGTGATGTATGGAACCAGGGAAGCCGCGGTACGAATGGTCGCAGTCAAAGCGGGTCATATCGTCAATATCGCTTCTCTCGCGGGAGTGGCGCCGATCACGGGGATCGCGCTTTATTCCACTTCTAAATTTGCGGTTCGAGGATTTTCCTTGGCGGTCGCCCAAGAACTCAAAGAGAAGAATGTTTTTGTAACCGTCGTCTGCCCGGACGCGATCAAGACGCCGATGTTGGATCTCCAAAAGGACTATGAACAAGCGTCCATGACGTTTTCCGGAGATAAGGTTCTAACTGCGGATGAGGTATCTCGGATTATCCTTGGACGCGTTCTTTCCAAAAAACCGCTGGAAGTTTTGATTCCGGGAAGCAGAGGAGTTCTTGCAAAAATCGCGAACGTATTTCCCGGAATAAGCGGCTTCCTCGGGCCAATGCTTCGAAAAAAAGGTCTAAAGAAACAGTCAACTTACAAAAAAGGATAAGGGAAGTTAGAATTTCTTAGCGGAGACAAAAGTTCTCCGATTTCCGAAATGCGCGGACCGTTGTTTTAGAATGGTTCGTAAACTGTGCGTTAGGTGAAGAATTCTTCCCGGACTGTTTTCATGGAAAAAATAAAATCAATTCCCGTGCGAGTCATGGCGGGATACGCGGTGGCGGAAATCGGAATCACCGCCGTCGAAGTACTCGCGCAAATCTATCTTTTGGAATTTTTCGTCACGGCGGTCGGCCTCAGGGCTTCGCTCGCTGGATTGGCGCTCGCGGTCGCCGTTCTCTGGGACGCGATCTCGGACCCTTTGATGGGTTATCTTTCCGATCATACAAGAACGAAACTCGGAAAGAGAAGACCTTACATTTTGAGCGGAGGAATTCTTCTTGCGATTTCCATCTATCTTATGTTTTCTCCTCCGTCCTTGGAAACACAGACACAGAAATTCTTCTTTCTATTTTTCGTTTATCTTTTGGTGAACACATCGATGACGATTCTCGCCGTTCCGCATATCGCACTCGGAGGAGAAATGACATTCGCTCCGACCGAAAGAACGAGAATCTTCGGATGGAGATTCTTTTTTAGTAATATAGGATTTATTCTCGTTTTGATTCTTCCTTCCTTTTATTCGGCTTTGTTTCCGAACGAAAACGAAGTCTCTCGGCTTTTGGTCACCAGAAATTACACTTCTCTCACGATCGCGGGCATTCTGGTTCTGACATCCCTCATTGCGTTTTTTTCGACTTCGGGAAGGGACAAAGTGGAGGAATCAAGGCTACCGCAGAATCCGAATCGAAAAACCGAGGTTTCCATCGGACATACTTGGTTCGTTCAGATCACATCCGTTTTTAAAAATCGTTATTTTTTACCTTTGATTCTCGCATTTATCATCGCGACCTTCGGAAGAACCTTCAATTCTTCGATCGTAAATCTATATTATAAATATAGAATTCGTTTAACGGAAGCGGAAATCGGATTGATGATTCTTCTTCCGTTTGTCGTTTGTCTGATTTTATCCATTCTTCTTTGGGTCTACCTTTCCAATCGATACGGAAAAAAATGGCCCGCGTTTTGGGGAGTCCTTCTTTTGGGAATCATGACTTTCGTGGTTTATCCTCTCTTCCCGGAAAGAGGAATCCTTCCGATCTTATTCGCCGCGGTATTCGGAGGATTTTTTGCCGGTGCCGTCCTGCTCTTTGATTCTCTCGTAGCGGATATCGTCGACTACGACGAGCTCAAGATCGGAGAAAAGAGAGAAGGTTGGTTCTTTGGGCTCTGGAAGATGGCGACGAAAGTGGCGAGGGCGCTCGGCTTAGGTTTCGGCGGAATTCTTTTGAGTGGAATCGGTTATCAGGAAGGTTCCGTCGATCAAATCCCGGAACTGGGTTTTCGTCTTTCGATTCTTTTCGGTCCCGTTGTAGGAAGTTTCTTCATCCTCGGCGCTCTGATCTTTCTTTTGATGCCGCTTACGAAAGAACGACATCAAAGAATTCAAAGTCTTCTTTTGAAAAGAAGGGAAATTCGAAAGAAAAGACAGGAACTCGTTTCAAAAGTCTAAAGCAAACGGAAATTAGAATTCTGACGAAAGAAAGGGGACTTCATCGATCTTCTCAACTGGTTTGACCCTCCGCCAAAGATCATTTGTATTCGACCCGGAATTGTATAGAATCAATCAATGCAAATTCTTCTTAAATAAAGTAGACCAAGGTTCTTAACAATCCTTTCCACAAGCGAAAACATGGTTGAAATCGCCGATTGAAAATCCTCACTTTAACCGGTCTTAAACTTTTTCCGAATATTCCGAAGTGCGTCTTGTTTCGATTTTTCTCGAACGGCGGCGCGTAGATTTTTCTTCACAGGAATGTACGACTCGGTGCTTGCCAAGGTTTTGTGACCGAGAAAATCTTTCACCTGAGCCAGGGGAGAACCGTCGGCGATCAGATGAAGGGCTCGACTGTGTCTGAGTGTAAAGACCGTCACCGGACTTGCAATGCCTGCGTTTCTACCGATTTCGGAAATGATTCTTTCCACGTTTCTGGAGGTGGTATGTGATCCTAAACTCTTTCCAGGGAACAGATACGAATTCGCAGAAACCAAGGCTTCCTTTTCATATTTTTTAATCAGAGTTAGAAGTTCCGTGGGAATTTCGACGGTCCTCGATTGCGAAAGAACGCTCGATTTGATCTGAATCCACTTGCGTTTTAGATCCAGATGATTCCACTTCAGCGAAATCAATTCTCCGACTCGAAGACCCCCGAAATATACGAGACCGCACATCAGTTCGTGTTTTGCATTGGAAGATGCAGATTTTAGAATATTCTGCATTTCTTTAAAAGTGATCGCATTCGGATTGTTATACTCTCGAACCGGTCTCTGAAAGTCGCGGAAAAGATCCATTTTCATCACGTCTTCAAAGAACATCTTGAGGGAACTGACATTGATCTGGATCGTTGAGGAAGAAACCCTCTTCTTTTTCAGATGATCCATATAACGATTGAGATCCTTCAGAGTGATTTTCTCCGCCGGTTTATCCGCAAAATTCAAGAAGTCTACGTTGTATTTGAGATACGTATAGGCAGTTGCCTTCTTATAATTTCTCTGGCGAATGATTTTGCTGAGTCTTTCAATCGAATGTTTATTCTTTTTCGGAAGTTCCAATTCTGACATCTCTTCTTTCCTGCCAAATCCGTGCTCGACCCGTTAGGCGTCATTCCACAGATTTCTATTCTTTTTTGTAGCTTTGAAAAAAAGAAATCAAATATTTCCAAATTGTGTCAATTCAAAAGTCAATTTTCTGAAGAATTCTGTCGCAAATCTCTTCGACCTTCAAATCATCTATTGATAGATAGTGATCGGACACGCTTTCGTAGTGAGGAAGTCGAGATTCTAAGATGTTTCGATACGAGGCGACGGCGCTGAGGGCCGGCCGAGTCGGGTCGTTTTGAATTTTTTCTACCAAAACTTCGGTGGAACGGGAAAGACCGACTACGGTCGCAATGGACTTGAGGAGTTCCGTTTTTCTCTCACTTAGGATTTCGTTTCCTTTCAAATCCAAATCGAAAAGAATTCCGCCCCCGCAATCCAGGATGATTCCGCTGGCGTTTTTTAGCCTTTCTAAAATTCGAAATTCAAGATCACGAAACGACTTCCAATTTCCATTATTTCTTTGGATAAATTCCGGAATGGAAATCCCTCCGATTTCATAAACGGCAATCATATCCGTCGAAATTACGGGCATTCCTGTGATCTTAGATAATTTACGGGAGATTTTAGATTTGCCGACCCCCCTCGGGCCGATCAAAGCGAAATTTTTTTTCAAGCCTGGATTAACTCACGGATATGTTTCTGTATCTCCGGTAGAACCGTATAATACATCTGTAAGTCAGAATCGGTAATTCCTAAAATCTGCAAAGCTTTATTGGAAATCGGAGTCGACAAACCTGCAATGTCGATTCCCACACCGGCCGCAATCGAGATCGTGTGAGCGACATGAACGACCGATACCAACTCGGGATAATCCTTTTCGTCTTCCGGATGAGTGTAGTTCTCCGCAACGTGTACGAGTTCTTTCGGAAAATTCCATTTCGCTAATAGTTTAGCCCCGGCCTCTTCGTGCGAATATCCGAAATGTTTTTTCTCCAACTCCGAAAACGAAGAAGTGTGATTTTTTAATTCTTCTCGAAGTGTGATCAGTACTGCCGGAAAAAAGTCGGCCAGGATGACCTTGCCTATGTTGTGCAAAAGTCCACCCGTAAACGCGAGATCCGTTCCGATCTTGAGTTTCTTTTGTTCGCAGATTCGTTTGGAAAGTTCCGCGACCGTGAGAGAATGAATCCAATTGTCTTCGGCTTCTACTTGGTATCCTTTCAACTCTTTTTTGAGAATTCCTTTGGAAGCGGTCAGAAGAATGATATCCTTTACCGTCTTGATTCCAAGAGTCATCAGAGATTCTTGAACCGTTTTGATCGGTTTTGCCGCGCGATAGTAAGCCGAATTGGAAAGTTTGATCACTTCCGCGGTCAAGCCGGGATCATTCGAAATTTCTTTTGCGAGATCGGGAATCGAAACATCCTGCTTTTGTACCATCTGCATTACTTTCGTAACTACGGAGGAGATTCTGGGAAGTTGGGCGTCGTTTAAAAAGAGTTGATCTATTTTTTCTTTCATCTTTTTTTACCTGACCTTGTAGAGGTACTTTTCAAAACCCGCTTTCTTTAAAAGGACACGTCCGTCGTCCAAATACAAGCTGATGGTTCTTCCGTCGTTACCTCCGACATCTTCCACGATCAAAGGAATTTTGTTTTGTTCCAATAGGGCGCGTGCGGTCAAAATATTCTGTTCTCCGATATTCTGGAGAAAACTGGACTGGACCCCTTTGAACATCGAAGCGCCTCCGAAAAGACGTCCGCCGTATTCCCTTGGATTACAACCTAACTCGGCCATTTTTTTGATCAGCAAAGGGATCGCGGTTTCCGCGTATTTGAACGGATTCTTCTGCGAATCTTTTCCACCGGGATCTTTCGAAAGCATAAAGTGCGCCATCGCACCTACCTTCTTTTCAGGAGCGTAAAACACGACTCCGATACAGGATCCAAGAGTCGTTCTTAGAATTTCAGGAGACTGCCCGCCTTGCAGGTCAGCGATTCCAACATTGACTACCTTCGTTCCTTTTGCCAGCATTTGTATCCAGTTATCCGGGTGATATCTCGTTCTAAAAGAGTATCCAAGACAATATGGTAACGTCCCGAATTCTTCAATACTTTTTTGAGACGTTCGAAAAGAGAGATTACCACAATTCGAAAAGTCGCACTTTTTATACAAGCAACGATTCTCTTTTCCATTTTTCTAATAGGAATTTTCAAATGAATTCGTTGCCAATTCGAGTTTCGGAATCGGAGAAGAATTCGGATACAAATCGAGCAGAATTTCATTTTACGCGACGATCCGGGTTTCATACACTGCTTTTGGAATGGCAAAACAAGCACTCAAAGATAATACAAAAACCGAGACGAAAAAAAAGAATACGACCTCGGAACCGATCGAATCGTTTAAACTCGGTAAAACGTCCGTAACAATTCTTGGCACGGCACATATCAGTCAAAAGAGCATAGACGAAGTACAAAGAATCATTCGTGAAGAAAAGCCGGACACGATTTGCGTGGAACTCTGCAATTCCAGAATGCGTTCGGTAAAAGATTCCGAACACTGGAAGAAACTCGATATATTCAAAGTTTTTAAAGAAAGAAAGATGTATCTTCTTCTTTCCAGCCTTATCCTTTCCGCGTTTCAAAAAAAACTGGGCAAAGGTTCCATTCGTCCCGGTGACGAGATGAGAATGGCGATCGCGGAAGGCGAAAAAACCGGCGCAAAAATCGTTCCGATCGATCGAGAAGTTTCCACAACTCTCAAACGTGCTTGGTGGAACATCGGACTTTTCAATCGTATGGTTTTGCTCTCTGCATTGCTTACGTCTCTCTTTGTGAAGGAAGACATCTCCGAAGAAAAAATCGAAGAGATGAAATCGGACGACGTTCTGAAGGATCTATTTTCCCAACTTCCAAAACGATACGAATCGATCAAAAACGTAATCATCGACGAACGGGATTCTTATCTCGCGCAAAGAATCAGAGAAGCCTCAGTCGACGGAAAGAAGGTTTTCGCCGTCGTGGGAGCAGGTCACTTGCAAGGAATCATGAATCACGTTTACGAAGACAAGGACATTTCCAGTCTCGATCATCTTCCGCAAAAAACGGCTTGGGATCGTTGGAAGGGTTTGATTGTTCCCGGAATTTTCTTAGGTTTGATTCTCACCGTTTTTTATTTCGGAGGAAGACAACAAGGACAAGAATTCGTACTTCGTTGGATTTTGGTCAAGGGCGGACTCGCCGCGTTAGGCGCCATCATCGCGCTCGCTCATCCTCTGTCCGTCATTCTTGCGTTTTTGGCCGCTCCCGTCGGGAATTTCAACCCTGTCATCAAACCTGGTTGGGTCGCGGCGTTGTCCGAGTCTTGGTTGCGGAAACCTCTCGTGGAAGATTTTGAAAGAATCGCGCAGGATTCCGAACACTGGAAAGGGTATTGGAAGAATAACGTGATCCGCATTTTTCTTGTCTTTATGCTTCCTCAAATCGGAAGTAGCATCGGAACCTTTATCGTCACCGCGGATCTATTTCGAGTCATCAAAGGATTTCTGTGAACGATCTACTCCGGAAATACAAAGCCATACTCTGTTTTGTTTTGGCTTTTTCCGGAGTTGTTTCCATCCTCGCGGAAGATTCGGATTCTTCCGAATTCGAACCCACTGTGATTATGGAAGACGTCGATCTTCAGCCCTTTCTCACTTTTTACGAAGACAAAACCGGTAAACTTTCCTTTCCCGAAATTCAAAACGTATTTCGGTCCGGAAAGTCCATTCCTCTTTTTAATAACAGCCTCGGATATTCGGAAGCCGCGATTTGGATTCGGGTTCCGATCGCCAATAGGGAACGAGGTACTCGAAATTGGGTTCTCCAATACGGATATAGCTTAATCGATTCGATCCAATTGTATTCTTCCAGAAACGGGGCTTTGCCCTTGGTCGTTACCGGCGACGAACTTCCGTTTGCTACACGTTTGGCGGAGAATCGAAACTTTCCCTTTCAACTCAGCGAACCTCCTCTTTCCAAAACCGATTACTTTATCCGGATTCAATCCAAAAGTTCCATCATCATTCCTTTATCCGCTTATTCGAGGACGGAATATTTGGAACAGACTGCGAAAGAATACGCGACCCTCGGTTTTTATTACGGGGCGATGATCGTGATGTTCGTTTACAATCTTTTTCTTCTGATCACCACCAGGGATAAAAGTTATCTCTATTATAGTATATTCATTTTTTTTGATGTTCTCTTTCAACTGACTCTGAACGGATTGTCCTATGAATTCCTCTGGCCGAATAGCCCCGAATGGGGAAACATTTGCCTTCCCTTCTTTATGTTTTGTGCGTTTCTCGCGGCCTGTCTCTTCGGAAAATCTTTTTTAGAATCTTCTAAAATCACTCCGATTACGGATAAATTCTATTATCCTTTGATTGCGATCTGCATTTTCGGCTGTATCGGATCTCTTAGCTTCTTCAGTTATACGTTTAGTGTCGTTTCCAGTTTGATCGTTCTTCTCCTTACGCTGTTTCTTCTTTTGATCAACAGTCTTCAGTGTGTATGGAAGGGGCACAGACCGGCACGATTCTTCTTGACTGCTTGGGCGGTTCTTATTTTCGGAAGTTTTTTATATGCGATGAAAGCTTTCGGAATTTTTCCGGATAATTTTTTTACCCAGTGGGGACTTCAGATCGGTTCCGCGATCGAAGTCGCTCTTCTTTCTTTGGGACTCGCGGATCGAATCAAACAACTTTCTTTGAGTTTGGAAACACAAGCCACAAACCTGAATCTTCTCAAACTTCGTCACGAACAATCCGCGATTCAATATAAGAATTTATACGAAGGAGAAGAGGACTTTCTTTTTAATTTGGACTCTAACGGAAACATCACCGGAACGAACAAGGCCGTTTCCACTTTTCTCGGTTTCAAACCTGCAGACGTAATCGGAAAGAATTTTCTTGAATTGATGTATAACACCGGCGGACTGGAAGACGCATTCAAAAAATTGTATGTAATGGAAAGAATGGAGGAACTTTCGAACACGAGAAAACCGGTTTATTTTCGAGCGGACTTCTTACAAAAGTATCTCAAAGAACCGAAAGAACTCCAGGTTCGTCTTCAGATTCTCGAACACGAATCCGGACGAGAAATTTTGGGGAGGGCTTACGAACCCGATCAGGATCTCATGGGAAGATTTTTGGACGAGGAAAGAATCGTATTCTCCGTAAACAATTATCTTCAGAACGCGGAGCTTTTGAGTCAAAGGCTGACCTTCAATTTGGTCCGTTTCACCGATCCTACGATCGCACTTTCGATTCGTACGAGTCTTCGGGAAATGCTCATCAACGCGATCGAACACGGAAATTTGAATATTTCAAACGAGGACAAGGCAAAAGCCTTAAAATCAGGAAATTATTTTCAATTCATTCTAACTCGTCAGAACGATCCGTATTACAGGGATAAAAAAATTCTCGTGGAATATTTTCTTTCCAGACAGAAAGTAGGTTATAGAATTACGGACGAAGGGAAAGGTTTTAACCACGCAAAAACCGTGAGAAACGCGATCACAAAGACGGACGAAACCGCTTCTCTGCAAACCAGAGGGATCGCGTTTGCTCTTTCCACTTTCGACGTAGTGAAGTTCAATTCAACGGGAAATCGGGTGACCTTGGTCAAATATTTCGAATGAAACATTCCATTTTTATCATATTCTTATTCTTTTTTTGTTTCTCGAGTTGTGCGGGTTCCGGTCGCGGAGGGAAACGAAATCTTCCGAAGGAGCTTCCGGTCGTTTTAGAGGAACTTTCCTCTTCATTGAAAAGACAAATTCAAACCAACAGAGAATCTTCTTTGCCGGATCGAAAGAATGCTCTAAAACTCGCGATCCTTCCTTTGTTAAACGAAAACGGTTCCGTCACCAATCTTGGATCCAATATCTCCGGACAACTTCTTACCCAAATGAACGAGCCGGGCAAATTGATTCTTGTCGAAAAATCCCAATTGAGTCGATTGATCGACGAACAGACCTTTCAAAAATCCGGGCTCGTACTTTCGGATAAATCTTTGGAAATCGGAAAACTTTCCGGAGTAGATTTGGTTCTCCTCGGTTCCGTTCAATTCAACGATCAGACCTTTGTTCTTCAGCTTCGAGTCGTCTCCTTACAATCCGGAGAAATTCTGGCGATAGGCGAGGGCGTTTTCGATTCGAACGACGCTCTCTATGATCAGTACCGAATCCTCCACCAACCGTAAACGGTCAACGTTAGACGAACTCCCACTCGATCGGCAGTGATTCGGAAACTCCGTAATGTTATTTCCGGGTTTACATAATGAATTTTCAAAATCCAAAATGGTTCTCTTGCAAATGATGGAATCGATTCCCGTCTCGAAAAAAAAATGATTTCGTTTTTAGAATCGTTCCTTTCCTCTCTTTTTCCTTTTTACGAAAATGAACATCGCGACCTTGTGGTTCGGATCCGTGCAAGATCGTAAAACCGCGTTCGATATCCTCGGAAAGAAAATCGCTTATCGTTTTGTTTTCTTTTGGACGGCTTTTTTAGGAATCACCTTTGACTTCTTTTTGGGAGAAGCGGACGTTCTCTTTTTCGTTGTAGGAGCTGTTACACGTTTCTTTTTGATCGCAATCTGCGGCTTTTTTTGAGAAATCAGTTTTTCATGAAGAGCGGCCATCGCCACCCGTTCGGATTCTTTTGCGACGTCGCTTGGATAATGAAAGACGAGAAATTCCAGTATCGTTCGAATGTTCTCACTTTTTCGAACTTGGTTGTAATTGCCGGGAATATCAAACCAAAGATCCCGTTCCTCGCCGTAGATCGAAGACGAAGCAGGGAGAAAAATAAATTCTTTCATGGGAGAAAGAGGATGAAATCGATCCATAAAGAGGAAGGTCTTAAAAAGTTCCTGCAAATACGGAGATCCGTAACGCAAACCGGAAACGGGAAAAATCGAAAAGAGATAACTTCCGCGAAACGGTGTTCCTAAAGTCACGAGACCTCTTATCTTTTGTCGGCTTCGGTCCGGAAGTAAAAGTGTAAGAAGCCCTCCGGTATTGTGCGCAATCAAAACGGACTTAGCCGGAATCTGATCCATCTGTTTCGCCAAAACTTCCACCGTTTTTTTTGTGTTTAAAAAGAAGGCAGGGATTTTCAAAATTCTCGGTTGATAACCTTTCGCCTCCAAGGCTTTGCAAAGTTTACGATAGAACAAAGGACCGGAAAGAAAACCGGTAACGATATAAATATCGCCTCTGGAAAGATTCGGATCTTTTCCCGAAGGAATCAAAGACGAGATTACAGAAAGGATAAATTCTAAAATTTCGGAAAGGAAATAGAAGAAGGTTCTAAAAAAGGAAATGATTTTTTTCATGAGAATGGCTTGAAGTTATGGGGTGAAAAGACAAGACTGTCAGAGTCTTTCATGAATACAAAGAAGCTAATTGTTTTCCTTGGGATTTTTTTCATCCTTCCTTCGGCTGTCTATTCAAATATACCGACTCACGCGGGCATGGAGAAAAATTTCAAAGAGACCTGGGGAAAATGGTTCCCGGTTCCTTATACGAAAATTCTTAAAAAGGATCTAACGGGCAAAGGAGTTCTGGTTTATAGAAAAACTCCGGAACGAATCGTTTATATTTATACATATCTGGTTTTTCTTCCTCTCTACACGGAAAACGAAGAAGTCCCGAAGGAAATTCCCGGTAAAGGAAGAGAGATCCGAGCCAAACTCATTTACGAACCGACGCACCCGACGGAAAAATATTCAATCGAGTTTACCGAGTTCGACGAACAATACAATAGCAAATCGGTGGTGCGATGGATTCGTTAAAATCAAAATCGGAAGAACAAATCCGGCAAAAAATGCTCGCGGAAGGAATGTCCGAAACGTTCATCCAGGATTTTCTTAAGAAAGTGGACCAGGTTCGCAACGGAGAAACCGGGATGGTTCGTTGGGAAGAAGTCGGGGATTTGGACCCTCAAAAGGACGAAATCACACTCGAAGAAATCGAAAAACAAACTTCTCCCTCACCCGAGATCTTAAAAAATCTAGTCGTCATCAAATTGAACGGCGGACTCGGAACTTCGATGGGACTTTCCGGTCCAAAGTCATTGATCGAACTCAAAAATGGAATGTCTTTTTTGGAGATCATCGCGAAACAATCCGAGGTCATTTTAAAGAAGTATAACGTGTCCGTTCCTCTGATACTCATGGACAGCTTTAACACTCAGGAAGAGAGCCAAGCCGAATTGAAACGAATCGGATTCAAACAAAAATTTGCGACTTCCTTTTTGCAACACAAGGTTCCTCGTCTTTTGAAAGAAAACCTAACGCCGATTACATGCAAGAATCCGGACGAAGAATGGTGTCCTCCGGGGCACGGAGACATCTGGATTTCCCTTTTGGAAACCGGTCTTTTGGATACTCTTATCGAAGACGGTTATAAAGTGGCCTTTGTTTCCAACGGTGACAATCTGGGAGCGACGGTTCATCCGGGAATTCTCGAATATCTTCTGAGAGAAAATCTCGAGTTCTGTATGGAAATGACTCCGAAGACCCTGGCGGACAAAAAGGGTGGGGCGATTTACAGAAGAATTTTAAACGGAAAACCGGAGAATTATCAACTTTTAGAAACGGCGCAGGTTCCTGGTGAACACATGCACGAGTTCGAAGGATTGGGAAAGTTTAGAAGTTTTTCGACGAACAATCTCTGGATCAATCTCGTAGCACTTAAGGAAAGACTCCTCCAAGGAAACTTCGAACTCTCCCTAATCGTGAATCCGAAGAAGATCGACGGAAAGGAAGTGCTTCAGTTGGAAACCGCGATGGGATCTGCGATACGAAATTTTACGCGTATCAAGGGAATCATCATTCCGAGAGATCGATTTGCCCCTGTAAAAAAATGCGAAGACTACCTCGTAAGGAGATCGGACGCATATCAGCTATTAGACGATTATTCGATCACGATGTCAGACGAAAGGAAAAAGTCAGGCTTAGGTGAAGTATTGATTACATTGGATGAACAATACTACAAGAAAATACAGGACTTCAATCGATTGTTCCCGGAAATACCTTCTTTAGTGCACTGCACTTCACTGATCGTAAAAGGTGAAGTCCTCTTTGATCGGAAAATCGACGTAAAGGGTGAGGTCATTATTGAAAACACGAGTTCTACGGTGAAGAGAATTTCGGAATTAAAAATCACCAACTTTGAATCCGGAAAATATTCCTTTTAGGCTTTACAAAGAGAATCCTCCATCGAATCTTTTTATTAGAACGATGAATCGATGGTTCTAAATATCTCAACTGTTATGATGGACTCGAGTCCGGAAACGGACGGATCTTTTGCAAACAAAGGCTGAAATGACAACTTCTAAAAGTCCGAAGATCCGCTCCTTTGATGAAGGCGAGATTGAACAATTCAAGAACGTCTTTATCAATGAGAATCGCGGAAAACCGATCGTTCTTCTAAGATTCCAAGACATCAAATCCCTTTCCTTTTTGGATTTTCTCCAATTGGTTCCGATCAAAATTTCGGAACTTCATCCCGGCGCGGAGAATCACTATTCTTATTATTGTTACGGGGATAAGAAGAATCTTCTGATCGGAGTCGCTCCGGTTCAAATCAGCGGATCCAACGGATTTTTAAACTTTGATTCCGTGTTGGGAAGATTCCGAGAAGTTTCGATCAAAAACGGTTCGATGAACTTCGATTTCGGAATCGCGAGAACCCAGTGCAATTATATCTCTTACGTGGATGAAATCTTTCACGAACTGGAAGTTTCTTCCCTCAAGAACCTAAAAGACAATCTCATTCGTTGGAGTTGGACGTATCTCAATCGAGTCAACGATTACTTCGCGGGCGAAAAAGCGGACGCGGTAATCCAGCCGATCATCCACTACAACCACAAACTTCACACGTATTCGATGAAGGGCGGGGAGGTTTTTGTGGGCGGAGAAGCTTACGCCGGTTATGCGGACCTAATTCGGGATATTCCTCACGATCAGGACTTAAATCGGATCGAACTTCTGATCTTGGAAAAACTAACGATGTGTTGTAACGGTGCGCCGGGACTTTTAAAGTTCAACATTTCTCCACAGACTCTCATCGATACGTTCGACACGGATGAGAAGGTAACCCGGTTTCACAACCTTCTTCTCAATCAAAATCTAAGTCCGGCTCTCGTGAGGATGGAGCTGATCGAAAAACCATACGAAGAAGCGGAGATCACGCTCAAAAGTGTTTGTAAACGTTTTTGGAATTTCGGGATCAGCTTCGCCGCGGATGATTTCGGAGTTAAAAGTCAGAGTCACCAGATCGTTTTGGATCTCGGAGAAATGATCAAAGAATTCAAACTCGATCCGATCAGTTTTAAATTCAAGGCGGATCAGGATCTCACGAAATTCTTAGACAACCTCGCGTTTATCGATTATTGTAGAAGACTTTCGGATAACAGAGAAGCGATTATCACCGCGGAAGCTTTGGAAGACATCGATTCTCTCAACTTCCTCATCGCACACCAGGTCTATTACTTCCAAGCCAATCTTTTCTGTACAAAAATTTCGATCGAAGAATACAAGGAAATCTACGAGGAAATGCAAGATCTTCCGGAATCGGTCGTGAATAAGATTCTCAACTCGGAAGAACTCCTTTTGAAATTGAAGGCGAAAGGAAATATCTTTAAACTTTCAAAAGAATTGGGTTTGATTTCGTAAAAAAATTCCTTCCTCATTTTTGCTCACAACCCAAAGGAGCAGACATTCCAACACTCACATCGGCAAATTGTTCGTAACTTGAGAAAGAATTGGGATGCACCTCACATCTGAAACGAATTGCAAAATAAGTACACGAATCCGACATCGAAAGTCACATTGGCAATTCAAGGTACATGTAATTTCGGCGCGAGCATCACATCAAAAACCAAACTTGATAGAGAGAAACTAATGCTTAACTGGAACGAGCGCGCAATCCTTTGAGCTACCTAAGGAAAACGAAACCACGCGTCACATTCAATGGAGGAACCACAAACAAATCGAAAGAAAAAAATTACTTCACTGACGTCTTTTGTAATGAAGCGCGATGGTACCGGATTTAAAAGTTTCCGAACCGAGAAAGTCCAACTGAATACTCTCTTGTAATTTTACGGCATCAAATAACCGAGGTCCTTTCCCGACAAGAACAGGATGAACTACGAAACGATATTCATCAATCAGATGAAGCGCCGAAAGTTGGGAAGCGATACTCAAACTTCCCACGAATATATCTTTCCCCGGTTGCCGCTTCAACGCGATCACTTCATCTGCGATGTCCTCCCGTGCCAATCTGCTATTTCTATCCTCAACGTGTTTTAAAGTTCTGGAGAATAAGATCTTCTCGACCGAATCGAAGGCCAGAGCGAATTCGTTAGTTGTTTTGGACATGGATTGGTCTCTGGCGATTTCCGGCCAAAACGGGATCATCAACTGATACGTAATTCTTCCATAAAGAATTTGACCCGCGGTTAGCATTAGATTGGCAAAGTACTTATGCACGTCTTCGTCAGCGTTCATGTCCGTGTGACCGCAATATCCGTCCGTAGAAATATTGATCGCAAAAACAACTTTTCTCATAAATCTGTTTATCCTCCTTCCATCGAAAAACGCAAGCAATGATTGACCATTTTTCCGGAAGGAACAAAGAACGAACGGATTGCCTATTCCCTCAGAAAACTCTCGACCAAGGCGACCTCGAATTTAACTGAGAAACGTGCAAAGGAATGAGCGCATAACTTGGGGAATTTTAAAGTGAGAGACTTGCAAATCGAAGGACAAATTGATTTAGCAAAAACTCCGATCATCGAATTTCTGATTTTGCGATCGATTTCCGATGTTCGATCTCGGCCTCAAGGGTAGGGAGGAGGAAAACTTCGCGCGAAAACCGATTTACAATCGAAAAAACTGATATAGCAATGAATCTTCACTCTGAAAATGCAAAGAACTTACAACAAGGATGTAAGGCCGACGTAGATTGGTCTTCGGCTTTACATCCTTGTAGATCTTGATTCTTCCTTATTCTTTTAAGAAGGAAAGATTCGATTTCTGATTTACGATCGTTTGATCTTTCATCGTAACGGAAAGCGCGTCTCCGGATTTTTCGATCTCGATCTTAAATTTTCCGTCCTTGTCTATGATCGGAGATTCTTCTACGTATTTTCCTTCGAAGATTTTCTTCTTATTGAACTTCACTACGTAGTTTACGTTGTCCTGGCTTTCGATTTCCAACAGAACTTGACTGACTCCGTTGTTTCCGTCCCAAGCCATCGCAGTCCAAGGACCCTTGAACTTTTCAAGCGTAGAATCTCCCCCAAACGTTCTTTTTTTCGGTGCAACGACCGCAGTGGAAAGAACCGCAGACGCGGGAAGGGAGTTGCTACTTTCTCCACCAAGATCCGATTTAGAAGTAACGGAATACAAAAATAGAGTTTCCTTTGCAGGAATATCCGCTACATACGAATTCTTATCTCCAGACGATCCGAGGAACGTCCATGAGGATTCCCCTCTCTTCTTGCGAAAAATATAATATTCCGAAGCCTCTTTTACTTTATCCCAGGTGAGAGATATTTTGGAATTCTTTACGTCCAACACACCTTTTACGTTTTCAGGGGCTGAAAGTTTCACTCCTCTTTGTTTGTTCGGATCCGTAAATCCGTAAGCAAAACTGGAGAAGGGACCGTTCTTACCTTCCTCATTCACCGCGGTGACAGAATAATACGCATAACGTGCAGGAAGATTTTCATCTACGAATTCTTCCGCACCCGTTTCGGAAATTTTTTCCCAAGCGCCACCGCCGATCCAGCCGGATTTCACGTAACGAAATACGAGATATTTCGAAGCTCCGGATACTTTTTTCCATCTGAGTTCGATCTTACTCTGATACGCTCCTCTCGTCGCCACTAAACCGAGAGGTTTTGCGGGAGGCGTTTTCGGTTGTGAAGTAAACCCGCTTGCCGCGTCGGAAGGTTCGCCGGTTTTACCGTTGAGTTTTGCGGAAACTACGTAGATTTCAACGATCCCTTTTTTTGCCGCGGTCGTATCCGTATAACTATTCAGTTTCGAATTTCCGATCGGATTGTATCTCTTCTGCGTTTTGTTATACTTAAAGACTTGGTATTCCGCAGAGGCATCCGCTGGTTCCCAGGCCAATTCTACTTTATTATCATACTGGCCTTGTGTCGCCTTGAGTCCTAAGACTTTCGGAGGCGGTTTTAATTCTTCCGTCTTTGCAAAGCCGATCACTTCTCCGGGAGAAAGATCGGATGCCGATGTATCGGTTAACGTAAGAATTTTGTATCTATACGCGAGATTCGGTTGAACTCCGTCGTCGCTAAAACTATTGGTCGCAGAAAGACCGATCTTGGAAAAACCGGAATCTCCGGGAGCCTTTCTATGCACTTCGTATCCGACCGCACCCGGAACAACTTCCCAGTTGATCGTAACCTTATCGCTAAAACTTCCTTGCGAAGCGGTAATCGTAGAAGGAGGAACCGGATTGTTATTGGTATCGCCTGAAACCGTAGCAGGATCCGGAGTTGCGGAATCGGGTTTCCCTTGGTCGGTAACTGCCTCCACTTGATCCAGCATCACAAACGCACCCTGGCAAATTTTTGTAAACCAGCGATAGTCGATATATCCGTATCCTTGATCGCCCCAATCCTTTCCCCAAGAATTGATAAACTTCACTGCGTTTTTGGAATCGTCATAACCGACGAGCGCGATCGCGTGCCCGCCGTAGGTTTTACCGACCCCTTCCTTGTAAATTGTACTACCCTTTAAGTTAAAGAAATTCTCATATACTAATATACCCGCTACGACCGGTTTTCCTTCCGCGAGTTGGGCTTTTACTTCCGAAAGATCGGTGGTTTTGACTCTTAGAAATTCTTTCGCCTTAAAACGAGAAGCGGCGGCGATTGCGGCCTGAGAAGGTCGCGCTCGATAATCGGCCGGATTGTAGGGCATTTGATCCCAAGGAGCCGCACCCATTTCCACCATGACCCTCATCGCGTCGGAGATCAGAGAACCGTTGTCCCTTCCGCCGTTGATTTGATTGTAGATAAAAGCCGGCGAGAATATTTTCGTATAATTCGGGCTTCCGTCCTGAGTTCGCAAAGACCAATCCTTAGAACCTTTTCTTTCGATATATTCCTGAAAACTTTTTGTCGCGTAAGCGGTTGACCAAGCGACACAACTTCCTTGTTCGCCCTGATTTCCGACAGGCGGCATCGAATCGGAAAGATCCACCTTGGAGGAAAGTCCTCTGTGGGATATCCCATACGGGTTCGTATCCTTTAAAGAAGAAAGGAGTTCGGAAGATTCCTGTTTCATTCCCAAAGAACGAAGAGAAGGTTGAGAGAAAACGGAAGTCTGGACCGAAACAAGAAGAATGAAGGTGATTAAAGAATATTTTGAAATTCTCATATACTTAGTCTAATTCCCTTTTTGAGATTGAATGATTTCTTTGATCTGATCTTCCGTTTCTCTCGCATATTCTTTGAACGCGAACGGATGCGGCTCGTACAAAGCGATCAGCTTGGATTCGTTTCCTTTGCTGTCTTTTACCGTTTTCTGAATTAAGAATAGAATATAGTCTCCCTCAGGAGGAGCGGCCTTCAACCACTTACCCAGCAATTCGGGAAAAATCATAAATCCGATCTCGAATTTCGTCGGCAATTTTTCCCCTCCCTTCCAGGGTTTTAAGATTTCAACCGTTGCGGTTACGGAAACGGTCGTATCGGAAATTTTTTTCTCGTGAACATTTGTAATCCGAGTGAGCGCGATATAATCCGAATTTCTAATTTGGTTTTCGAGAGTCGGGGGAGTGGAAAGTGGTAAAAGCGGTAAGGTTAAAAAAAGAAAAGCGATAAAAGCAGATCCTTTGAATTTCATCTTTGTCTCCATCTGTAGTCTAATTACGATCAAGGGTGCAGTATAGGTCTCGGAATCCGATCCGCAAGAATTTTTTAATTTTTAAATAGTTCGGCTTCTTGTCCTAAATCTCCGGAAACTTCCTCGCAAGTTTTTGCGATCTCCGAAGATTCGATCGCCAGTTTGTGAATGAACTGCGTCGCTCCTACGATCGAGACGGAAGTTTGTTTGACTTCCTGAATGACCCCGGATTGTTCTTTGATGACCACTTCCAATTCTCCCGCGTTTCGAATCACTCGATCAAAAATACCGCTCAATCTTTCTCTGACCTTCGTCTGATCCTTTAAGGTTTCAAAAAACGATTCCGTTACTTTCATAATTTCGTTCACGTCTTCGATTACTTTGGAAACGGTTTGTGTTCCATGTTGAACGATCTCCGTATTCTTATCCATCGCTTCATTGCCGGTAAGAATCAAACCGTGAATCTCCTTGATAGTCTTCGCAGTTTGATCTGCGAGTTTGGAAATTTCATCGGCGACAACCGCAAATCCCCTTCCTTGATCGCCGGCTCGGGCGGCTTCGATGGAAGCGTTGAGAGAAAGAAGATTCACTTTCTCTGCGATGTCGTTGATCACTCTAAGTCTCTGCGACATCTCCTGATAACTTGCCGAAACTTTCCGAATCGAGTCGTCCATCCTCTGCAAAGATTCTTCACTTTGTCTCGTATGTTGTCCGGCCTTATCCAAGATTTTTTTGCTGTTCTGAATCTCATCCTCGAGAACTTGAAATTTTTCCTCGAAAGTCGAGTAGAGATTGGAAAATTCTTTATGAGATTCGGATTGAATCTCGGAGGCTCTGGATACCCGATCCAAATTTCCCAAGGCATTGTCCATAGCGGCGTCGATCAAGCCGATGTTAGAAATCTGCTCGTCCGAGTTTTTAACCACGCTGAGAGCGCTATTGGCCATGGAAGCCATATTCTCCCTCAAAAAATCCACCTTAGCTTGAACCGACTTCTGAATGACAAGATTGGCGGAGTGGAATTCTTCTTTCGAATAGAAAGTTTCCCAGTAATTTAAAAATTCTCCTTTTAGTAGAACCGAGTAATAGATAAGAATTCCGGATTCAAATATTACAAATATTGCATGCACAAGGACGACTTCCAATCCTGCGCCGGTGTTAAAAATGACGATCGGGGTTTCGTTCCATTTTAATCCGAACTCTTGACAGTAGTTTAGAATTCCATGATGGACCGCGATATAACCGGCGGCGGGTACGATCACCTTCCAATCCTTATAGATGAGCAGAAACGCGAGAGCTCCGAATATATGGAAGTGCATTTCGATTCTTCCCAATTCCGATTGGATGAAGATTCCGGAAAAGATCATAAGCAATAAGGCATTCAAAATTCTGCTAAAAAGAGTTCCTCGAAAGGAAATGTAATTCAAGGTTCCCGCTATTCCCAATACAAGCGAAGAATACAAGGCGAACTTCCAGGTTCCAAAACCGATGGAGAACAGAACAGCCGCGGGAATATGCGCCAAAAGTAGAATCCAAATAAAACGGTCCGCGGACTTCATTTCGGTTCGTAACTTTTCAAACGCCTTCTGTTGAGGCGAGATTCCAAAGGTAACCATTTCCTCCGGTGCGGAAGAGACTTTTGAGTTTTGCTTTTTATTTTTCGACATAGTTTATCAACCTCTAATCGATCGCGACGTTCACGGTTTGAAACGTTTTTTCGGAAAACTCGGACATATCGGGAATAACGACGCGGATCTTTCCTTTCGTGTCCGTGATATAAAGCGAATTTTGATGAAAGATCTCCCCGGAGAATTCTTCGTTTACGATAAGCTGGAACCGTTTGGCGATTTTTCTGGATTCTTCCCGATTTTCCGGTAAGAGTAGAATCGGGGATTTTTCCCAGTGAGAAACGTATTTCCTCAACCAAGATTCCTGCACTCGATCCTTCTCAGGATCCAAACTGACCAACACCAAACTCCAAGAGGAAAATTCGCGCATGGAAAGGAGATGATTCAATTTTGAGATTCCAGTTCTACAAATCGATCTACAATCTCCGTATCCAAAGTAAATAAGATATTTCCCGTTTTGTAAATTCTCTTCCGTAAAAAAATCTTCTTTTTCGTTTCGGATTCTAAACTTCGGTATTTCCCGATCCACCTTAAAAACGGAAACGGAACTTTGCGAGTCTCCGATTACAAACGGATTCTCTGCTAAAACGAAATACAAACAAGCGACGATGATCGAAACGGAAATAGATTTGGTGAGGAATGGATGGAAAATCAATCTATAATTTTTTGACGAAAAGAAACGAAAAAAGACGGCGAGAATATAAGAATTTCAGTCCTCGAGATTAAACGAAATCGGAACTCTATGAGACATTCTTGTAGGACGTCCTTGCACGTAACCCGGACTCCAACGAGCCATCTTTACGATCTTTATCGCGGCCTCGTCGAATCCAAACCCGGCTTTCCCCGAGGCGACCTTCGCTCCTTGAAGATTACCTTGTTCGTCGATCTGAACGATAACGACGACTTGTTTGGATACGATTCCTGCCGACTTCGCCTGGGCCGGAAAAAAATCCCTCAGATCAAAGTCGATGATCGGAGTCGGCGTTTTGTCGCCGTTATACGAAAATAAATATCCGTCCTTATCGGTTCCGTTTCCGGAAAGAGCGTTCGGATTCAAATCTTCGTCGATCGGATCGTCCGCGTTTTGATTGGAACCTTCTACCCATTCTTGTTTTTCAACGGGGGCGGGAGAAGAGGTTCCACCGATCAATTCCGGAGGAATTTCTTCCAAATCGACTTCCACGTCCTGAGCTTCCAAATCATCGGATGAAATTTCCGAGTCCGGAATATAGGTCGCGATAAAATAGGCGCCGATCGTGACCGTATGCAAAACAAAAGACGCGATCAGACAAAATTTGAATAGACCAAACTTGAGGATCTTCTGTTTGATTTCGGGAACGCTTACCATTCTGATTTCCTATTTCGCCTAACGTTTAACCGAAAGGGCGATTTTTGTGACGCCCGCTCTTCGAATCACTCCCATCGTTTCCGCGATCTTACCGTAAGGCAAAGAAGAATCCGCGGAAAGAGTCAGACGCATATTCGGTCTGATCTTAGAATCCCGTTCCAACTGAGCTTTCAACCTTTCGATCGAAGTATCCGCTCCTTCCAAAAGAATTTTACCGTCCTTGGTCAAAGCGACCTGTACGGATTGTGCCACGTTCGGGTCCGCGGCCGCGACCTTCGGAAGATTGATATTGATGGATTCTTTTTTTAAAAAGTTCGCGGTTACCATAAAAATAACCAAGAGCACCAAGATCACATCCACCATGGGAGTGATATTGATATTGCCTATTTCATCTCCGTCGCCGGATGGAGTAGTTCCTGCCATAGTCCCGATCTCCTTGAATTACTTTTTACGAGAAAGGCTTGCAAGAAATTCTCTGGAAAGAATTTCCAAATTGGCCTGAATGACTTTCAGCTTACGAGTAAAATAGTTATTGGCCATTACAACCGGAATCGCAACTCCTAAACCGGCGGCTGTCGCAAGAAGCGCCGTCGAAATACTTCTCATCACGAACTCGGCTCCTGTACTTCCTAACGTTCCCAAACCGTAAAATGCCTTGATCACACCTAAGACCGTACCTAAGAGACCGATAAAAGGGGCGTTGTTTCCCAAAGTATTTAGAATCGAAAGATGATTTTCCAGTTCGATTCTTTCTCCTATGATTCTTCCTTCCTGAAGTTCGGAAAGACCTTCGTGGCCAGCGCTGAAGTTTTCGACGGAGAATTGGGAGAATTTAGCGTAGATATTTCCCGGATTTTCCGCCGCGAGAGATTTGACCGAATCCAAGTTTCCGTTTCTAATTTCGGAGGTAAGAACCGGAAGAATTGCGTCCGTATTTTTTAGATTCTTACGAAAGATGAGAATTCTTTCCGTTCCTACTGCGAGGGCGACGATACTTGCAATCAACATAATAATAAAAATGAAAGTTTCGCCGTATTCAACTAAAAACATGGTCATGATGTGGATCCTCTAATATCTTTATTTTTTAAATCTGGCGACGAAGTCACTCAGTTTTCGATCGTTTATTCGCCTGAAATGCTCACGCAGGTTTTTGTACAAGAAAACGTTCCTGTGGAAAGTCCCGTTATCTGAGACAGACCGCTCTGGTTACAGGTTCCCGCAGAATTTCGATTTGTCCAATAAGACCGATTGCAGTCCATAAGACAAGCCTTCGCTCGAGCCGTAAATTTTACGAATGTCGCCGAGTTCACCAAAGAAGTGCAATAATTCTGATACGTCCCGAGAGTTGCACTCCCGCTAAACAACGTGACGATTCCTGCTTCGGAAAGAGGGGTGGGCAGATCGGGTGCCTGGTCAAGGCAAGTCTTTGCCGCCTGCAAAGAAGAAACACAGGATTGAATCGGATCCGTAGGAGGTAGGAGTAAGTATTGAAGAATCACTCTCTTCTCGTTGTCACGATTGAAACTGTCGTCGTCATTCGGTAGGTTGTTACAGTTCCAAACCCAATGCAAAACAAAAAGAATCACGATCAAATTCGCGATCGATTCTTTCCAATGCGATAATCGATTCTTCTGATTCATCAGAACTTCACCTCGATCCCGATATTGAAGAATGGAATCACGGTTCCACCGGGCAATGTCAGAGTTCCGAATGTTTGACTCGGTTTCGGGTTCGTCGCGGAGAAAGGCCGCGTAACGTCAAAATTTTCTCCGGAAACGTTTTGTCTCATGTATACGTTGATCACTTCAAAGAACGTATTCACGTAACCCCATTCGTAATTTAAGAATCGGTCGAAACGAATGTCCAAACGATGATAATCGGCGAGACGTTTCGTGTTCGTATAATCCGCAAGATACGGATTGTTTGCGGACTGAGGAACCCAAATGATCTGACCGTTCGCCGGATTGGAAAACGCGCCTCCGTCGTCTCCCGTAATCGGAGTAATCGGAGTGGAGGTCAAATACGACCAACGTGCTCCGAACTGCCATTCTTGGCTGAATCTCCAACCGAAAACAACGTTGATGATATGAGTCCGATCGTAATCGTATAACGTTTCCTTCGAGTTATGATACGATTGAGCGAGCAACCTCTGCTCCGGTCCGGTCACAACGGGGGCGAGCAAACCGTCCGGCTTATAAAGATTAGGATTTCTGAATGTTTGAGACCAAGTGTAAGAGATCCAACCGAACCAATCTCTCGTTCCGGGCGCCGCTGTTTTACGAACCACAAATTCATAACCGTGGGAACGACCACTTCCGTTATTGGAATAATTCAAAGGTTTATTGAGAATGTACGGTTGTGTGATTTTTCCGTACTGATCCGGATTGGTTCCTATGATTTCCGTAATATACGGATCGGTTACGATCAAGTTGGAGAATTCTTGTTTAAAAACCTCTCCTTTGACCTGCCAATCGGAAGTGACCTGTTGATCGATCCCTCCGCCGTATTTCACCGCCTTCTGAAATTTCAAATGTGGGTTCCCACTCTGCTCGGAAAATTGAGTGCTCAGAGGGAAGTTATAGTGTTCTCCTCCTCCGCCGAAGATCGTAGTTCCTTTCCCGAGTCCCTCGAATTTGTAGGAGATCTGCGCTCTTGGACCCAAGGCCCCATTCTTAATATAAGGAATATAATCGTATCTTGCACCGGGTTCGATGAGCAATCCGCCGAACTTAAATTTCATCGTAGTGTAAGCGTTGAAATTTTTACTGCGTACACGATTGGTATCGGGAACGGTTCTAAAATCGGGACTCGCCGTATCGTACGGGTTCGGATCCGGATTGTTCGGATCGGTTTGTTGGATCGTAGTACCCGTTGTTTTGTAATTGAGAAAACGAACCTCGGAGCCGAACTCCGCCGAGAAATATTTATTCGGATCCCAATATGCGTCTTGTCGAATGCTGTTGTAAGCGCCCGTGGCTCTCTGTTTCCCTTTGATCGACCCGAGAGAAACGTTCACGTCCGCGAACGGATCATAACTGATGAACGTGATTCGATTCGTGAATTTTTCGGAAGCTCTCCAGGTATAACGGAATGCTTGTGTTCGATAACCCTGACCCGCCGAAAGATTTCCACCCGCAAACGCGGCCAATTGATCCTTGGTAGGATCGTTCTGAGGTTTCGCCGGAGGATTTAAGGAGAAGTCGTCTTTTGCGGTCAAAGAATAGAATGAGATCTGATGCTGATCGTTGAAGTTATAGACCATCTTCACTTGAGAATCCGTATAACGCGGCAAACGAACTCCGTCCGGAAGAAGACTACCTCCGGAAAGATTGCCTAACGTTTCAAACGTCTTGTCGATATAACCAACCTTTACCGCGCCGAGGACGTAACCTTTCCCGCCCGCAAAAGTGGTTTGATAATTTGCGGAAGCCGCCCAGAGCGAAGTCAAAAAATTTCCGGAAGTCTTCTGGACCTTATCTGGAGATTCGATTTCGATCACCCCACCGAGTGCGTTGTTAAAATTAGAAGGAAGAACACCCGTATAAACGTCCATGGACTTGATCAAATTCCCGTTGATCGTCGCGGTCAAACCGTCGAAGTGAAACGGATAAAGAATCGGAAGATCGTCGTAGAGATAAAGGTTCGTATTCGGATCGGCGCCTCGGAACACGTAGTTGCTCGCACCGCCTCCGAAAGCGGAAACGGGAACGACTCCGGGAATCGTTTCGATAGAACGCAAAGGTTCTCCGAAAGTTCCGGGCATCCGTTTGATTTCTTCAAAGCGAAGTTTGGTCCGGGACATGAGTTGTTTTTCCCGTTCACCGGTGACGTTGATTCCGCCCTTCGTTACGCCTCCGGAAACGGAAGCCGGATCGGTGTAAATCAAAACCGTATCCGAAGATTCTCCGACCTCTTGACGAATCTCCTGCATTCCCGTATCTCTCAAGATACGAAACGTATAAGTTCCCGAAGAAGGAACGACCGCTTCGAAGTAACCTTCCGAATCCGTTTGGTAGAATTTTTTGGTCTCCGAAACACGAACGCTTACATTCGATTCCCCGGAATTCTTACTTCGAGAATAAATACGGGCACGAAAGGAAACTTCGGCGAAAAGTTCCCCGGCGGGAAAAGCAAGAAGAATGACTAATAAGTTTCGAATGAGTTTCATCATCTGCCTTTCTATAATTTAGTTTTAACGAACGTCTCTTGAAAGTTGAGATACCAAGGAATATCATCGAGAGGTTTGTCCACGTAAAGCAACACGCAGGCGAACGGATAAGAAACAAAAGGGCATTCCGATCTGGTAATCGCGATGCTACAAAGATCCAAATTCTTTTGTTGAACGTCCTCCACGATGATAGGAAAGGGGACCGGGATCGGAGTTCCACACTTGTTGGCCAAATAACTCGCGGCGGCATAGATTTGGCTTTGTGAATCGTTCGGATGAACCACCTCAGGCCGAACGCAATTTTGAGAGAATAAAATCGCGCCGATAACACACGCAGTTAAGAATGTTCTGAATTTTTGTTTTTTATTATATTCTAACATACTAATTCTTCTTACCGCCGACCGAAATTCCACCCGATTCCTGAGGAGGGTTTGAGGATTTTTTTCCTCCTACGGAAATCCCTCCGGAATCTTGGGAAGAATCCGAAGACTTCTTACCTCCGACGGAAATTCCTCCGGAAGAAGAGGAGTCCGATTCCGCTCTCGTCGAAGCTGGATCCTTCCCGACTTCCAGATCTTTCTTCTGTTGTTCGAGCTTTAGTTTTTCGGCTTCTTCCCGATTTCCGATCACGCTCCCTTTGACTTTCAAAACGGAAACCGTTCCTAAAGGAAACATAACGTGTGTTTCGTGCCAAACTTTGATGTTTACGATACTTCTTCCGCCGGGAACCTTTTGAACCGCTTGGCTCAACGCATAATCTATGCTGATGGGATTGGTAATCGGGATCATACCGAAGACGAAAAACGTGGAGGATTCTCCGATGGATTCTTCCAAAACGTCGTAGCCGGAAGTTCTTATGATCGTCGCCGAATCATACAACCCCGGAGAACGAACTCGACCGCCGGGAGAAAAAAGGGTCGCTCCCATACAATTTGCAAGAGCGGCAAGAAGAAGAGTGGAAAAGATTCCGTTTCCGAAAAAACGAATGATCTTCTTATTTAGTTCTCTTTTTACCGGATTGATCATTGAGTTGATCCTCGAATTTGATCGCTTCTGCGTTGATATGGAGTCTGTTTACGGTAATAAAAAGAAGAATGTATTTGTCCGTCCAATACCGAATGTTGATGAGTGCATCGGCTTCTTTTTCCGTTAACATTGAATTGACGAGTTTGTCGATCGGAGGCTCGGAAAGTGGAATGCCTACGATCGCCATGTCGAACGTGTTCCAACTTTTGTGGCCTTCCACCGGACCGATCACCTTGTATTTGCGATCCGCTACGGGAATATTACTGGTCGCCAGTCCCGCCGAGGAAGTGGCGCAATTTGTAAGAATGAATGAACAAAGAATAAAAGCGAAAATCTGAAACGATCTCATGATACCTGCCTGCAACGGGGTAAATTCAGCATCCTCTGAAAGACCTTTTTTTTGTGGAATCTTCCAATCGGATAATATATCTACCAGATACTATCTGTCAGATATAGGAGCAAGAATAAATTCTCAACCGAAAATTACGAACCGATTTCCTTCAATCATTGTAATCTGCATTTTTAGGAAAGAATGACAAGATCATAGAAAAAAAGTTTCGTTTCTAGAAAAAATATGGTTCGAAAAAAGAAAATTCAAACTCGATTCGAGGAGATTTTGGGGAACAATTCCGATGCAAGAAAGGTCCGCAAAGGCTAATTATGATTTCTTTTTCTATATTCTTGAATTAATTTTTCCGCGGCCTGGAAGGAACTGATCTTGTGTTGACTGACCTTGTCTTCCATATCCTGATAGAGGTCCTTCATTCGGGCATAAAAGTCTCCCATCAAATGTTCGGACACGGTTTCTTCCAGCCAATATTTCGCCTGATCGGTTCTTCGGGTTTCAAAAAATCCGTTGGACTTTAGAGTTTTCTCATATTCTAATATTTGTGTCCAGATTTCCGAGATTCCTTCCTTAGTCACAGCGGAACAGGAAAGCACCTTCGGGGTCCAACCGTTCTCATTGGAAGGAAAAAAATGAATCGCGGATTGTGTTTCTACGCGGGTCAGTTCGGCTCTTGTCTTGTTGTCCCCGTCGGCTTTGGTCACGGCGAAAAGATCCGCCATTTCCATAATTCCTCTTTTGATCCCTTGGAGCTCGTCGCCCGCACCCGCGATCAAAAGAAGTAAAAACAAATCCACCATGGAATGCACGGCCGTTTCGGATTGTCCGACTCCGACGGTTTCGACAAAGATCGTATCAAAGCCTGCGGCTTCGCAGAGATAGATCGTCTCTCGAGTTTTTCTTGCGACCCCGCCCAAAGAATCTCCGGAAGGAGAAGGGCGTATGAATGCGGATTGGTTTTTGGACAACTCGAACATTCTCGTTTTATCTCCGAGAATACTTCCTCCGGAAATCTGACTTGAAGGATCGATAGTCAGGACCGCAAGTTTTTTCCCCTGCGAGATCACGTGCATTCCGAAAGCTTCGATGAACGTACTTTTTCCGACTCCGGGAATTCCTGTGATCCCGATTCGAACCGATTTTCCGGAATTGGGAAGACAAGCGTCGATGATTTTTTCAGCGAGTTCTTTGTGAGCGGGGAGAGAACTTTCCACAAGCGTGATCGCTCGGGCAAGAATCATCTTGTCTCCGGAAAGAATTCCTTTTACAAATTCTTCCGCAGAAGGAAGGGCTTTTCTGCGGATTCCGGTGGATCGGACTCCGCCGGAAGAAACTCCCGATGATTCTAACCCGCTCAAAAAAGATTCTTCCTAAACGTTTACTTTAGAAGATTCTAAATCTTTAATGAGAAGTTCTAAGATATCCGCGGCCGCTTTGGAGATTTTGGTTCCCGGTCCGAAGATTCCAGTCACTCCCGCTTTGTATAGAGTATCGTAATCCTGTTGCGGAATCACTCCGCCGGCGATGACCATGATGTCTTCTCTTCCGAGTTTTTTCAATTCTCCGATGACTTGTGGTACGAGAGTTTTGTGACCCGCCGCCAAACTCGAAACTCCTAAAATGTGTACGTCGTTTTCTACGGCTTGTTTCGCCGCTTCCGCCGGTGTTTGGAAGAGAGGCCCTATATCGACGTCGAATCCCATATCCGCAAAACTCGTGGAGATGACTTTCGCACCTCGATCGTGTCCGTCCTGACCCATCTTCGCGACCATGATTCTAGGACGTCTTCCTTCGAGGGTCGCGAACTTATCCGAAAGTTCTTTGGCCCTTTTGAAATCCGGATCGTCTTCGATTTCGGAAGAATAAACTCCCGAGATCGAACGGATCGTTGCTTGGTATCTTCCGAAAACTTTTTCCATAGCATAGGAGATTTCCCCGAGGGTCGCACGTTTGCGGGCGGCGTCCACCGCCAATGCGAGAAGATTTCCTTCTCCACCGCCGGCGCATTTTGTGATCGCGTCGAGAGCGGCGGTCACGTCGGCTCCGTTTCGATTCTTCTTTAACTCCGCGAGTCTTCGGAGCTGAGATTCTCTCACGGCAGTATTATCGATATCTAATATGTCTAAGGGTTTTTCCTCGACCGCCTTGTAACGATTGACTCCGACGATCACGTCTCTTCCGGAGTCGATCTTGGCTTGTTTGCGCGCGGCGGCCTCTTCGATTCTCATCTTAGGAATTCCGGTTTCGATCGCCTTCGCGATTCCGCCTAACTTTTCGACTTCTTCGATGAGTTCCCAAGCGCGGTGAGCGAGAGAATGAGTGAGAGATTCTACGTAGTAGGAACCTCCCCAAGGATCGACGACGCGGTGAATGTTCGTTTCTTCCTGCAAAAAGATCTGCGTGTTTCTGGCGATTCTCGCGGAGAAGTCCGTCGGAAGCGCGATCGCTTCGTCGAGGGCGTTCGTGTGAAGAGACTGCGTATGTCCGAGCGCGGCCGCCAAGGCCTCGATACAAGTCCTCGCGACGTTGTTAAACGGATCCTGTTCGGTCAAACTCCAACCGGATGTCTGACAGTGAGTTCTGAGCGCGAGAGATTTTTGGTTTTTTGGATTGAATTGTTTTACGAGTTTCGCCCAGAGTAGACGTCCGGCTCTCATCTTTGCGATTTCCATAAAGTGATTCATTCCGATCGCCCAGAAAAAGGAAAGCCGAGGAGCGAATGTATCCACGTCCATTCCCGCTTTGATTCCGGTTCGAAGATATTCGAGTCCGTCTGCGAGAGTGTAGGCGAGTTCGATATCGGCTGTCGCTCCGGCTTCCTGCATGTGATAACCCGAAATCGAGATCGAGTTGAACTTGGGCATAAAGTCCGAAGTGTATTTAAAAATATCGGCGATGATCTTCATCGAAGGAAGAGGCGGATAGATATACGTATTCCGAACCATGAATTCCTTTAGAATGTCGTTCTGAATCGTTCCGGAAAGTTTATCCGCGCTCACACCTTGTTCTTCCGCGGCTACAATATAAAACGCTAATATAGGAACCACAGCCCCGTTCATCGTCATCGAAACCGACATCTGATCCAGAGGAATCTGATCAAAGAGAATCTTCATGTCTAAGATCGAATCGATCGCAACTCCGGCCTTACCGACGTCGCCGACCACACGTTCGTGATCGGAGTCGTATCCTCTGTGAGTCGCCAAGTCGAATGCGACCGAAAGACCTTTTTGTCCGGCCGCTAAGTTTCTACGATAGAATGCGTTGGATTCTTCCGCTGTGGAAAAACCGGCGTATTGACGGATCGTCCAAGGTTGTTGGACATACATCGTGGAATAGGGTCCGCGTAAGTAGGGAGGAATTCCCGCTCCATAGTCGAGGTGTTCCATCCCCGCGAGATCTTCCGCAGTATAAACCGGTTTTACGGGAATCTTTTCGGGAGTGTTCCAGATCTTCGGATCGATGGAACCTAAGCCTAACTCGTCAAGAGCTGACTTTTCCCAGTCGGATTTGGAAACGGTTTTCTTTCCCTGTGACGCATAACGTTTTGGATCAAAACTCGGACGTTTCATTGGATGCCCAGCCTTTTCTGAATGGTTTTCAGAGTTTCTAAATGTTGGGATTTTACGTGGATAAACAATTCGATTCCTTTGGATTTAATGGAATCGATTTGTTCCACCGGATTCCCGGCTACGATTCCTAAAAGATTTGAGTTCTGTTTTTTGAGAACGGAGAAGACAGAATCCACAAGTCCCGAAACCTCTTCGTCACTGGTGCAAAAGACGACGACGTCCGCGTTGTGTTCCTTTAAACCTTGCAAAGCTTCTTCCGGTGTCGCATAACTTCCCGGATCGACCACCTTATAACCGGCGCAGGCAAGAAAGTTTTGGGAGAAGATGGCTCTTGCCTTTTTCATCTTCAAGTCTCCCATCGGAAGCAAAAGTACAGTCGGAGTTTTTCCGTTCTTCTTTGCGAAACCTTCGGTCTTGATACGAATCTCTTCGATTCCGGCTCCGGCTCTGAATTCGGGAATCACTTCGCAGGTAAGTTCTCCCGGGACCGATTCGATCGTTCCCGAAAGTCCGTGAACGTTGAGTTCGCTTACGGAAATTCTATCTTCTCCATTTGGATACTGATTGGTTCCAAGAAGAATTTCTTTTCGGATCGCGAGATTGTCTTCCTTCTTCTTTCTGGATTCGGAGATTTTCTTTTGGACGATTCCTTTTTTTACGGCTTCTAAGAATCCGCCGGCGGATTCGATCTCGCAGAAAATTTCCCAAGCCTTTTTTGTGATCGAATCGGTGAGGGATTCGAGATAATACGAACCCGCGGAAGGATCTACCACTTTGTCCACGTGCGATTCGTGTTTCATGAGGAGCTGGATGTTTCTCGCGATTCTCAGAGAAAAAGAATCAGAAGTTTTTAATATACTATCGTACGGAGAAACGTTGATCACTTCGCATCCGCCGATCGCGGCGGACATAGCTTCCGTCGTCGCACGAAGCATGTTTACGTTTGGATCGTAGGCGCTGTAGTTGTAGCGACAAGTGTGGGCCGATAAAAACGCGTGCAGAGACGATTCTTCTTTGGGTTCGAATTCTTTGAGAATCTCCGCCCACAAAATTCTCGCGGCGCGAAACTTTGCGATCTCCAAAAAGTAATCGGGACCGATGGAGAATTCAAAAATCATCTGAGACGCGATCGTATCCACGGACATTCCCGCTTCTCGAAGTTGTTGTACATACTCCGCTCCAGCGGATAACGTGAAGGCCAATTCTTCGGAGATCGTGGAACCCGCGTCTCGAAAGCTGGAAGAATCAACGCTGAGTCCTCGGAAATGCGGCCAAGAAGAAGCGAATGATTCTAAGATTTCCTTGAGCGCGGAAATCGAATGTTTTCCCGATCTTCCGTGTTTGAGAAGAATCCGAAACGGGTCATAGCCGAGTCCGCCTACGAGAACCTTTCCTTTCGGAAGCCAAGAGAAAATTTCAGGAGATCTTTCTTCCGCGATAAAATGAAGAGTGACTTGATCGAAAGGAAGTCCGTCGATCAGAGCTTCCAAATCCTTGGAAGAATTTACCGGGATTCCTCTTTGCGGAGAAGTTTTGTTTTCGATGATAAATCCGATTGCGGTCACGCCGTTTTTCGCGGCGTCTTTTGCGAGACGATTCGCCTCGGCGATGGAAGAAGAATCAAAGTCCTGACGGATGCTCCAGTCTTGAACGAGCTTTCTTGTGGATCTCGCGAAAGGAAACGTCCCCGGAAGATTAGATGTCAGCCATTGTTTGTCTGCGATATCTTCCTTTGTATAAACGGGTTGGATCTTAAATCCTTCCGTAGTTTCCCAAACCAGTTTTTTCTCAAAGTCCGCGCCCTTGAGATCTTTTTGGATGACCGCCATCCACGCTTCCCGAGTGACCGGGGGGAAGTCGGTAAATAATTTCTCGTTTGCCATTTTGAATGTTTCTCTTTTTTGAAAAGGCCCTACAAAGTTCTCTTTCTAGGGAACCTTGCAAAACCCTGGTGTAAAGTCAAAAACCCATTCTCAATTTCCCTTTTTGGTTTTGAGGTAGTGGGGAACGGACGCCAAAATCGAAAGTGTAAGAGTTCCTACGATCACTCCTAAGGACACAAGGATCGGGATATGAACCTCGTATCCGAAAACGTAAGGTGAAAAAAGAGGAAGAAGAAGTTTTACTCCTACGAAAGCGAGCAAGACACTCACTCCTTTTTTGAGAAACACGAACAGTTCCATCACACCCGAAAGCATAAAGTAGAGGGAACGAAGTCCGAGGATCGCAAAGATATTCGAAGTATATACGATAAACGCGTCGGTCGTGATCGAAAAGATCGCCGGGATCGAATCCAAGGCGAACATGATATCGCTGAACTCGACGACGAGCAACGTGATGAAGGTGGAAGTAAAAAGATAGTTTCCGTGTTCCTTGACTACGAACTTTTCCGGGTGATGCGCGTGTGTCATCGGAAGAAACTTCTTCGCAAACTTGATGATCGGAGAAGATTCGGGATGAAAGTCTTCCTCTTCTTCCTTATGAACATACATCTTCACGGCGGTGTAAAGAAGAAGAATTCCGAAAAGATATAGGATCCAACTGAAAACGGAAATGAGTTCCGCGCCGACAAAAATCATAAAGGCTCGAAAGATCAAAGCTCCGATGATTCCCCATTTTAAAATCAGAGGTTGATACTGAGGAGTGATCCGGAACTTCTGAAAGACCATGATAAAGACGAAGAGATTGTCCACGGAAAGAGAGTATTCTAAAAGATAACCGGTGATGAATTCGAGGGCTTTTGTTTTTCCCGCATCCGGATCGTTCGGGCCGTGATCCATAACGTAGATCAGAATGCTAAACGAAATCGCGAGACTGAACCAGAAAAGAGACCAATAAACCGATTCTCGGAGAGGAATTTTATGGGCTCGTTTGTTGAGAACAAAGAGATCGAGATAGATGAGAAGTCCTAAAACCACCGTAAAGATTCCAATCAGCGTCAATTCTCCGGAGTTTACTTGGTTCATTTATCCCTCTTGTTTTTCCCGATTCTGGATGACAGAATCCAGGCTCTGTACAAAATTACAATCCCAATTCCCAAGAAGAAGGTTCAGATGATTTTACTGTTATTCTCCGTTGCTTCCCTCGCACATTTGCTCGCAATCTACTTTGCGCCGGGAGAAATCGCACTCAAGCTGGGAACAAAAATTGTTCCGATTCTTATCTTAATTTTTTTCTCTCTCTTCGAAGGAAACTGGAAAGATCGCTCCGGAAAATACATCTTCATCGGTTTGATCTTCTCGCTTTTTGGGGATACGTTCTTGGCTCTTCCCGGAAACTACTTTGTTTTCGGACTCGGCTCCTTCCTCGTCGCACAAGTTTTGTATTCGATTGGATTTTCGGTCGGAAATCCGGTACACATCGTACGGTTGATTCCTTATCTTATATTCGGAATTTTATTCTACACTTGGATTCTTCCCGGAATGAACGGGGCCTTATACGTGCCGGTCGCGGTCTATGTCAGCGCGATCTGCGTGATGGGTTGGAGGGCTTCTTCCAGAGAATGTCCAAAGCCCGAATATTGGAAATCCTTCTTCGGTTCTTTGATCTTCATCGGTTCGGACAGCTTGATTGCAATGGGAAAGTTCTTGTCGCTTCCGATTCCTTGGATTGGAGTTTGGATTATGCTAACATATTATGCGGCGCAATTTCTGATCTATGAATCCGTGGAAGAAAATTAAATAATTATTGATTCAGTCTGTAACATAACTAAGATAGCAAAGATATCGGGAGAATCTTTATTATGAATATTAAACCCTTAAAAGAAACGACATTTTTAGAAGCGGTAGCCGCCGCGATCCAACACGAAAAGGATTACTTCGAGTTTTACATGAGCACTTACGAAAAACTTCCTCCCGGAAACACAAAAGAGCTTTTTGAAAGACTCGCAGAAGAAGTCGACGATCATATCAAATTCATTACGGAATTGTACGAACAAGCCGAAGGTTCCGAACTTCCGAATTTAAAACAACTCACCGCGATTCATAAGTTTCACGATTCCACTCTTCAGAGAATGATGAACAAGGTGGAAAGAACCATTTCTGGACCGGGAAGTAAGGACGCACACGAGGCGCTCGAACTCGCGATTCGGGAAGCGGAGAATAGTGTTTCCTTTTATGAGAAACTTGCAAACAAGTTCGAGGACGTGAACATCAAGTCTCTCTTCACCAAATTGAAAGATTACAATAACAACTACCAATCCCTTCTGGAAACGGAATTGAACGGACTCGATCAATCCGGCTCCGGACAAGGAACGTTTTTCTGGGACGAACAAGCCGAGGAAGTAGCCAAGGCGGAGACAAAACCGACGAAGAGTTCTTCGGCTCCGAAAAAAACGAAGGCTCCCGTTGCAAAACCCGCGCCTACGGCAAAACCGGCTCCGACTCCAACCGCAAAAAAAGCGGTAGCGCCAGCTCCTAAAAAATCAGCGAGCAAACCCGTAGCGAAGAAGGCCGCGCCGAAGAAAAAATCTGCCGTCAAAAAAGCGGCGGCAAAACCGAAAAAAACGGTGAAGAAATCCGTTCCCAAAAAAGCGGCTCCCAAGAAAAAGTTAGCGCCGAAAAAGAAAACTTCTGCGAAGGCAAAGAAAAAAAGGTAAACGATAAGAATGCAGTCCGCCGCGATTACAGATTGGAAGGAAATCCAAGATCTTTATCCTGTGAATCAGGAAATGATCTGGTTGAACAATTGCGGAACCACTCCTTGCAATTCAGAGACGATTCAGACGGTTCAAGAATATTTGGAAGGTTACGCCAAAAAAGGCGTATTGACCGATGTTCGAAAATACGGAAACGTAAAACATTCGATTCGAAAGATCGTGGCCGGACTGATCCACTGCGATCCGGAAGAACTTTGCGTTATACACAACACGAACGAAGGAATGAACTTTCTTTCGCTCGGATTTCGTCTCAAGGCAGGAGATGAAATTCTTCTTTTAGAAAACGAATATCCGAGCAATATCTATCCTTGGGAACACTGGAAAGAAAAAGGAGTAAATATCGGAACCATTCCGATGGCAAATACTCCGGATCAATTTCTGGACAATCTCAAGGCCGCGGTTTCTTCTCAAACGAAAATCGTTTCTCTTTCCGCCGTTCACTGGTGCACGGGAATGCCGTTTCCTTTGGAGGAAATCGGAAACTTCTTGGATTCGAAAGGAATCGACTTCGTTCTCGACGGAGCACAGGGAGTCGGCATGGTTCCGATCGACGTAAGAAAGATGAAACTGAAATACATAGCCTTTCCCGCCTGGAAATGGCTTCTTGGTCCGTTAGGACTCGGAATGTTGTACATCCAACAAGATAAGATCGATACGTTAGCATTTCCTTTCAAAGGAACCGGCTCCGTTATTAACGACGAGGTTTATTTGCCTTATCGCTCGGAACTCAAACCGGGAGCGGATCGGTATGAAATCTCGAGCGGGAACTTTCTGGATTGGGTTTACTTTCAATCCACGCTTGAGATGCTTCAGAAAATCGGCTTTCATACGGTGATGGAAAGAATCTACGAACTCGCCGATTATCTTTCGGAAGGAATGAAAGGAATCGGATTCCAGATTGAACTCGATCATTTCCCGGATTACAGAACCGGAATCGTAGTCGGATATAAGGAAGGAATTTCGATGGAGGATCTTGTTTCCTATCTCAAGAAGAATGGTGTGATGTGCGCCCTTCGTCTCGGGAAGGTTCGTTTTTCCCCTCATATCTACAATCGAAAAGACCAACTGGATCGTGTTGTAGAATTGATCGCTAATTTCTCCTAAAGGAAAGAACGGAACGTTTTTTCGAGTTTCGAAAAGTGGAAACTCTTACGAAGATCTTCCGAGGAATTCGGATTCCGTATTGTGAGTCGGCATTTTTTTCGAAAGAAAAGTTGTGGGAACTCTTACAAAATCTCGCAAGGAAGAATCGGCCGGAACGTGAGAAACGGATCACTTCGATGGATTTTGTAGGAGCTCCTCTGTTCCATTTCCTTTCTCTGAAGATTCTCTTCGAGGTTGCAGGGACAAGTTCGAAAGGGGCGGCTCGTGGAACGATTCAATCGAGAACTTTTCAGAGAAAAGATGGAAAGAAGAACGTTCGTTTGAGAATTTTCAAACCGTTTCAAAGGACTGTCTCCCGGAAATTGTAGGAGCTATTACAATAAATCGTTCGGTTCCTTGTGGTGAATTCTAAGATTGAAAAAGCAAAAGAAATTCTTCCCTCACGTTTAGAAAACGAAACAAAGAATCATCCTTAGGAAGTTAAAAATCCATTGGCAACAAACAAATTTCAAAAAATCAGCGAGATCGGAACTCTTTTGTTTCCGGTCTGGGTTCTGAGCGGTTCGATTCTTTCCTTTTTTTATCCGCAGTGGTTTACCTGGTTCACGGGTCCTTGGATCACTTACGGTCTCGGTGTAACGATGCTCGGAATGGGAATCACACTTTTACCGCAAGACTTCAAAGACGTTTTCAAAACGCCGATTCCGGTTTTTGCAGGAGTGATTTTACAATACACCGTGATGCCCCTTTCCGGATGGGGAATCGGAATTCTTCTCGATCTACCGACCCCGCTCGCGACCGGGCTCATTGTCGTGTCCTGTTGCCCGGGTGGGGTGGCGTCTAACGTGATCACGTATCTCGCCAAAGGAGATCTGGCGCTTTCGGTTTCGATGACCGCGTCTTCCACGATTCTTTCCGTCTTTATGACTCCCATTCTTACCTTGCTCTTGATCGGGCAGGGCGTACAAGCATCCGCGGGAGGATTGTTCTTCGATACGTTTCAAGTGGTGATCCTTCCCGTAGCATTGGGAGTATTATTGAATTCTTATATACCCAAGTTTTCGAAAAAAATTCAGATCGTATCTCCTTTGATTGCTGTGATCCTGATCACAATGATCGTGTCCTCGATCTTGGGAGCGGGAAGAGAAAAAATTATCCAGTCGGCAGGGATTTTGATTCTGGGAGTTGTGAGCTTGCACGCATCCGGATTCTTCTTCGGTTACGTTCTTTCCTGGTTATTAATCCGAAATCGAAAAACGGCGAGAACGATTTCCATCGAAGTCGGAATGCAAAATTCCGGACTCGGAGTTGTTCTTTCCCGGAATAATTTTCCGGATCCGTTAGTCGCCATCCCAGCCGCGATTTCCAGCTTGGTGCATTCGCTCCTCGGAAGTATTTTGGCGGCTTTTTGGAGAAGATCCGACGGAGAAAAATGATCCAAGTTCCAACCGCCTCCAATGACGACCCAACACTTTCGAAATCGAATTCTCAATAAAGAATTTATTTCTATTGGAAATCGAACGGATGGAACCATTCAAATTTCATCCTTAAAAAAAGCGAACGGATCGATCAGAATGAATCTAAGAACGACTTCGCTTAACAAAATGAACCGAAGACAATTTCCAATTTAGCTCCGCCGTAATTCTAAACGCAAAGGACTTTCAGTCCGTTTTCAAAAACTTTTTTGAAGAAATCTTTTTGTCAGAAAAACTAAGAACGTTTCAGCGAACTATAAGCGTTCCATTCCGAATTCTTTAAAAACAAATTTTTCCGATCTTTCCTACTTTGTTTATAAAACAAATCCAATGATCAAACAACGGATATTTTAGAGGAAAGTGTGAAATAAATCTCTTTTTTTAAAAACAATGTCTTCAAACTGTTGTCTGGAGAGTATAAAAGATAGTAAAACTATGGCTTCTTTTCCAAAATTTAATAAAAAGGAGATGTTTCTCCTAACGCTTCTCCTTCTTTCCATCACATTAAATCTCTTCTTTGTTTTTAGAAAAATCCCGCAAGCCCCAAACCATTCCTCTGAAAGGGAAGCGGAGAGGAATTCCGTCCCAAAAAACGAAATAACAAAAGAATGGATTTCTTCGGCGGAAATTCTCCCTCATCCACCCGGATTCTTAAAAGGAAGAAAGATTCGTTTTCTCTCGTACCAAGTCCGAAAAAGCGGGGGAAAATCTTGGATTCTTTTTAATGAGAAAAGAGGAACAGAGATCGTTCAAACCAAAGTGGATGCGGAGGCCGTCCAATGGTTTTGAAAATTGCTTTTTGGATCGCGGCAATCCTGATCTCATTTTCAATTCCGATTTCCGCGGAAGTTCTTCCGAATTCTCCTTTTAGAACTGGAATTCTTCTCCTGAAGGAAGGGCCGGGAATCCAAGGAGACGTAAGTGATCTCTCCGATTCTTATTTTATTCGAAATGCAAGGATCGGTAAAAAAATTTCCAAGAATCAAGTTCTCGATTTCGTTTCGGAAGAATACGCTCGTAAAATTCAAAATTCTTCCTCGATGGGAAGCGCATGGGAATCCATTCTTTATTTTCACGCGTCCTCTGAAACACAATGGAAAGGGTTTCCACAAGATCCGAATTCCACAAACGGACAATGGGAAGATTCTTATACGCGCTGGATCAAAGTGGCGCTTTTACTTCTCACCACGGCGGCGTATGCGGATGCGGTCCAACAAAATAACGCTCTAAAAAATTCATACTCCGGATTCAACGGACACGAGAAAGCGGCCTTTCAAAACGCAAACACAAGATATCAAACGTTAGCCGGAATCACCCTCGGTTTTTTTACGTTTACGACGATCAAGGCTTATGTTCGCTTCGGAAGAAACGATCATTATCAAGATCTAAGAATTCCCGGCAGAGAAATCAAATCGGTATCCGATTGGATCGACCCAAAAGCCTCTCTTTCCGGAATCTCATCCTTCCAATTCGGAATCACACAAAATTTTTAAGGAAAACCAAATGAAACCGACTCGATTCAAACACATTCTCATTTTTAAATATACAATTTGTTTAATATTTTTTATCCTCTCGACTGCTTGTATCAAACCGAGTTCCGGAAAATTGCCGAACTTGTTCGCCGCGGGTGTCACTCCATATACGCCCGCAGATCTCGGAATTCCGACTCCACCTCCGGGATCACCTCTTGCCACACTGCCCGCAATTTCTGACAACGAAAGAGCCACAATCGAAGAGACTCTTCGTGCCATGAATGAAATGGGGTATTTGTCGCAGGAATATTTTCAAAAATCTTCGATCGCCGCTTGGGAAAGCATTCGCTATGTTCCAATCAACGACCAAGAACTTGACGCGAAGATTGAAAATGCAATTAACGGAACTTCTTACACTCCGAAATCCGCTCCTCCTAAAGAACATCTATTCCAAAGAGAATCTAAACTTGCAGACGATTTTTATACAAAGATCCAAGCACAGTTTCCAACACTCACCAATCAAGAGCTCATTAACGTTCGCAAACAACTTACCATGACACTCGCGATTACAAGAATCCAAATGGATTACAATGATCCTGCAGGGCTCCCTCAGGAATTTTTGCTCATGGCGAGAGATAAGGCCGTCGCCTTACGACAAAAAGTAAATCTCGAGCTCATTAAAAGAGGGGTGACTCAGATATGATAAGTGGCGCGAAAGTTTCATTTTATTTCTTCTTGTCCTTTTTCACCCTATCTCACTGCGGATACGCAAAGGAACAAAAGAACGAGACAGAAACGAGCAACTTACTCGCGACCATCATGGCTACGGAATTCTACTACTATAGATACAACTGTCCGCCTTACAAGCTTTTGGATGCAGGAACAACAACCGTGCACTTGGATCAGGGGGAAGAATTCTGGTTCGATTTTAAAGCCAGAATTGAAGGGCCAGTGATAATCAAAACGTATCAAATTCGGGTTCAGGAAGCAATAGGACAAGATGTAAAACTTTCAATCAGGAACTGCTTCATTAACCATATTCTTACGGATCCAAAATCAACCTTTCCAATGAATCCCAACTTCAATGCCGATTCGGGACTCACTGGACAAACGGAAACTTTCAATCTCACTTTTGCACAAAGTCCTGAAGGTCAGGGGGTAACGACTATTAAGTCTGTTTCTGGTTCTGGATACGTTACGATCACAATTCCTAACGGGCCGCTGTAATTATTTTTAATTTATTTCGGGAGAGCTAAAATGAAAACCAAACACATCCAAAAAATCCTCAAGATGGGAATTTCAGTCATACTGATAGTTCACTGCGGATACGCAAAGGAACAAAAGAATGAGACCGAAACGAGCAACTTACTCGCGACCATTATGGCCACGGAATTCTACTACTATAGATACAATTGTCCGCCTTACAAGCTTTTGGATACAGGAACAACAACCGTGCACTTGAATCAGGGGGAAGAATTTTGGTTCGATTTTAAAACCAGACTTTTGGCAAAACCAAATCACAACACGTTCAGAATTCAATTGCAAGAATCCATTGGACAAGAAGTAAAATTGTCCATTCAAGGCTGTATGGTGAATTTCATTTTTTCGAATCCACAACCAATCTATACTATGAATTCGAATTTCAATCCGGATTCTGGCCTTGCCGGTCAATTAGAAATATTTAATATTTTTTTCGGTTCCCAAAGTTCAGAAGGCGGGGTAGTGACAACAATTAAGGCAACAACTGGATCCGGAAACGTTACGATCACAATCCCACCTGGGCCACAATAAATCTATTAGGAATCAAAATGAAGAATATTTTTTTTAGTTTAGGTTGTCTCGCTTTTTTAACGATGCCGACCCTTAATTTGGCAGAGGATTTTCCGAGAGCAATAAGTCTACTTGATCCAGTCAATACTTGTAATACAAATTCACATTTCGCAACGAACCCAATTTATCCAGATAGACCTTTGCCCTTTGTTACTTTCTTTGGAGATAGCCTCGGTGATTTTGTCGATCTCTTTGGATATGGAATTTACGGTTGGAGCGAATACCTCAATTACCACCATCCGGAAGTGCAATGGCGGATCCAAAACTTCGCGGTCGGTGGCTGGACTACGGTAAGCATCTACGAAGCAATCAGTCGCTGTTTACAAATCGATGCTCGAAACTCATTTCTAACTTCCAATCACGTTGCCTTTGAGGCCGGTGGGAACGACGTATTCTTTGTATCGATACCGTTAGCGATCATGCCGTGGAAATTGTTTTCCTATCCAAATCCGTTTCCGGATCCGAATAAACCAGAAACCGCAATCGTAAAAGGAATTCCCGAACAAGTCGCTGAGAACGTAAGAGGAATCATCCGCTTATTACGTCATCCACAAGTGGATAAAGACGTGCTGTTGATGGGAAATTTTCCCACCCTTTCTTGGAGCCCTAGCATGGGGCATATGGGCGATTATTTCAATATGGGAAAAAAGCTGTTAGATGATTTTTATCTAAAAGACCAAACGTCTTTGGACGCCCGGTGGACCGACTTTGTGGAAAACACGGGAGAATATCTGGAATCGCTCTATTCTAAACCTTATGATCCTTCGCAAGCCCACGATCCGAAGTTGCCTGTCTTTCAACAATATCAAAGCTCAGCCGCGGATTGGTATGTTCGCTGGTTGTATATCGAATCCAAAAGTCCGACGACGATACTAAGCATTGCCTTGGGAATGATACAACCCTTTGTGGAAGCGGTTGTTCAACAAGAGAACGAGTATAGCAAAAATAGATCTCACCCGACAAAAATCGTTCCGAACAGAAAAGGGGGAAACTATGTCCATTTCTTACCGTTATATAACGACTTTTTACATCCGGACGATTGCAATATTTACTTCAGCTGTTTTGTAGGACATCCACCTTTATACAGAGATTTCCTACCGGGACACGTGAACATGCTTGGGTATGTAATATGGTCACAGAGATTATCCAATAAGATTTTAGAATTAGGGTGGGATGAGGATACGATCCCACGTAACGGAGGAGTGGCCTACACGCCACCAGGAGATACCGACGACATCGTTACGGACATACCGCCTCATGCCGTCGACCCGACACCGGTCCCAATCGATTTGCTAATTCTAATTTGCCTCCTTACTGGGAAATGCTGGTGAAATCTATGGCCAAAAAGACCATTCATTTTTTACTATATACGTTTTTACTCATGTTCTCCGTTCTTTCTTCGGCTTGTATAAAACCGAGTTCCGGAAAATTACCGGCCCTTTTTGCCGCGGGTGTCACTCCATATACGCCCGCAGATCTCGGAATTCCGACTCCACCTCCGGGATCACCTCTTGCCACTCTACCCGCAATTTCTGACAACGAAAGAGCCGCAATCGAGGAGACTTTTAAAATGATGAACGAAAACGGTCAATTGGATCAGAAGTTTGTAAAGGAATCTTCAATGGCATCCAGAGACGTTCTATTCAATCGACCGTTAAGCGACACAGAGTTGGAAGCGAAGGTCGAAGCGGAACTCAAAGGAGAGTCTTACCCGGTGCCAACGTATGGAACCGAACAGCAGATCCTTCAAACAGAAAGTCAAGCCGCAGACGCGTTTTACGGAAGAATCGCGGGGGATCTCAAAACAATGACCGTTCCCGAACTCATCAAGGTGCGCGAGAATTTTACACTCAGTCTTGTGATGATTCGATTTATGATGGATTATGGGAATACGCCAAACGGAATTCCAACTTCCTTCTTACTCATGTCAAGAGAGAAGGCCGTCTCAATCCGGCAAAAAGTAAACGAAGAATTGGTCAAACGAGGTGTTACGTCGATATGATACGGATTCTTGGTTTACTCGGATTGATCTGTTTATTCACAGCTCATTGCAATGGAGAATTCGAAAATTCGAATAAAGGGACAACAAACGGATTGGATAACAATTTTCTGTTAACGTATTCTTTTTTCTTTGTAGTTCCCAATCTCGACTTCAATCAATTCTGTCCACCGACCGAACAAATCCCCATTTTAGAACCGGGGACGCATACACGATTTATGCAAGCAGGGGATACGTTTATTTTTGATAATCGGGCAAGATTGAATGCGGGCGGCAATCCAAATGTTGCTCGAGGTTTTTCCGCATTTTTTTCCTTCGCCATTCAAGAATCCCCTGGTCAAGAAATCAAACTGGTTAGCCCCGTTTGTGGAACAAGTGCGAATGAATATGGTGCCTACGATGATTCAGGTCTTTCTGGACAGTTAGAAAATGTTTACATAGACTTAAAAATACCGCCACTTGCTCAAAATCGAAACGGTTTTTTTACAAAGATTAAGGCGATTTCAGGTTCCGGAACTTTTACGATTACAACACCTCTTGCACAAGATCCACCACATTAGATATCTTTTATGAAAATAACAAGTATGAAAACTAAAAGCGGATATAGCAGTATTATTGATAAATTGAAAACGAAATACCAATTAAATATGAAAATCATGGAGAACCCAACGTTAAAAAAAATGATAACCCTAACCTTTGCCTGTTGGCTCGCTTTTCATTGTAATGGAGAATTCGAAAATTCGAATAAAGGAACAACGAACGGATTGGATAACAATTTTCTGTTAACGTATTCTTTGTTCTTTGTCGTTCCCAATCTCGACTTCAATCAATTCTGTCCACCGACCGACCAGATCCCCATTTTAGAACCAGGAACTCATACACGATTTATGCAAGCAGGAGATACATTTATTTTTGATAATCGTGCAAGATTTCAACAGTCAGCTCCAGCGGGCGAAAGAAGGTATTTCACTTTTGTCATCCAGGAAAACCCAGGACAGGAGATTAAACTAAAAACACCATCTTGCGGGAATAGCCAGACAGAATACGGCGCATATAATGATTCAGGACAGCCCGGTCAAATGGAAACAGTCTACATTGATTTAATGACTCCTCCGCTTCCTCAAAAGCGAACTGGCTTTTTTACTAAGCTCACCGCTATATCCGGCTCTGGAACAATATCTTTCACAACACCAACCGCACCTGATCCACTCAACGCACATTGAAAAATAAAGAAGCAGGCTATATTCGCAAATCATGAAAATCTACTTTAAACAGAAAATTTATAATCAAAGACCACTATGAGTTCATTCAATCTTAAAGACGAAAATCACGGAGAAACACTATGTTAAAAAAAATGATGGTCCTAACCTTTACCTGCTGGCTCGCTTTTCATTGCAATGGAGAATTCGAAAATTCGAATAAAGGAAAAACCAATGGCATCAATAACGACCAGTTCATATTTTATACTTTGTTTTTCGTAGTTCCCGATCTCGACTTCAATCAGTTCTGTCCACCGACTGACCAGATTCCGATTTTAGAACCGGGAACTTATACACGATTTATGAAAGCAGGGGATACTTATATTTTTGATAATCGGGCAAGACTATCTACTCCAAAAGATAAAAATTCCAGTTCAACAAGATTTTTCACCTTCACTATTCAAGAAAATCCAGGACAAGAAATTAAGTTGGTAACTCCTAAATGTGGCAATAGTCCAATTGAATTCGCAGCAAATAATGATTCAAATCTTTCAGGACAATTAGAAACGGTGTTCATTGATTTAGAAACGCCGCCGTTGCCTAAGCAAAGATCCAACTTTTTCACGAAGCTAACCGCCGTATCTGGATCCGGAACTATAACATTTACAACACCTTCCCTAGCTGATTCCTTGAATGCGCACTAAAAAAGGAAATTATATGAAAAAGAATACTTTTAACTCAGTCACATTTAAAATTTCTCTTTTTATTCTTATTTATAGTAATACCCTTCTTGCAGATAAGAATAGCATTACATTTTGGTTCCCGGATGAAAACCATACTTACGACCATCTTGTTAAAGTTACAAACTGTAATACGCAATTCGATGATAACAATCCGGAATCCTTTGAACCCAATAAAACCTTCCTAACGATGTACGGGGATAGTTTAGGTGATTTTGTAAATGAAGGTGCCTACGGTTATTTTGGTTGGGATAAATTTTTAACTCTGATGAATTTCGGTATAGAATGGAATGTACAAAATTTAGCGATCGGCGGATATACCACAAATAGCGTTTACAATTTAATTACGAAATGTGCGGAGAGCGATGTAAAACGTTTCAACTTCAAAACAGCACCCAACGTTGCATTCGAAATCGGAGGAAACGATTTCTGGCATAACTCTTTGATGCTGACCTTTATGCCTTGGAAATTTCCCTCTGTAGTTGATCGGGTAATTTACAATACGAAAGCAATTCTATTTCAATTAAGGCACCCGAGAAGGGATAAAGATGTACTCGTAATGGGAAATTTTCCCAATCTATCGTATAGCCCGACCTTAGGAAATTATTCTCAATATTTCAATGTGGGTGCCGTCCAACCCGGTTACAATTTCACATCGTATATGAACCAACTTCACGATAGCCAAGCAACGGCTCTCCACGACGATACACAAAAAGCTATACTCACGCTACTGCCTCCATTCGGTTGGTTGGCGTTACTCTATATGCCGATCGATTTGGATAAACTACAAGGCGATTTCGCACAGGCCATCGTCGGAATCAAGCAGGCGTACAATGAAGCATTGAGTACGATTGAGATCCAGACGGGATTGGATGAGCTAAATGTATTACACTCACAAATTAAAAACAGCGGAATATCTCCGACGGGAAAAGACGAGTGGTATTGGATCTGGCTTCATACGATAAAAAATAATATCAGTATGATCTCCAGCATTGGTATGTTTTTAACCCAAGGTCCTCTGGAACAACTAACAAATGAAATGAACGTAAGCAAGGGCAAGGTTCATTTTCTTCCGATGTATCACTTATTCATTCGACAAAAAGATTGTTTTGAGTTCGGCCAGTGTTGGGTCGCCAATCCTTGGTTGTACCAAGACCCGGTCGGACATTTGAACTACTTGGGCTATACGGTGTGGGCTTCCGCCTTATCCGCCAAGGTCATCGAACTAGATTGGCACAATTCTCTCAAAAACGGTCCTCCAAAATACAACGGAGCTGTTTCCATCCCAGGAGATGACACTGTAATAACGCTCCCAGATGGAGAACATGGAACTGACGAAGTTGTAATTGTACCTTCAGAAATTGATCTTCTCCTTCTCATTTGTCTCTTCACTGGAAAATGCTGGTAAGAATTCAAACCAATCTACTCAAGTTCGGGTTATGGCTAAGTATATTCCTGTTTCAGTGTATTCGGGAAAACGCATCCAACCCGAATCTTCTTTTGGCGATTGTGGATCGGCAACTCCAGCCGAATTCCGGCGTAGCAGTTCCCACTCTCAAAGCTTGTTTGGTAACAAATCAAATCCCGAGCGGAAAAGTGACAACTTGTTATGAGACAACGGCCGAATCTTGCAATCTGACCTTTTTCAATAACATCGCAACGGCGACCACTTTACAAAATAGAAGAGACGATCTTACGTTTATCAATATCAATTTTGCAAATTGCACGACCGGAGCAACTCCACTTTTTGTAAAGTATTCCAATTTGGTTCCGCCGGCTTCGATGTTGTTCAAGGATCAGTTAGGACTGAACGGAGCAAATGTGGAATCTCAGTTCCGATTTACCAATCAAATTAGCTGTAAGGAACTCGGATTGGAAACTTCGGAATTTGTTCCTGGAAATTTTTCACGAGTCTTAAACTCGGAGGAATTGGTTCAACTGAACAGCCTTGAAGCGGAACTCGCCTTGATACCGACGACCACAGCCAACTGTTTTACCGATTTGAATTTCAATCAGAGCCTTATTAGTTTAACACAAAATATAAAAAACGGCTCCCTGCAAAGAGGAATCACATGTGCCTATCAGTCCGGGTCCGGTTTTCCGATTTGCCCATGGAGTCATTGACGTTGAAAAAATTTCTTTCCTGTTTATTACTCATCTTAATTTTTTCCAGGTGTTCCCAAAGTCAAGTAGACGATCCAATCCGAGACAACTATCTAACGTATCTATTTCTCACGACGGCCAGCCTTCCCTGTGTTTCCCAAACATATAAGAATCCGTTCGGCTTTACAGACCCGAGCGGGGACGTCAAAGCCGGATTCTTGAATATTCCCAACAACGAAATCGGTCATCTGGATTTGATATCGGGAAACGTTCATGAGAATACAAACGACGTTTCATTTCAACTCGAGTTGGCATCCGTCCCGGAAACAATCGACGTCAATTTGAATGAGGACAAAACCTCTCCCGAATACGAATGGAATTATCTATTTCAGGGAGAAAATTCTTTTAAGATCAGCATAACGCATTATCCGGACGGAATACCGGAAAAGATTTCGTTCCGGAATCTAAACGTGATGGCTTGGAAGAATCAAACATTTATCGGAGGATGCGGAAATCTATCCATTCAAGGAAATGTCATCAGCTGGCTTTGTGACAAATCCACGATTCCAGCGTTAGGCGAAATTTCTCTGACTCGATCGATTACCATCGAATCGAAGGCAAAGAATCGGAATATTCTTTACTCCGATTGCAATTGAACCGGTTTGCTCCAAATTTTTGAGTAAGAATTCTTCGCCCTCTTTGAGCGAAAGAATCCGGAATCAACAAACATTCCTAAAATTAAACGACTTCGCTTAACAAAAGTCCGGATCGTCTCAATAGGCTCTTTGAAATATTCTAACTTCCAACGAACATAAATTCTTATTCTTCCGCAAGAGAACGGAAAGTTTACGTTCTTCTAAAAAAGAATTTCGATGCATTCTTCTTTCGAAAACTTAGGACGAACAAATGAATTATCAAAAACCATTTATCTTTTTTCCGTAAGCGATTTAAAAAACGATCGAATGTCTTCCGCAATCGTTTCCGGAACTTCCCATTCCGAAAAATGACCTCCTTTTTCCAAAACGGTCCAACGTTGGACGTTGTAAAAACGTTCCGCCCAGCTTTTCGGAAAAGGCACCGCGATTCCGTCTCGAAGCGGCATGATGATCGCAGTGGGAACGTTCAGTTTACCGTTTAAGCCCGGATTCCGAAGCACTTCCCGATACAATCGGACCGAAGCGGCGCCCGCTCCATAGAACCAGTGAAGAGAAAGATTATCCAATAACTTGTCTCTTCCAAAATGCCGATCCAGATCGCCGTTACAATCTCCCCACCTTTGGAATTTTTCGATCACCCAGCTCGCCAAAGCAATCGGAGAATCCGCAAGAGCGGGCGTGATCGTTTCCGGTCTAAGCGCCTGCAGGCTTGCATACGCGGTTTCTGACTTTGCCCAGGACGCAACCTTCTGTTGGTATTGAATTTCTTCTTCTGATAAATCCGCCGGCAAGGGATTTATGAATGGGGTAATTCCCGTTCGATGCAACCCGATCAGATTCTCCGGATACTTCAAACCCAGTTGTTGTTGCACAAGAGCGCCTTGATCGGAACCTCGAGCCGCATATTTTTTATAACCCAATGTTTCTACCATTAACTTCTGCATCAAATCGGCGATGAATGAAAAACTCATTCCGTGCTTTGAAGGAATTTCGGAGAATAAATACCCGGGAAGGGATGCGGCGACGACGTCGAAACTTGGGGTATCGTCATCTCGCGCCTCGGTAAGAAGTGGAATGATATCCAACATCTGAATAAAGCTACTCGGCCATCCTTGTAAGAGCAAAAGGGGAATCGGATTCTTACCCTTTCCTTTCGCATGGATAAAATGAATTTTCGCTCCTTCGATCTCGGCGAGAAAATGATCGAAACGATTGAGTAGAATTTCGCGGGAGCGCCAATCATACCTCGTACCCCAGTCTCGAATCAATTCCTTCAGATAATCTGCGTCCGTGCCATCGGACCAATTCGATGAATCGATCGGCGGACCAAAACGAGTTTGTTTCAAACGGTTTTTGAGAAATTGGATTTCTTCTTCGGGAATTTGAATCTTAAACTCTGAAATCGTTTTTTTTCCTAACATCTTGGTATCAATCCTGCGTGGTTGTTTGTCCTTGGCTCAAAAACGGATCCCAATCGGAGAGGGTAGTTCTTGATGAAATAATATTCCGTTCGACACGAGTAGGTCGTCGAGTCCATGGAATCTTCTTTTCAAATTTTATTTTTATTGAAATGGCGTCTAACTTTAATTTGACGCTTCTTAGACGTTCAAAACCAAAAAGCTCCTCCGGATAGGATTTCCCCCGAAAATTTCAAAACGGAAAATCCACAGTACCACGAACCTGTGAAGCATCGGTCCGATCGGCTTTTCCTTATTTAGGATCAAAGTCGCAAACCTTCCGAATTCCATCTTTATAAATTCGAAAACATGACAAATGTCATAGAAGAAAATAATCATCTATGACAGCTGGGGTGGGAAACCGAGCTATAAAACGGTTATAATAAGCAAAGGGTATTGAAAGAAGTCTATGGTTAGAAAGAGCCAAATCGCGGTCTTACTGCTATTTGCAGGATTGAGTGCGAACGCAGGCGTCCCCGAAACCAAAAAACGATCCGTCGGAATCGAAGATAAAACGAAAACGAATCCGCAAACGAATTCAAGAAGTTTTCTTTCTTCGAACGATGTCGTTTTACGAATCGTAAGAACGCAATCAAACAACGAATCGCGATCGGAAAAAAGAAACTGTGTTTTCTGCCATTCCGGATCGGATAAGATATAAAAGTCAGTCCTATCAAAACTCGCCCGAATGTTCAAAACGGAACATTCCATCTTCTCGTTTTGAAATCAACACGACGTCGTTCGCATTAACGAGGAGAGAAGTTGTTTTCCTTCCGTTTTGATAGAAAAATGGTCAGTCTTTGCAACTGATCCTTGGAAGTGGATTTCGATTCGGGTAATACCTTTGCATAGATGTTCTTCAAATGATTTCTCAGGGTCCCGTTGGAAACGTTCAGGATGAGTTGGATGAACGTGCGACTGTGACCCGCTTCTAAGAGTTCACAAATCCGAATCTCCTGTTTGGAAAGTCCGTAACCATCTAGATTCAAACTCTGGACAATCGTAGGAATTTCTTCGCTCTTGTAAGAATGGAAAAAAAGAAACGCCATAAACGAACACGCGCTAAGCGAAGAAATCGCGGTTACGTAAATTTCGCGAAAGGGGAGGAATTTAAAAACGGACCAGAAGAACATTCCGATCGTAACTCCGATCGCGATCGAAATCAGAATATTCGCCGCAATTCTTAACAAACTCGTTTTTCCAACGTTATATCGATTCAAGTAGACCGAAAGAACCACGGAAAGCGCCGAGTCTGCGACGGGATGTAAGGGAGGAATGTCGATTCCAAACAGAGGAACAAAATTCGTAAATAACGCGAGCCACCAAAAAAGAAAAACTCCCACGAAGAACCGTTTTTCAAAGAACACGTTCCATTGAACGGGCTTTATAAAAAAGTAGATACATACGCCCATCGCAAGCACGTGAATTCCGATTCCGAGTGAGCCTCCAATCGGAGAAAGGAGAGGAGCGAGGCCGAAATGAAAGGATTTAAAGCCGGAGATAATCATCCGTGGAAATGAAGAGCAAAAAAAATCACAAGCAAGCGCGACTATAAAAACGAAAATTGTAAACCGATTTAGAATTCTTCTTCCCGTACAGAAACTCGCCATTCCGACCAATACCGGAGAAAGAATAAAAAAAGAATGGCAATTGAACACCCAAAAAGCCATACCCATCTCTTCGCTCGTAGAAGCACAGATCGCCGCTGTCGTTGCGTTTTGAACTCCGATCGCGAGATAGAAGACCGTCATCAATTTGTGAAATCGATGATCGCGACGTATATTTTCAATGAAACAACTTACGTTGGCGAGAACCGCCATAATGGGAACTATGAAAAATATTTCCAAAACAAGTCTATTTTGAGTACTGGAGAATTTGAGCAAACTAAATCGGAAAAAAACTACCTCTCGAACCCGATATCTGCTTTACAACAAAATTTCCTGCCTTTTTCGAGAATTTAATCTAATCCTCCTTGATTTTTAAGCCCTCTCACTTTTTCTAGCAGAATACAACCTCCAGTACGACATTTTCAGGACGAAAGGACCAAATTTTTGAACTGAATTGGACTGAAAATCCGGGATTTTCCGTCTTACTATGAGGAATTTATTGAAATCGAGACAGTAGCGCCATGAGAGAAATTATCAAGCTCGTTTGTCAGGAACCGGGATGTTCAAAGGGAAAGAGTACTTATCTTCTCACCAAGAATAAAAAGGCTAAAACCGAAAAACTGGTTACTAAAAAGTTCTGCAAATTTTGCAGAAAACACACCGAATACAAGGAAACCAAGGTCTAAGATTTCCAGGAAATAGGTATGACTGCAAAAAAACCAGCGCCCGCATACGATAAAAAAGCTCTGCAAGAAATCAAAGAGCTCCTCCTTGAGAAGAAAAGCACTCTCTTGGAAAAGTATGCTCACTGGGAAGATAACAGCAAACCTTCCGGCCTGAAAGAGATGGGTGATATCGCCGATATCGCCTCAGAAATCAACGAAGAGACCCTGAGTTCTGTCCTTTCCGAAGCGGAAATCGAAACGATCCGTGAAATCGACGTCGCATTAGACAAAATCGAAGACGGAACCTACGGAATCTGTGAAGGGACAGGAAAAAAAATTCCGATCGCACGCCTCAAAGCAATCCCTTGGACTCGGTATACGGTTGAATTTGCGGAAACTCTCTCGAAAGGGAAGGGTGGTTTTATGCGCAAAAGCAACGCCGGAAGTCTAACGGGCGCATACAAAATCCCAACCGATATGGATTCGATGGACGATTGATTCTGATTCGTTCCTTTCGCCTTTTCGATTCCTTTTTCCAATCTCTCTAACAGCCTATCTTTTTATAGAAGAAGAACTTCCTTTGTGAAAAGCAAAGAGAGATACTTTAGGAATTCTTCCCTTACTCAATTTCTTTCCAAGAATCGGAAAGCTCTTTCGAAAACGTTTTTTCGATTGAAATCTGACTCTTTTTACAAAATCCTCTTTATTCGTGCCCGGATTATTCAACAAACTCAAGCCCCTTCGAACTCCCACCTTTTTCGGACTCATTCTTTGTTCCATTTTAGCTTATATTCTCTTTCGAAGTTTTCTCTTCGTTCGTGAAACGGAAGGATCCGGAATCGCGGCGATCGGTTTGATCCAATTCCTATTCGGACTCGTCCCCAATCTCTATCATCGGAAACCCGGAAGAATGTTCACGATGGCGGGGGCCCTGATCCTTCCCGGACTTCTCTATGAAAAGGGGGTTGTCTTCGGTTCTTTGAGCGGTTTGTTCGCAGGTGCGATTTTCGGGATTTTTTTGCGACAATATATATCTACGTTTCATTCGCAAACCGTAAGCGAAGAAGATCCTATATTCCGTTTTTTTTATATCAATCGTCCTTATAAGTCCTCTCTTCCTTTTTATCAAAACCCAAAAACCGGAATTCTTGCTTTTTTAACGCTTCTTCTTTTAGAGCGGTTTTTTGTTTATTTCAACGCTCCTCCATTTAAAGGTTTTGGAATTTTGGATACGGTTTATCTTCCCGGAGTGAGTTCTCGATACGCGTTCGGCTTGAGTTTGGACTTCTTCGGTTCCTGGGTGTTGGCGATCCTGTATTTTTTGGCGGAAGAATCCTCTTCGCACGAAAGCGATTCTCCGGTTAAATACTGGAGACAGGGTCTTTTTGCAGGGGTATTTGCGAATATTCTAATGTTCTTAATTCAAGGATTGACCCGTCATTCGGCGCTTCCGTTTACTCCGATGAGCGGAGATTCTTATCTTATCTCGGGCTTTCTTGCGGATGCGGGTTCTTTGAATTGGTTCTTTCCTCTTTTACTTTCTTACTTCTTCTATTATCTGCATTCGAGAAGTTGGAGGACGCCGACAACGATTCTTCTCAGTTTCGGTCTGATTCTTCCTTTTGTGATTTTAGGAAAACATTTTAGCGCGGGTTCTTGGATTCTACTTTTTACTTCCTTGCTCTACGCTTATTCGATAAATTATTTCCCGAAAATCCGAAACAAGTGGTGGAGATGGTCCTACATTCCCGCTTGTGTAGTACTCTGGTTCGGATGGATCGTTCTTATGATCTGGCTCGGTTCTTTTTCCTGGTCTTACGAACCTTGGCAGGAATTGTATCTGGCCTGGAGCAAGGGTTTTCGTGGTCCCGCGGGCAATTTCAGCCACTTTCTTGATCTTTATTGGGGAGAAGGTTGGATCCAAACAAGAGCCGCTTGGAATTGGGCCAAACACTCCATTTGGTTCGGAAATGGAGTGGGCAGTTTCGCGCTGAACTGGATCGATTCCAGATCTGTGAACGTCGTTCCTCCGGGTGGAATTCGGGAATTCTTTCTTTCCTCATTCGTATTTTTGTTTCATGACGGAGGGATTTTGTTCTCTCTCGTTTTTCTGGCTTGGATCGGTTTGGAGATCGCATATCGAAATCACTGGAAACAACTGATTCTTCTTTTGCCGATCGGATTTTTCTTTATGCCTTGGACCGGTAGTTCCGGAGCAACGGCTTTCTTCTGTCTCTGGCTGATCACTTCCTCCGCGCCCTTGAGTAGACAACTCCATCGCGGCGTTGGAGGTGGGTTCAATCTTTTCGTTTTGATCTTAGGTTCGGTTTATCTGTTTTTTTCCCTCATCCAGATCGCTCCGAACTTGAGAGGCCCCGAGTTCCGTTATGCGGAATTGAAGACCTATCAATTGATGGCGAAAAAACAAAACCTCAACCAAAACGGAATCCGTTTCCACGAGTTCTCTTCCGGGGCTACTTGGGTCTTAGGCGGGAAAGCTCCCATCAATTTACGCGCTTTTGTTCCCGCTTCGCAAAAGATTTCAAAAGAAGATAAGGTCTATGTTCGTTGGTCCTTCCTGGGCCCGGATTGGATCGAGATTCAATCGAAAACATTACCTTTGTATTTGAATCCGAGCGCGGTCGGCTTGAACGTTCCGGACAAAGCCAAATATTTGAGAGCGGAGATTCTTTCCGCTTCGATCTTCGAAACTCAAATCGATACGTTCGGAATTTTTGCCGAAGACTTTGACGGATTAAATCGAGTGCGTTGATCCGCGTCTCTGAAGTTTGAAAATCTTTTTTCGATCGCTTGTGTTTCGTTTTTTGAAAAAAACTTGTGAAAGAACTTCCGTTCGCAAAGATCAAAACGACACGCGGTGTCATCCTCGCTTTTCAGCTACGTAAGGTTCGGTGAAAAAGTTCCGGAATTCTTCCGGCACGATCTGGATAGAATGAGAAATCGGTTTTCTAAAACATCGATTTCGTTTCACGTCCAATCCGAAGACGCGTCACTCTGACTCTCGGAGAATTAAATTCTAAGAAGCTTTTCTTGCGATGTGTAGAACGGCGTTTCCGAAAACGAAGTTTTCAAACCGCACTTCGGTGAATCCGTTTTCTTCTAAGATGGATTTGAGTTTTTCCTGGCTCGGATAGAAAAGGGAAGAAACGGGAAGATAGTCAAACATCTCGTTCTTACCTCCCCAAAGAATATAACCGAGGATCGGAACGATTCTAAAAAAATAAAAATCGGCCGCCCAGCGAACGAGAGGGTTTTTCACCTTTCCGACATCCAGATTGAGAAAAAGACCACCCGGTTTTAAAATCCGATAAATCTCTTGAATCGCTTTCGGAAGATGATCGACGTTACGTAATCCGAAACCGATCGAAACGACGTCAAATTGGGAATCCTGAAAATTTTTCAGTTGTGTCGCGTCTCCGACTTGAAAATCGACTCTTCCTTCTTCTCCTTTTTTTCGCAAACGAGTCTTTGCAATCTCGAGCATGTTCTCGGAGAAGTCCACACAAGTCACGTGATCGACGGAAGGAGAATGTTCCAAACGAACCGAAATGTCACCCGTTCCACAGCAAAGATCCATAACCTTGAGATGAGAACCCAGATTCTTTTCTACTTCCTTTACGAGACGATTTTTCCATACACGATGGAGAAGAAAGCTGTTCCAATCGTTGAATCGATCGTATTTTTCAGCGATCCGGTTAAAGTTCTCTCGAACAAAGCCGGCCTTTCGATCTGTCTCAGGCATTTTGAATTCTGACATAGGGCTTATGAAATGATTTCAACGTGTTTCCGCTTGGCAAGAAGAGTTTTCCTCCTTCGGAAACGATTCAAGATTAGAATGACAAACGAAGCCGAAATGACAATCTGATCCTAAGTTTTGGGGGTTCTATTCGTGGATGTTCTGTTTGCAAAAGGAGGATGGGTCAGCGTACTGATCTTGGTTGTGAGCTTTATCAATGTCGGACTCTTTCTCAGAGTTTGGACCTTTCTTCCGATTCTCAAAAGAAGAATCCTGTTTCATCTTCAAGAAGAAACAAAGAATGGAACCCAAGATCGATCCACTTCATCAATCAGATCGATCTCGGAAGATCCGGACGATTTTTTTGCGAAAGAATTTTTTATTCCGGAAGCGATGACCGCTTGGATCCGAAATCTCGCAGGAATCGCAACGATGCTCGGACTCCTTGGAACGGTGATCGGCATCTCCGTCGCCTTCGAAGAGATGAAAAACGCGGGAACGGTCAGCCTCGAAATTTTTTCAGAAGGGATCCGCCTCGCCCTCAACACGACCATTCAAGGACTCTGTGTAGCCATTCCTTCGATCTTAGGATTTCAGTATTTGAAGATGATTTTACAAAGAACCGAAATCGAAATCAAACAAACGATTCAAAACGAAACGGAAGAACGTTTCGAATGAAGAGCGGAACAAAAAAAAGAAAAAGCCTTCTCGATGGAGAAGATTCACCTCTCGATATGACGAGTATGTTGGATGTCGTCTTTATTCTTCTGATCTTCGCGATGGTCGCTATGAGTTTTCAAAAAGAAGTTCATTCTCTTCCGTTGCGTCTTCCGAAATCGAACGCAGAAGCGGGTGGAGTCAGTTCCAATAAGGAAATCTATCTTCTGAAAGAAGGTATTCTTCGTTACGAGGGTAAAGATTTTTCGAAAGAAGAATGGAAACAAATCGTCTCCAAAGAAGAATTCAAAGAATCCGTCCTTTGGGTTTACGGGGACGAGGAAGCCGATTACGGAAGGTTTGTCTTTATCGTCGATAGTCTAAAAAACGCGGGTTTGAAAGAATTACACTTAGCGGTAAAAAAAGAATGATCAGGACTGAAGTTTCGGATTTTCTTTGTGACGATCCTTATCCCGTTCCGTATTCTTTTGTAAGGTGGCTTTGAGAGCGTCTTCCAAAGAAATCCCCATCTGATTCGCGAGGCAGATCAAAACAAAAAGTATATCTCCCATCTCTTTCGAAATTCCATTCGGGTCCTCGCCTTTCTTAAAAGACTGATCCCCGTATTTTCTCGCCATCAGTCGGGAGAACTCTCCGACTTCTTCCATCAAGATCGCAAGGTTAGTGAGTTCTGAAAAATAACGAACTCCGAAGTTTCGAATCCAATCGTCGACCTTCGCCTGCGCTTCGTTCAACGAAAGTGCGTCGCCCTTCAACGGTTTGAATCCAACTGATCGATTAGGATTTCAGTCGGCTCCGGATAACATCCTCCGCTCAAATGATGAGGATCGATAAACTTCTGACATTGGACTTGTTCGCGGAAATCGTTCATATCAAGAGGAGATACATTCTTAAATCCTAATACTTCCTTGCGGATTTTTTCCCAGGAAGGATAGAATTCAGCGGACTTAACACGGGATTCAAGTCCTGAATACAAAAGTGGGGACCAGAGAATCACTTTGATTCCGTTTTTTTCCGCCGTTTCCAAAAAGTGAAAGAGGAATTTTTTTTGTACGTCAGAAATCCTGATATATCGGTAGATATCGTTGTAGTATTTCGCCGCTTCTTCTTCGAGTTTTTCAGGAGGAGTGTTCGCCAACAATACGTTCGGAATTCCTCCGTTAAACTTATCGGACTCGTTCATCAAAAGATTTTTGATCGCGAGCATCATATCCTTTGAACTCGGATCCTTGATTCTTTGCATCGCTTCCTTAAACCGAGGGGGAAACACAGTTGTTCTAAATACTCTCGATCTTAAAAAAGTATCCCAGTCGTTCGTGGAAAATTCGTTCGCATAACGCAGAAAATAGGGAAGATCATAAGAATAACGTAATGGATATCTATTGCAAAAATCCGTCATAGAATCCGGATAAAATTCGAGAATCGCGTAATCCGGTTTGATTCCGGAGGAGAGAATCTTTTCCAGATTGTAGTTATGGTAGGAGAACGGAGCGGAAGGCGCGGAAAAATTGTAAACGATCAGATCTTTTCTTTTTTTGCGAATCGTCTCTAAAGAGAATTCTCCCATATGCGACGTGCCAAAAAAGATCAGAGTTTTTTCTTCCGGCTTTGCGGATTCTTTTTGTTTTACGAGTGCGGATAAAACGCGGTCCTTCATTTCATAAAAGTAATATTCCGCACCTGCCTCTGTGTAAGGTCTGATGATTTCCGAGGAAAGAAATCGATCCAAGCCGAACGTAAACGTAAAACAAAGGAGGGGAACCCATAAAAGTCTACTATGGAGAAAAGGAAGGATGATTTTTGTTTTCTTTTCACTCATGATTCTTCCTCAGAACTGAAAGTAGATAAAATCCTGTCCTTTACCTGCGTAATTGGATAGGAGAAGAACGAGAATGATCATAAATACGATTACGATCGTTTTCTTGTGTCGATAATAGAATCTCGGAGTTTTTTCGAAATATTCCAGAGTGTGTAAAAGGAAACCTCCGATCAAAAACGGAGCGACCAGATCCGTTCTTAACACGTGTTTGGCGGGTTCGGCGATCCAATACAAACCGTTGCTAAGAATGTACCAACTATCTCCGAGGTTCTGCGATCGGAAAAAGATCGCACCGATCATAAAAATGGAATAAATAAACAAAGCTCGGATCACAAACCAGACAAAACCTTTCTCCGGTAATTTCGGAATTCCCAATCGATCCATCACTCGATCGATCACCAAACAAACCCCGTGCCAAAAACCCCAGATCACATAGGTCCAGCTGGCTCCGTGCCAAAAACCACCTAACGTAAACGTGGCGATTAAATTGAAATAAACCTTGGGCTCCGAGGTTCTGGATCCACCCAAAGGAATGTAGATATAGTCCCGAAGCCAAGTCGCGAGAGTAATATGCCAACGTCTCCAGAGATCCTGGATTGTCTGGCTGAAAAAAGGCGCTCTAAAGTTTACCGGAATATTGAATCCCATCAGAAAAGCGCAACCGCGCGCTATGTCCGTATAACCGCTAAAGTCGCAATAAACTTGCCACGTAAACCCTTGTGCGGCTAAAAAGAGGGAGTAGTTATCATACTCGGACGGATTTCGAAAAACGGGATCCACCAAGGAAGCGATGTTATCGGCGACTAGGATTTTTTTCGCGATTCCGAGTCCTAAAAGATAAAGTCCGGCATAGACAAAGGAAGGTTTGATTCTTACCTTGTCCAAGATCGGAAAAAAATCCTGGTGTCTCATGATCGGCCCGGCGACCAACTGAGGGAAGAAGAGAATAAACAAAACGAATCGAAAAAATCCGGTGTCTTCCGCTATTTTTCCGCGATATACGTCCACTACAAAGGCGATGATCTGAAACGTATAAAAGCTGATCGCAAGAGGAAGAATGATCTGAAAACCTAAATTTTTCTGATCTAAAAATCCCCAGTGCGTCCAAGCATAAAAGTTCTCCGTAAAAAAATAAAAGTATTTGAAAACGGCGAGGTTGATCAGATCAAGAATTACGATCGCGCGCAAAACTGCGAGGCTCTTGTTTTTAAAAAGACTTCGAACCGCGAGATAATTTATATAAAGAATCGCTAATAAATGAAATAGAAAGGGAACACTCCAAGTCGCGTAGAACACGAGAGAGGCGATTACGATCACCCATTCCCTATATTTCCTTCCATTGTAAGCCCAATAACAAAGATAAACGACTAAAAAGAAAAGGAGGAAGAGAGTGGAAGTAAAGATCATTTCTTTTCCTTTATGAGAGTCTCTTTTAAATCTTTTGCAAACGCGTGACTCAACTTTTCCATCCCTAACTTATTGAGATGGATCAAGTCGTAATAATAATCGCCGTTGTCCGGTCCGTCCAAAAGCGTTTGGTAATCGAGAAGAGAAACCGGTTTTGTAGGATTGATTCTTTGTAATTCTCGTTTCCAGACTTGGTTGCGTTCTTCCAATCTCCATTCTTGGATGAGTTGGCTGTAAGGCGCGACAACTCCGATAATTTCAATTTCCTGCCCGTTTTCCTTTCCGATTCTTCGAATTTCATCGTGTAGAATCTTCAATCGATCGAAGTATTGTCTTGTGACGTCATCTTCTACTGCATTGTTTAGAGGATTACTTGAAAGAACGCAGGTATCAAAGATCGCTTTTTTGTGAAATCGATCCGAACCTTCGGGGATCGGTTGTCCGTTCGCCGGATCCGTTTTTGCAACGCAGTCAGATACGTCTTTGATCGGATACATGCTGATCTTTTCTTTGTAAGAATTCTCGTAGTCCCACGGATCGAGATTCTCCTTTCTAAAACGTTTTCCGATATCCTTGATTCGTTTGGAAGGACTCAGGATCAAATCTTGCATGTCTCTTCGATACGCGATCGATTTTAATGTGATGTAAGCAAGGTCGTCCGCTTTGACTTCGTAACCGAAATCGTAAATTCTTGGATAAACTTGCAAACGATCGAACTCGGAGATCATCGCGAGCGTGTGCAAGTTTAAGATTTTTTGACCGACCCAAGGAGTCGTGATTTCAAAAACGTGCACGACCGTTTTTACTTTTTTTAAATGAGGAAGAGTTTTTAAGACGGCGAGATCCTGGACGATCAACTCGGTTCCCGGAATCGCAATGGATTGAATTTTTTTTCCGAGAGGTTCCAATTCCTTGTTTAGAATCGGAAGAGATAATCCTTGATAGGCGACCGAAGTTCCTACAATCAGTATGTCCGGATCGAATTCTTTTTGTTTATCGATTACGTGATTCGTGATTCTGGAAACGTTGGCGGCATAAGAATTTTTTTTCAGAAACGGTCTGTAACAACCGAATTGCATCCCTGTTTCTAAAAACATAAGGATCAAAACCGGAATCCAGAATTTGGAATCTTTCAAAAATGCAAGATATTCTTTCATAGCGGGTATACTTTCCTAAAACGCAAAGTAGAGAAAGCTCTGGCTTTCCGTGATTCCGAAAATCAAAAGCATAAATACGTTCGCGAGGAAGAATAGGATAAACTTCCAACGGCTTTGTACGATCTTTTCTATGTTATTCTTCGCGAAAAGATAAGAGGCGACAAAACAAATCAAAAGCAATATTCCGTACGTGTAATTCGTATAACCTTTCACCGATGAAAAACCACCGGGCACCCAGAAAACGAGCGCCTTCATCATCGGGATCGCTTTCTCCATCGTCTCCGCGCGGAACATGATAAATCCGAACGTTAGGCAAAACATCGTGAATATTCTTGCGGCAATATCATAAACGATTCCGCCTTTTTCATTTAAGAACGTAGCGGCTTTGGTTCTTCCGTATTCCCTATTTGCAAGGATCATAATTCCCTGCCACAAGCCCCAGCCGATGTAGTGATACGCCGCGCCGTGCCAAACTCCCGCAAAGAACCAAGTGATAAAAATGTTTCGATACGTAAAAAGGGCCGAACCTCTCGATCCGCCTAACGGAATAAATATGTAGTCCCGGATCCAAGTGGAGAAAGAGATATGCCAACGAGACCAGTGATCCGTTATATTTCTTGCAACCATCGGAAAGTTGAAGTTCGGATCGAACTTATAACCGAAAAGTCTCGCAACTCCGATCGCGATATCCGTATAACCAGCGAAGTCGAAGTAGATCTGCCAACCGAATGCGAGCGCGCCGGTCCAAATCTCCACTGGGTTGAGCGTCGCGTAATTTTTAAAGGTAAAATCGACGACTTTCGCGAGGTTATCCGCGAATACGATCTTTCTCGTAAATCCGATGAGGATCTGACAGAATGCAACTTGAATGTCCTCTTTGTTGACGGGAAGAGGCATATCCAAATCTCGAAAGAAAGTCTGCGCACGAACGATAGGACCGGCGACTAACTGAGGAAAGAAAGAAACGTATAATGCGAAATCCAAAAACGATTTTTTCGCTTCGATCTGACCTCGATAGACGTCGATCGTATAACTCATCGATTGAAACGTATAAAAGGAAATTCCAACCGGAAGAATGATATCGTAATAAGCGAATTTAAAACCAGCGATCGGAGTCAGGTCGTTGACGACTCCCAAAAGAAAGTTCGTATACTTAAAGTAGGCGAGTAGTCCGAGATTCGTGATTAAGGAAAGAACGAGCCAAATTCTTCTCGCCTTAGAACCCTGAGGAGAAGCGGAAATTTTAAGGGAAGCAAAGTAATCGATAACGATCGAATAGAGCAAAAGAAGGATGAATTCTTTTCTCCAAGACATGTAAAAATAAAAGCTCGCTCCTAAGAGAAAGATTCTTTGAATCTTGCCCTTGAGCAGATGATTGAGAATGAGAACTACGGGGAAAAAAAATAAAAAGTGAAGGGAATTAAAGAGCATGGTTCGTCTTGATTCAGTATTTTAAAAGACCTGAAGAGCAGTTTTTCAAAATAGAATATCCTTACAACATCAATTTAAGGGGTTCCAACCTTTGATTTTACCATTCAAAAAGACCGGTCTTTGGAGACTCCGGAGGATAGATTTTTTCAGGAAGAATCGCATCGAGTTTGAATTCGATTCCTTCGATATAACTCACCGATTTTTTTGCGGAACGAGGATAGGTTGAAAACGAAAAATTTACAAGAAATAAAAGCAATACCCAAATGATAAGATAAGAATGAAAGACCGCACGACTTCCAAAAAGAAACGGACGAAATTCCAGAGATTTGAAGGTTAATCCGGCGAGAAGAATCATACCGATCGACGTCCCGACCCAAAATTCAAAAAAGTAACCTTCCCACCAAGTATAAAAAAGAATCGAAGGAACAAGCCAAAAGGATAAAAGAATCGTCTCGATTCGAAAACGTTTCCAAACATTTTTTAGATTGGTAAGGAAAAGAAGAAGAATGGAAATCCAAAACATAAGATTGAGGTTATAAGGAAGAATTTCCCGATTCTCCCAAGAGTTCAAGCGCACCCGCAATCCGTTTTTCACACCTTCAAAATTGAGAAACGCGTCTCCGATCCCGCGATAAAAATTCATTACATAGTTTTTTGATTCCGGAGAATTTCCCCATTTGTCCTTGGTCGCATACAGAAAGAGCCAATTCGCAAAATTCTTCTCACTGTCCAGAGGCGCCGTTAGATTTCTATCGAGAACAATGAATCCCACATAGAGATAGGAAAGTGTAAGAGCTCCTACGAGTGTAAAACAATAGACAAATGCGAAACGAAGTTTCCAAGAAAGTTCGAATTCTTTTCCTTTCCAAGTCTTAGAAAGAAGAATGGAGATCGGGACCAGCGGTAAAAATAGAATATCCGACTGATGAAAGTAAACACTCCAGAGTTGAATTCCGAACAAAACCAAAAGGGAAATCGGAGAATGACCCTTCCTCGCAAAGTAAACGCAGGAAAGATACAAAAGAGCAGTTAAACAGGAATGAATCAGCGGAGTATCGTTGTGTTGTGCATAAAACCAAAACCCTTGTGAGAAGTGAATCGCCAAACCCAATATGATCGCGCCTAACGTGTCCGCATAGATCTTTCGATAAATCCAAATAAAACAAAAGAGAAAGACGAGCCCCGAAATCAAAATACGAAGACGAAGTCCGAACATGACCGAATCCTTTCCCCACAATTCTCTCCAGAGTTTGAGATAAAGATAACCGGTGCTTTCGAAACCGAGGTGATGCGGATTGTAAAAAATTCTCCAAGTAAGATCGGAATTGATATTGTACGCGTAGACGATCGCGTCCCAGTCGTAGTGCCGGGAAAGAAACCTCAGATCGAACAAAAATACGCAAAAGACAAACAAAAGAAGAAGGGAAAAAAAGATCCGATCTTGAAGCGCGCCTTTTGTCCCGGAGAAAAATAACATTCTACAATTCTAATATTGAAAGAAAGAAGCGATGAGATTTCGATTGGGACCTCGGAAAAAATACGGGGAAAGAATTCCGGCCTGAGAAGCGACGCTTTCCGAACGTAGATCCGGAGCGACGATCCAAATTCTTTCCAAGCCAAGAAGCCTTCGCAAAACACCGGTTTTGTGAACGATCTGAACTCCGCTCTGTTTACGGTTCCACTGAAACACGTCCTTTCCAAAAAAACTTCGTGTTTCCACGGATAAAAGATCACCTTTGAGACCGACCCGAGTAAAACAGGTCCGATTGATAAATCGAATCCAGTCGAGAAGAAAGGCAAAACCGATATATCCGAACGTAAGATATCCTACACTTCGATACAACAGTGGATTCTGCAAGATGGGAAGATTCAAAACCTTGGGGATCAACAGAAAATCGGTAAACTTCTGAAGATACAAAGCGGACAAACCGCCAAGCAGATAACAACCGTAGAGAATGGCGCCGACCACCAGAGTTATCAAGATGGGAGGAATCGGGTTGATCTTTAAATAAAGAGGAACTCCGAAAGAAGCGTCGTTTGCGTTTAAAGAATCCCAGCCGGAATAGATTCGTTTTTCAGTTTGTTTCATATTCTTTGATGATGTAATTCCTTTCTGTGTTTCCAAAGATCGATCAAACCGTCTTCGATTTTTTTTGCGGTCTGGTCCCAGGTCCATTCGGAAGCGTTCCAAACTTCCGGTCTTTCCAACTTTCTCTTCTTGAGTTCGGATAGAGCGCGAACCCAAGAATCCACTCCGAGCGGTTCCGCAAACAAGTCCACCTTTCGATCTAAAATTTCATGGAAGACGGGAATATCCGATGCGACGCAGAGTTTGCCTTCTCGAAGGGCTTCCAACAAAGGAAGACCAAAACCTTCGTGAATCGAGGGAAATAAAAAAGAAACACAGTATCGATACAACCAAGCGAGCAGTTCGTCCGCCGGATTTTCTACGAAATAAATTCCTTCCGATTCCAAGGTTCCTTCTTTTAATAACTTGGTCAGACCTTCGGACTTCCATCCTAAACGACCCGCGATCACGAGCGGATAAGGAAACGAAGGATCTTCTTTTTTAAGAGCACGATACGCGGAGACAAGAGTTCCCAAATTCTTGCGAGGTTCGAGGGTCCCAATGGTAAATAAAAAATTTTCAGGAAGTTTACGAAGAGGTTCTCGAAGAACCGGAAAAGAATCCACACCCGGATAGACTACTTTCAATTTAGAATCCAAAGAGGGTTTGAATTTAAGAATATCGTTCCGTGTGTTTTCAGAAAGACAAAACACAAGATCCGCTTTTTTCAAAGTTCTCGGGGAAAGAATCCGGTGTTGCCAGTAGTTTGCCGTAGTCATCGTTTCCGGAGCGGAGCGAAAGTTGAGATCGTGATAGTTGACCGCGGTCAAGGCGCTTCCGCAAGAGATAGGCAACAATTGAAGAGTTCCCCAAAAAAGATCGAGACGATCTTTTTTGATTCTTCTTGGAATCGTCCAGTTTAACCAAGCCACACCGGGAAGTTTTCCAGTAAGAAAAAACCTGGAGTTTTGGTTTGAAAGAATATCATAAAATACTGTATGAATCGGTTTGTTCGAATAAAGATAATATTCCAGAGGAGAATCGTTCGTGATGAGTCTTCGCAAGACTTCCGCGAGATATCTTGAATTTCCCGTAATCCCGTACGCGAGGGGACGCACGTCCACACCCACCCTCGGTTTGTATTTGAGTTCGTTCGTTCGGATCGTCATCTTTGTCAGAATTCTTTTTTATTTTTCCCTTAGAGTTTCTTTCTCTGGAATCAATAGAAGAAGAACGTATTGAAAGATCGCAAAGTAAAGAAGATAAGAAGCCATCATAAACTTTTCCTCCGTTCCTACGCCGATCACGGACCGATTGGAGAGAAGAATTCCGATCGAACCGATCAAAAAGGCAAAGCTCACTTTATCATTTGCAAACAATACCTGGATCGAAACCAGACATTTTTTCCAGAAAGAATCGGAAACAGTCTTCCAGACGGGCCATACGCTCGCTTCCACAAAAGACCAAAGGCGGAAAAGAAGAATCGCGGAAGGATACAAAAGAAAAACAAACGCGTGCACCCAAGAAATTCCACTAAAGATGATCGAAAAGACGAACAAACAACCGAGCGTCAATTCTTCCTTTCGTTTCGCAAAAATTTTCCAGAAAAAAGGAACCACAAGACCCAAGGAAAGAATATAATAAATTCCTTTTACAGCTTTTTCTGATAATTCCGCAAGAGGATATCCGAGTTGGGATTGATTGAGAACGTCCGCGTAGTTGAGAAAGTATTTCGCAAGAGTCGCGTTCAAACTCTGATTGTTCTTCCAAGCGCGAAAGAGAGGAGACTTGAGATAATTGTCCAAGATCAACTGTTTCCAAGTCAAGGTCATCTCGATCGTAAAACTCGGAGCATAAATACAAGGAAGAAGAATCCAGAAAACTGAAAATACAAACGTATAAACCACGGCCCAGTAACGTCTTTGCATTAAGAAAAAAAGAACAAACGCACCCGGAGTCAACTTGATCACGATCGCAAGTCCGAGCAATAAACCGGACAACCAATCCTTCTTCGTATGTACGGAAGCCAGAATCAAAAACATCAAAAGAAAACCGACTTGATTGTTGTTCTGATGATTTTCCAAGAACCGAAGATTGAGAAGACAAAGAACCACGATAAAAATCAAATTGCCTTTGATAGGAAGACGGATCGAAAGGATGTATAAAAAACCGAGAAGCGCTAAGAAGTTCAGACTCAAAAAAACGGCGGACGCAACCGGGTAAGGAAGAATTGAAATCGGAATCAACAAAAAGGCGAATGTAGGAGGGTAGATGTAAGAACCCAGCCCTTCCATCATTTCCTTGAGTTGCATAAAAACTTTCGGAGTAAACGCTTCTTCGACTTTGATTTCTCCTGATTGAAGTTTCCCGAGAATCTCGTCGATCTGTTCTAAATTGTATAAATTATTTCTTTCGGTAAAACGAACGGACGCGTTGTAGTAATCCCTGAAATCGGAACGGTTTCCCGATTTGGAAATCCCATTGATGAAGAGGAGGGAGAAAAACAAAATCGTTCCGGCAAGAATCCAGGTTTTTCGGTCTCTCAATTGCATTCTGAAACACTTTTGGATCGCACCCGAAAAGCCAACCAATAAAATTCTCCTACATCACCGCTCACGATTTACAAAGGTCTTGTTAGAAAAAAGATTCACCCGTAACCATTCTCCAAATCCACTGCAAATAGAATGTTGTTTACCGATCTCAAAGATTTCGAATTTGAACTCCCCGAGAATAGAATCGCACGTTATCCTGCAAAGAATCGGGACGAGAGTCGACTCATGGTGGTCGAAGTCGGATCCGAAAAAATCCGCATCGAAGACGCATTCAAGAACATCGTCTCTTATCTTAAAGAAGGCGACGTGCTGATCGGCAATCATACCAAAGTAAGCAAACGCCGCGTTTATCTCAAAAACCAACTTCGAACCCACGAAGCGATGTTCTTGGAAACCAAGGACGGACTTTGGAGATGTAAGATTCGAAATTCTCGAAAACTAAAAACGGGAGATCGGCTTCAAGACGTTAAGACGGGGCTTCGGCTTTTTCAAGTGGAAAGGAAAGAAGAAGAATTTGTTTTTTTAAAACCGGAGCAAGAATTAAAAGAAGAAGACTTTCAATCCATCGGCGAGATTCCGATTCCTCCTTACCTAAAAAGAGAAGCGAACTCGGAAGATGAAATTCGTTATCAGACTCTTTTTGCAAAAACTCCCGGATCGGTTGCGGCTCCTACAGCGGGTCTTCACTTTTCGGAATCCTTGTTTCAAACTCTAAAAGAAAAAAAAATTCAGATCTGCACCTTAGAACTCACCGTAGGTTACGGAACCTTTCAACCTCTCACGGAAGAAAATTTTCAAAATAAAAAATTACATCGGGAAGAATTCTTTCTGGAAGAATCGAGCGCCTCACTTCTCAATCTCGCAAAAAAAGAAGGAAGAAGAATCATCTCCATCGGAACCACGACGCTTCGAGCCTTGGAATCCACATACGATCCGAAAACAAAAACGTTTCGCTCAGGAGCCGGCGCGACCGAACTTTTTTTACAACCGAACGACGAACTTCAAAGTTGCGAAGGTCTGATCACAAATTTTCATTTACCCGGCTCGAGTCTTCTTTTGCTCGTCTCCGCATTTGCGGGAAAAGAATTGATCTTACGCGCGTATCAAAGAGCGATTCAAGAAGAATTCCGATTTTATTCTTACGGAGATGCGATGCTGATTCTCCGGTAGATTATGATTGATAACCGAAGGGAAGTAGGGAACAATCGTCTCAGTGATAAAAAGAATAACCGCCGCTCAGGCAGAAATCAAACTTCACGCGGGAAAACAAAGACCCAAAAACGGTCTTCCCGATTTTTTGGCGTTTCACAGAGAAGAACTGAGTTCCTTACCAAAGGCTCTGGAAAATCCCGGGATTCTTTCCAACATTCTCATAACGGGTCCGGCCTTAGAAGCGAACCTCACCTTACTTCAAGAATATATCTCCGGTCTTAAAAAAGGAATCAAAGTAGTCTGCGATCCCCATCCGGGATTCTTAACTCTCGCTGGTTTTCCCGGAAACTCGGAATACCGCGCGGGTAAAATGGTGGAAGCCGACGGTGGTTATTTACTTCTTCCGATGCGAGCCCTTACGGAAGATCCGAATTTATACTTTCTCGTAAAAGGAGTTCTTCAAACCGGAAGTATCGACTTCTTGACTCTTCCTGAAATGACGGGCTCCAAAGAGATGAATCGGTTTCATCCTTCGATAAACACGCGCTTTCGTCTGATTCTCGTGGGAGAAGAAGGGGAAGTGGATTTTATCACCGGAGTCGATCCCGACTTCTACGAAAGTTTTTCTTTTAAGATTCATCTTCCGTACGAAGCTGTTATGAAGAGCAAGAAGAATCTTCAGCTCTTCGGAGGACTCATTCATTCCTGGGAAAAACCGGGTTATCCTAGTTTCGATTCCTCCGCGGTCGACGCGTTACTCGAAATCGGACTTCGCTGGAACGATAGCCGAGCCAGACTCTCTCTTTCTTTCGCCGAGCTCCGCACGTTCGTGGGCGAACTTCTCGTTCTTTATAAGAAGGAAAAGAAGACGATCTCCCGCGCCCAAGTCGAATCCGCGATTCCAACGATCGAAAAAAGAATCGCGGTTCACAAAAGAAGATATCAGGAAAGCGTTCGAGAAGGTCTAACTTCGATCCAACTCAAAGGAAAAAAGACGGGAAGAATCAACGGCTTATCCGTCATACTTCTGCATTCTTCTTTATCCGATTTCGGTCAGGTCAACCAAGTTTCCGCGCGAGTCGCATTGGGTTCGGGAAATTTTATCAACATCGAAAGGGAAGTCAATCTTTCCGGCGACTTACACGATAAAGGCGTATTCATATTACAATCTTATATTAAAGGAATGTTCTCTCATATCCAATCCTTTGGTCTCGACGCTTCCATTTTGTTTGAACAAAACTATTCTCCGATCGACGGAGACTCCGCGAGTTGTGCGGAATTGCTCGCGATCCTTTCGGCGCTTTCCGGTTTGGAAATTCCGTGTAACATCGCGGTGACGGGAGCCCTTTCTCAATATGGAGAAATTCTTCCCGTGGGTTCGGTGAACACAAAGATCGCGGCTTGGTACGACATGATTCAACTCGTCGGAAATACGAGAGACAAATACAGAGTTTATATTCCGACTTCCAACATTCGGGACTTGAATCTCCCGGCTCACATCCGTAAGGCGATCGATAAGGGCAAATTCCAGATCTATACTTGTTCTCACGTTGAGGAACTGATTCCGGAAGTTTTTGGTATTCCCGCGGGAAAATTCGGTAAAAACGGAAAATATCCGCAGGGAAGTTTGTTCCATATGATAGAGGAAAGAATCGATCGGAAAAAAGAAGAAGAAGAACACGAATAGAAATGCGTCCTTTGGGTCGATGAGACAGAATTCTATAAAAAATTTCTTTCCTGCATGCCCTCGGTTTTGAAACTGGACGGAAGGAATCAAACTCGTTTTTTTTGAATCATTTTTGCCCTGTCTTTTCCCCACTCTAGACAATTTCTAACTTTGGAAAACTCAATTGTGAACCAAAACTATCCGAGAAAAAGAGTCCGCCTTTTCCATGGATTCTTTCGGAACTCTTCGTCTAATTCCAGAATCGCATTTGTAGGTGATCCTTCGATTTTGATTACCGATACTAAATAAAGATACGAAAATGAGATTCATCGGGGCGATCAACATTCAATCCTCCTTGCTTGTCAGCGGTTTATCCGCGTTGGGACTCGGGGTTCTCCTTTCCGTAGCGCAGGTGAAAACGCCGGAAAATTTTCCGAAAATCGATTCCATTCCGATGGAAGAAAACGAAACACCTTCGAAATCCCAGCCAACGCTCAAAGTAAAAGGGGATGAAAAACCCAAAGATATTCAAGTGTTTCGAATTTTGGGTTCCCGTAGAATCGACCTTTTGGGTGATTCGGAAAAAAACTACGAGATCCAAGAGGACCGAGGATCGAATTTTGCAAAACTCGGAAACGGTTGGAGCCCTTTTCCTTCCAAAGATTCGCTTGCTTGGAATCAGCCCGATTCTCTCTTCGGTGATCAGAACATAAACTGGACCGGGGCGCGCTTTTTCGGTGGGAAACAGGGTAAGGTCCAATTGAATTCTTCGATTCGCCCTTCCTCTCCTTTTTCGGAACTGGCTCCTTCCCTTCGTGGAAGAAAATCCGATCCGTTTGGAACCGGCGATAAGACGGGAGTCAACCAATCTACGTTAGACAACTTTGAACTGAGTTATTCCGTCGCTCCGGGAGTGGACGCGATTCTCAAAACCGGAAACTCACTGCCTTATACCGCGGATCAAAAAGATCAGGGTTATTCGATGGCCGGTTTTTCATTCAAACCGAATGACTTCATCAACGCGAAAATCGTCTCGGGAAGTTCTTTCGGAAATTCGAGCATGGCTTCCAGTCGTTTTCTTTATTCTTCTCCAGGATCCAATTCTCAAGCGCTCAACGCGGATCCGAATATGGGAAACAATCCCGTTCTCAGAAACCAAGCTCTGGGAAACAGCGGTGGTCGTGTGATCGAATGGCAGGCGAACATACAACCGATCCGACGGCTTTCGTTTCAGACTTCGGTTTTGAATAAGGAAAAAGACAAGGGCCTCTACAATCCGGAAGCGGCTCGTTTTTCTATGTTTATCGATTTTACAAAAATCATTCTCAACGTTCGTTATAGTTATTCGGCGGATCCAACGACAAAAAACAACGGTCTTTATATGACACCGGAGTCGGACGCGACAACGCTGGGTTTTACGATGCTCTTGGATCCTGCGGGTAGATACTCTCTCTTCCTAGGAAACAACTACTACAATCTCATCTCGCAGAGAAACACGGGAATCAACACACAAACGGATGAGCCTCTTCGTTCTTTCTCCGCCGGCTTTCGAGGAAAGACGAGCTTTCAAAACGCAATCTTCTTTATGAACTTTCGAAACAATCTTTCCAAAGGTGTGATCTACACCGATGTAGGACCGTTCCGTCTTCCCGCCTATTCTCAATACTATTCCGAATACTTCACTTCTCTGGGAATGGAGTTGTCATTCTAAAGTTTCTTTTCTAGTTGATCGTTTTTCCGCGTGCGGAATTTTGATTGGGAGAGGAGCTCCTACGCGAAAGAATTTCGTGTGATCGAATTCTTCTCAAAAATAATAAAGGTTCAGAGGGAATCAAAGAATGTTTGGAAACAAGTTAGAATCGTTGAAGCAGATGAATCAGATGCGCGTGAGAATGAAAAAAGTCGAAAAGGATCTTATGGCTCTCTCCTTCGAAGCGAAATCCAAAAACGATCTCGTTACTTGTATCTCCGACGGAAAACTCAACATCAAAGATATTCTCATCGAAGACGAACTCCTTGCAAAAAACGATAAAAAACTCCTTCAAAAAAGTATCAAACAAGCGGTGACTCGTTCCCTCGAACTCGCACAAAAAGCCGCGGAAGAAAGAATGGCCGAATTTCGCGGAATGATTCCCGGAATGGAATGATTCCTTTTTTTTAAAACAGGTTTTTTCCGAAAATTTTATCTCATACGGACTTTAAGTCCGTTTGCAAGAATTTTTGTTTAAGGAAAACTTTGTCGGAACAAAGATTCGGAATGAAATGAAGTTTTAAATTGAGCCTGTCCCAAAACTTCTTAAGACAGAGAAACCTCCCTTTAGAAAATTCTAATAAAAAGTATGAGATCCCACAAAATGGAATCAAATTCACTTTTTGGGCGTCCTTCATTGTTTCTATTTATGTTAGAGTTCCCACACTTTTAGGTTTTTGGACAGGCTCGTTGTAAAAAATTTTTCAAAGCAATGCGATCTACTCAGCCGAACGGGAAAAGAAAATTTTGTAATAGCTCCTACAGTTTCCGTACGTTTTCAGTCCGATTCCCGTTCTGAAATACGATTCTCATTCGATCGAAAACCGAGGAGCTCCTACAAATTACGGGCTTCTGTTTGAAACCAACTGGCAACACCTTTTCCGAGAATGGTTGAGTTCCCACACTTTTAGGGATTTCGGAAGAATTTGCGGCGCATTTTCAGATTTGTTTCCGGTAAAATAGGATTCATTCTTAAGAAGTTCTCAAAAACAAATTCAAAGTTAGTTTGTTCGATTTCGATCGGAAGAATGAAAGTACTCAATAGGACAAATGATCTCCGGGCCGTCCGTTTCCGGAAGAAGGAGCGGTTCTCCTTCGTCCTCCGTTCTCGTTATGGATTGAGAGACCTGACCGAGACGATATGGATCCGCGTTTACTTGAAGAATTCTTAAACTTGGAACGGTCTTTTTCAAAAGAACAACCGCAGGTTGTGTTCCCGTATTACTCCGATTCTGATCGATAAAATGAAACTGCCCCGGTTTGAGATTGGAAAGGGGAAGAATAAAAGGAAGCGGTTGTGTGTCATACAACTTTCTCAGTTCTCCTCCATCCTGATTTGTTGGCGGGAAAGGAAAGGCCGAAAGAACGGATTCCATTCCAGTTTTAAAACCGGCCGCTCCCGCCGAGTCCACTCCCAACTGCGCTTCCGCAAGAGTCGATTCTCCCGTAGACAACCAGAGAAAGGCGGCAAAGAGACGGATGAAAGAAGTTTCCCCTGAAATTCCGAGATCGTTTTTTTGAGACGCAGAAAGTGAAGTCACTCCGGCTGAAGTAAGAAATATTTCGGATAAACTTTGCGCGTCCTTGGCTCGAACCGAAGATCCGGAAACCGTCTTCTTAAAAAAAGAATTTCTTTCCTCAAGATTCGATCCGGAAACCGTATAAAGATATTTCATAAAGGCATAGGCAAAAGAATAATCTACAACCGAGGAAAAATTCGAGGACCCAAAAATGGTAGAACCGTTCACACCTCTTGCACAAACACCGGCGACGTTTCCTCGATAACACTGGATCCGATTCATTTGTGGAGAATAACCGGCGATATCGCTCGCAACCTCGCTTGTGCCTTCGTTCAACCAGGTTTCATCTCGAGCCTTTTGGGAAAGATATTCCGGAAGTTCATATTGAAATCGAATGAGGTGTTGGAATTCGTGAGCGATCGTAGAAAGAAGGGTGTCCGACTTTCCCGAGGCCAGATCTTTCTCCGCCAATTCTTTCAACTGAACCGAATCGATATAAAGAATTTCCTTACCGTTGGAACGTACGCTCGATCGAGGATCGTCCGAAAGAAAATCATAAGGATCAAAAAAACCGGCCACGAAAGAACCACCCGGTTTACTTCCATCGCGAATATCCAAAAAAAGAATATGAACCTTTCCACTCTGATCCATGTCCGACGGTGGTCCGAACGCCGCGCCGAGTTTCGGAAAAATTCTCTGATCGAATTCTCGAACGATACTTTTGTAATCTAGATTCTGTTCTTGTCCATATTCCGCGTAAACGGAAACGGTATCTCCTTCTCCGACAAGACTTGCCTGAAGACAATAAGATGCATTTTTTGTAATGTCTCGAACCCAGAACTTTCCGGGACCGCTACAACTAACGGCTGTAAGAATCAGAGCCTGGACATATTGAGCGCCTAACTTTTGTTTTTCGTTCGGAAACAGGGATGGAAAAACACCTTCCAAGGAACAGGCGTTTAGAAAAAAAAGACTGAAAAGAAGACCCGAAAAAAATCCAAGATTGTTTCGAGATTTCCGCTCCATCGAAATTCTTAGACGAAAAAAGACATACAATCTAGAACGTTGACTCGGAGCGAACGGTCCTGAGGATGTAAAAAAGGGTCCCGACATACTTTTTGATAACGAAGGGAAGAGACCGGAAACTTGATTGAGATTCTCTCTTGCCCCCGTAACTTGTCAGGATCTTTCTTCCTCAAATCAGGAGCAACCAACATTGGATAAAATATTTCCTCTCGATTCCTTTCTAAAACGGCCGAAATGTTCGATTCTGTTAGGAATTTGGATCCTCACGATTTCCTCCTGTTCCTCGAGTGAGAATCGAATCGAAAAGAATCCGATCGAATTCTTAAAAATCGCCTCGGGAGAATACTATTCCAAAATTCAGAAATTGGAAGAGGGCTATTTCGTAAGACAGTTGTTTCTGGACGCAAACACAACAAAAAAGAATCCGAAATTTATCTTCACACAACTGAGCGTGACCCTAAGCAAAAATCGGGAAGAAACGAGAATCGAGGGAATCGCGAAACCGACAAAAACGGGATTCCGTCTCGCACCGGAATCTTGCAGAGTTTTTACGAACAGAGAATCGGGAAATCGTTGGGCACTCGTGCGAGCCTACGACTGTGATCATCTCGTTTTCGAACTGGAATCGAAAAAACCGAATTCGATTTCCATCCAACCGGATTTTATCCCAGGAACTCCCTCCGGAGAATATAGAAAGGCGATCTCTTCCGATCCGAACCGAATCAGTGCACTCGTTTTGGAAAGTGGTGGAAAAATTCTCGAAGTCTGGGGACTTCGTTTGTCCCGTGTTCGTAAAAATGCTTCGATCGTTTTAGAAAAAGAAGACGGAAAACGTTATCCGGTAAGAGCCTTGGAAACGATCGAAACAACGGGACAAGTCACTTCGGAAGGGATTCCTGTGAACAAAGGGGATATTCTTCTTTATACGAACCCCGGAGAATCAAACCCATTATCTTATTAATAAAAAAAGAATATTATAAATTACTGGAATAGATCGGAACTATCTTTAGATAAGGAAGTTGAATCCGAATCCAGTCTAATTCTTCTTTAGAGATATCCAAACCGGACCATTCGAGATAACGAAGGTCGGTCATTTCGTAGATATATTTGATTTCTTTGATCTTTGTGTTTCCGATCCTGAGCTCGAGAAGATTCTTACACCCCGCGATCGGCTCCAAAGAAGAGACTTCCGTTCCGCGGATATCCAATTGCCTGAGCTTACATTCCGGACCGATAAAGGAAAGATCCCTGATCTTGGTTTTGTACAAACCCAATTTTGTTAGAGCTCCTACGCCCGGATAAGCGGCCAGATCTTTTTCATCCACGGAAGTTTCGTTCAAATAAAGGCTATGGAGGAGGGGGAGTTTGGAAAGTGGACGCAGATCCTTTACTTTGGTCCCGTTGACGTTCAAAAAACCAACCGTTTTCAAAGCGCTCAATTCTTCCAAATTTTCGAACTCCGGATGCAAAATTTCCAGAGAAACCAAATTTCGAAATTCACTCAGACGCGCCGTGTCCGGAAATTCACTTTCGTCAAAACCGATCCAGCGAACCTGATAGGGATAATATCGAAGAATTTTCCCTTCTCTCGAAAAAACAGGAATCGCTCCGGAAATCGGATTCTTATCTAAAATCGCACAAGAGAGAGAAAGCGTAAGAATGAGCAAAAATAGAATGGATTGAACGCTAAAAGTCAAGTTCCTCGGAGTCATTCTTTGACGATTGAGAACCGGGTTCAAAGAAAGAGAAACCAAATTCTATTCTCCTTTACAATTCTCAAAGAAAGTGCACGTCACGCGGAATCGCTCATTCGATCCAATTCTTACCCAGATTCCCTTTTTTGAATGATATTGAGTTTGACTCTCATCTTCATATTTTAAGAATGGTACCAAAAATAAGAAGGAGAATTCATGAAAACCATCCAAAAGATTGCAAAAACGACCGTTATTATCGGCCTTATCCTAGGCACACTCGCTCATTGTAAGAAAGACGACAAAGAGGATGTTGACCCGGCTACACTTCTGCTCTTGGGACTTGCCGCCAACGGCTACAATTGCTCTGCAACCGTCGGAGGAAGAGTAGCGGGTCTTCCGGCAATGACCGCGACCACTTCGGTCCAAACTCTTGTCTACGGAAAGGTTCCCTTTGTGAATCATTCGATCGCGGCGGTCAAATTTTCCAACGTTAAAGCGGGAGATCAGATCACGTTCCGGGGAAGAAACGTAGCGGACTTTGACGAAGGTACGGCTGGAAACACCAACGCCCCTCTTGTCTATAACACGGCTTCCTGCCCATTACTGGACTCCGCGTATGATTCTACACGTGCCACTTATACGACTCCGAGTGAAGGGCAATACGGCACTGCGGCGGGAGACGGGCCTTTCGTCTACACGCTCAACGCAACGAAAGGTGGAGACTACTATTTCGTTTTCTATTTAGCGAGCAGAACAGCAGAACCTCCGACTACTACGTTTCAAATCACCCTCAAGAACTAAACTCTTCTTGGTATTTGTAATGAAAAGAATCTCGAACTTCAAACCTCTTTGGAAACAAATCTGTCTGGGGTTCGGGATTTTTCTCTTTGTTTCCTGTGCGAGACAACATTCGGCGATCGATGAAAACGAACTCGCTTTCAGACAAGCCTTGTTGGCTCTTCAAAAACAATTGGAAGAAGCGGCGACATCCAAAATTCTTTCAACGGAATCCAACGGAGACGGATCTTATACCACGAAGGTGAGAGCGGTCTCGTATGACGTTTGGGTCAAATTTAATTTTGCAAACTTAGCGCAGGCGTCCGTTCCCGATTCCGCGGGCGGTTGGGATGTCGGATTTCAGAGATTCAAACTTCAGACGAACAGCGGCGCGACGAATCCTTCGGGAAGCGGCGGTGCTTGTATGACCAATCCAGTCCTTACGGATTTTAACGTGGCCTCGGGAAGTTCTTCGACGGCTTTGGGTTGTGCGAACGCGAATTTTTCAGCGGACACGAACGTCTCCGAGCTCGCTTCCGGAGGAGTTCAGACCGATTACGTGGGAAGCGACGTCCTCAACAAATGGTTTAATTATACTCTCGCATTTTTACAACCGAACTATAAGATTTTCGTAATACGATCCAGCACGGGAAACCAATACTATCTTTTCCAAGTCACCGGCTATTATAGCTCCGAAGGGACCGCCGCTTACCCGACCGTTCGATGGAAACAGATTCCTTACTGATCCACATCATGTCCTTGATCCGCAAACTTTTTAAACACTGTGGAATTTCTTTTTTGTTCCTAATTCTTTTTTTATTTCCTCTTCAAGCGCAAGACGATAAAACAAAAAAAGAAACTTCCGTTCCTGAGAAAGATTCGTCGAACACGACCAATGTGAAGACCGATACGAACAGTTCGGATTCTCAAAAGGAAAACGTACAGGATGATTCTCAAATCGTCGTCACAGGTTCTCGCGGCGAAAGAAGACTTAAGGATTCTACCGTTGCGACGGAAGTAATCTCTCGTAAAAAGATCGAAGCGAGCGGCGCGAGAAACGCCGCGGAGGTTTTAGAAACTCAATTGGGGATCGACGTGGTCCCCTTTTTCGGAGGATCTCGAGTTCGAATGTTGGGCATGGATTCACAGTATGTCCTGATTCTTATCGACGGAGAAAGAATTTCGGGAAGACTCAACAACGCAGTCGACTTGAGCCGTTTTAAAGTCCAGAACTTGGAAAGAATCGAAATCGTAAAAGGTGCGTCATCCGCTCTTTACGGAGCCGATGCGATCGGAGGAGTCATCAATCTCATCACAAAAGAAGGTGATAAAAAACTCAGCTACGAGATGCGAACGACCTACGGAAACGGAAATCGAAAGAACTTCAACACCGAAGGCGAATTCAATACGACGGCGAATTTGGGTTTTCGAAACGAGCTCGTTAGCGGAAACGTTTCCGCCGGTTACAACAAAAACCCCGGTTATCGATTGGTTCCCGATTCTCAAGCGACGACCGGAAACGCGTATCAGGATTTGAACACGGGTATGAATTTGATCTTCAACCCGGATGGAAAGTTCAAAGCGAAGACAAGGATCCTCTATCAACACCGAGATCAAAACGGAGTCGACGTCACACAGTCCAAAGCGGTCTTTGATCGCAACAACAAGACCCACGACTTTCTCGCGACGGGCGCATTGGAATACGGCTTCGGTAGAAAGAATCTAATTTCCTTCCGAGGAAATATTTCGAAATGGGAAAACAAATACTATAACAATCAGAGAGGCTCGGACGAGCTGGACGTAAAACAACTCAACGCGGAATTGACTTCGCAAGGAACCGTTCAACTCGACTGGGAAGCCGCGGAAAGACATTTTATTACCGCAGGCGTGGAATCCTTTGCCAACGAATTGGAATCCGATCGTTTACAGAATCGGTTTGTCTATCGTACACGAAGAGCCGCCTTCATTCAGAACGAATGGACCGTTTCCCGTTCTCCCAGAATTCGAATCGTTCCCGGAGTTCGATACGACGACGATTCTCAGTTCGGAAATCAGACAACTCCAAAACTCGCCGCACGTTATGACATTCTTCAAAACTTAGTATGGAGGGCGAGTTATGGAAGAGGCTTTCGTCCACCGAGCTTCCAAGAATTATATCTTCGTTTTGAAAACCCCGCCGTGGGTTACGTGGTCGACGGAAATCCGAATCTCAAACCGGAGAAATCGATCACGGTCAATTCCGATCTCGAATACAGTCCGTTTTCTTTTCTCACATTCTCCTTGAGTTTGTATCGAAACGACGTCATCAATCTGATCCAATATAAGTTCGATTCCAATCAGGGAAGGGAATATTCTCAGTTTCAATTACAGAATATCGCGAAAGCATATACGCGAGGTGGAGAACTCGGAGTCCAATATCGTTTTCTAAAACACTACACTCTGGAACTCGGCTACAATCAAACCGATACGAGAGATCTGACAACGGATCGTCCGCTGGAAGGAAGAGCGCTTCATCAAGTCTCGGCGAATTTTATCTACAATTCTCCCGGAGGATTTCAATTCAATCTTCGAGGAAAACACTTAGACAAACGACCGTTTTACAGTTCGACGAGCAGTCTTTCCGCGGCGGGGCAAGATTTTATTCCTACGGAAGTGAAGTTGAACGAAAACCCGCCCGTAACCTACGGAAAGCCCTTTACGATCATCAATATAAGAATGGAACAGAAATTTTTCGAGAAACACTTTGCTTTGTTCGTCGGTGTGGACAATCTCTTGAACGAATACGAACTCGCTTACAATCCTACAAGACCGAGATTTTTCTACGGCGGATTTTCAGCGCAATTTTAAAACTTCTTCGGAGTCGACCGATTCCCCAAACGCAAGAAGAATCCACTCAGATCTGAAAATATAAAAAAGAGATCGAACGCCTAGTAAAATAGTTTCCTTCTTCCGAATATTCATAATTCTTAATTTACGATTCCTTTCCTCAATTTTTATTTTTTAACGAAAACTTTTTTAAACAACCAAAACTTCCGAAGCCGAAAACGTTCCACGCTTAATTCCCGATGATTTTTTGCTTGGGTGCGAAATCGTCGATCCGCCAGAGTAAAAAAACAAGAAGCATTTTGTTTCGATGCTCATTCAGAGGTTTTTAAGAAGAATCTTCCTCTTGTCTCGTTGCACGCAAGATGATTTCTATACCAAAGCTCACCGGCTTCGGATCCAATCAAAACGTTTCCTTGGGAACGTGCTCATCGATCGATTGGAGACATTTTTTTCCGAGGTTTTATACTCCATTCTTACGAATAGAAGAGATCAAACAAGGAAATCGTAAAAATTTGGCAAACGCTCCCTGAAACGGACACGCATTGAAAACGCGAACTTGCCCTTTCCGATCGATTCAGGCTCTACGAACTTCTATTTCTTTAATATATTCTAATATTCTTTTTTATTTAAAATTCTGTAAAAAGGAATGCTTGCGACCACGAGGAGAACCTGAGCCAAACCGAATACGACCGCGGTCAAAGAAGAACTTCGAAAAAAAGAAATCGAATCGGAAATTCGATCCAAACCTACGGAAGAAATGGGACCAAGAAAAAAACCGAGAGATCCGATTCCGGTCAGGGCGGACATTACGATTCCATTGTTTTCCCGATTACAAAGAGAAGATGCCAATCGAAGAGACGTCGCAAACATAAGACCTGCTCCCAAACCGCAAAAAAGAAGCGAAATCGTGATCCACCCGATGGAATGAAACGTTCCTGAAAGAGTCAAGGCGATCCCATAGATCAGAGAACCGATTGCTACCGGGAAATACTTTCCCGTCTTTTTGGAAAGTCGAATCGCAGGATAGGATAAAAGAGCCATCGGAAGAAAAACGAGAGAAAGCAGTCGTCCCGTCTCGGAGGGATTGAGAAAGAATTCTTCTCGAAGTCGAAGATTGAGAGAACTCATAAAATAACCGGATGTGAATCGATCTAAAAATTGAAACGCCATCGGAAACAAAAGGAGAGGGCGGGAAAGAAAAACAAGTCCGGATTCTTTCCAAGTAAACTGTTTTTTAGAAGCTAAGGTTTCCACTTCCGGAACAAAACGATAAACGATGAATGCAAGAAACAAAAGGATCGTTGAACCAGTATAAAAAGGAAGATAGGGATTTTCCTTTCCTAAAAATCCGAGTGAGATTCCGACCGCCCCTCCAAGAGAAAGAAGCATCCCGGAAATACCCATTAGAGTTCCACCTTTGAGCTGTAAGGTGGAACTTCCGTGTTCAAAATCGGCAACGGATGCCAAAAGCAAACCGATGACAAAAACGTGTGCACCACCTTCCAAAAATCGAAGACCCAAAAGGACGGGAAGACTTTCCGCGTAGGGAAGAAGACTCAAAAGGAGAGCATCCAGAAAACAAAAAAGAATGATGATCTTTTTTCTCGTTCCGAATCGATCCGAGAGAAAACCCGCGATCGGAGAAAAGAAAAAGGATCCGAGCATCGCAACACTCAAGAACCAGGCAACTTCGCTGTTGCCCGATTGAAATCGATCCTTTACAATTTCCTTAAATACCGGAACGATCATCGTTACCGGAAGCATCGCCAAAAAGATCGCCCCCGGTAAAAAATAAACCGATCCTTTTTTTTTATCCTTTGGAGAGGACGGAGTCATACGTTTCCTTACCGATTGCCGCGATGAGATCCTTTTCCAATTCGGAAAAGATCCCCTGATTCAAAAGGAAGACCTGTTTTGATTCGGAAAGAATATCCTGTTTTTCGGAATCTTCAATCGCAAGACCGTCTAACGCGGCTCTGTAATTTTGTTTAAAACCGTTGATATCCGTGATTTGCGGAAACTCGTAAAAGGAAATTCCTTCTCCTTGCGGAAGGGAAAGTGCGCGGGCCGCGACTTTTTTTAGAATTTGCCCTCCGGAAAGATCTCCCAAATAACGCACGTAAGAATGGGCGACAAGGAGAGTTGGTTGTGTCCCTGAAATCTTCCGGATTCTATCTACGTAAACCTGCGTCGCAGGCGTCGGCTTGTGCTCCTCCGGTTTCCAAGATCCAAAAAAATACTGAAGGTCTTTGAGAATTGTGTCTCTCCGATTGAGTTCGGGGAAATAGATCGATCCAAGCACCGGATCCTTGGAAGAAAGCTCTAATTCTCTTTCTAAGGCTTCGTAAACAAAGTAGAAGGCTTCCAGATGTCTCGAATACGTTCCTCTCTCTAAAATTCCTTTCATAAAACAGCGGATGAAAGCGGAACTTTCGGCGGATCTGTGTTCCTCGGAGGTTCCTTCTCGAAGTAAAGTGGCTAAATTCATTGCGTATCTCCTGACAATACTGTGACAATTCTTTTTATTTGATACTGAGAATCAAACTTATTTTCAGAGAGAACGACTTTTCCGGAAAAGAAAATGTAGGAGCTCGCACAATTATTATTGATAATGATTTTTCATTATTGACAATGATAAATGTAAATCGAGCCTGAGGAAAAAAGGAAATACAATGAATCATTCTCCTACTCATTCTCGTTCCAAACTTCCGGTAAGTGTACTCTCCGGTTTCCTAGGAGCAGGCAAGACAACCGTCCTCAACCATATTCTTCACAACAGGGACGGACTGAAAATCGCAGTCATCGTAAACGATCTCAGCGAGGTCAATATCGACGCGGGATTGATCCGTTCGGGAGGGGCCGACCTCAAAAGGTCGGAAGAAAAACTCGTGACGATGAGCAACGGTTGTATTTGTTGTACGCTCAGAGAAGACCTTCTTCAGGAAGTAGGAAAGCTTGCCCGAGAAAAAAAATTCGATTACCTCTTGATCGAATCCACCGGGATCGCAGAACCGCTTCCGATTGCAGAAACCTTTACCTTTGAAGACGAGGAAGGAAATTCCCTTTCTCAGATTGCACAGTTGGATACGATGATCACGATCGTTGACGCTAAGAATTTTTTGAGCGATTTCTCTTCTTCAGAAGATCTCAAAGATCGAGATCTCAACTCCGAGGAAGACGACGAAAGAACCATCGTGGATCTACTCATTGAGCAAGTGGAATTCGCAAATGTGATTCTCATCAATAAAATCGATCTGATATCCGAAGAGGAGCTCCTACGCCTTCGCTCGATTCTCCGAAAATTGAATCCCGAAGCCCATATCCATGCAATCCAGGAAGGAAAGGTTCCGCTTCAGAAAATATTGAACACAGGACTTTTCGATTTCGAAAACGCTTCAAACGCTCCGGGTTGGCTCAAAGAGCTTCGCGGCGAACACAAACCGGAAACGGAAGAATACGGAATTTCCAGCATTGTCTATCGCGCGAGAAAACCGTTCCATCCGGAAAGATTCTATGAAACCATATCGAAAGAATGGCCTGGAGTGATCCGCTCGAAAGGTTTCTTCTGGCTTGCATCCCGTATGGATTGGGTCGGAGGTTGGTCTCAGGCTGGTCCCTCCTGTAGAACCGAAAACATCGGAAGATGGTGGGCCGCAATTCCAAGGTCCGAATGGCCAACTGAACTCGAAGATTTGGAGGAAATCGAATCCGAATGGGAGGAACGTTTCGGCGATCGCAGACAAGAGATCGTGCTAATTGGAGTTGACATGAATGAGGATGGGATCCGAGAATTATTGAACAACTGTCTTTTGACCGATGAAGAAATGCTCCTTGGTCAAAAAAGATGGAGTTCTTTTTCGGATCCGTTTCCCAACTGGGAAATCGATATCGAAGAGGAATTCTCGGAAGACCGGACCTTTTTGGATGAAAGTAGAAGCAGGAAAAGCCGCCCTTAGAAACACGAAACAGAAAGGGGAAATCTTAAAGGTTCTGGAAGCCGCTAAGGGTCCCCTTTCCATCAAAGAAATTTTCGATCTTTCCCGTAAGAATCTGGACAACCTTGGAATCGCCACCGTTTACAGAGCAGTCAATCATCTCATGGAAACCGGTGCGATCAATGAGATCCACTTACCCGGAGAATCTTCCCGGTTCGAGGCGAGTCATCTACATCATCACCATCACTTCCATTGTAAACAATGTGATCGTGTATTCGATATTGAAATCTGTCCGTTTCCTCTCGACAAAAGCCCTAAAGGATTTACGGTGGACACCCATGAGATCATTCTCTATGGAACCTGTTCCGACTGCAATTCCAAGGTAAAATGAATTCCGAATCAAAAGTAAAATTCAAAACTTTTTGGATCTCCCTTCTTCTTCTTTTAGGATTCGTTTTTTTAGATAGAGTGATCTTTCCGATCGCGCTTTTTGAATTTCCGAACGAACTCGAATGGGATACTTCTCCTTGGTACAACTTTCTTCACAAAAGAAGAAACATCCGTTTTGAGCCGAGCGAAAAGGGGATTTTGATCGCGGGAAGTAGCGTAGCGTTGTATTCTTCTTATCCCGATGAGATTGCAGAAAAACTCAATTCTTCCAAGATCGATTCCTCGAACTTCCGCGCGGAATTCTACTCTCATCCCGCGATGTCCCCAACGGATTTATATTATTACGCGGACGATATTCTCTCTAAAAATCCGGAGCTGGTGGTTTACGTTTTTAATCCCGCCGATTTACAATTAGATTATATTCAAAAAAATGAATCCGGTCTCGTAGGCTTTGACGAAAACGCAAGAATCAAAGACTACAAAGTTCGTCATCAGAATCGGTTTATTTTTCCGGGAGAATTTTTGGCGGATCACTGGAAAAGTTATTCCAAAGGAGATTTTTTTGCTCAACTCGCAAAAGCCGGAATTCTTCTCAATCGTTATCGAAGTTTTCTTTATGATCCTTGGATGGAATACTTGGAACACCATACGAGGACGATGCGTTCGTATCACTATTATACCGGAGCGATGCCGAAGGAAGGGATCTTTCTTCGCGGTTGGACGCCTCCAAAGTTTACGATCGAATGCGAACTCAAGGACGGAAAACTTTCGGAAGATATCTTCACACAAAAACCCGGCGTCCGCGTCTCAATCGAGGAGATCACAGAAAACGGAATTCCCCTGAAATATCCCTTACTCGATGAAACCTTTGCAAAACCCGGTTGGAAACCTCTCCTTTTGGAATTCGAAGACGAGTTCGGAAAAAAACAGGAATCCGTAACCCTACGATTCACCGTATCACCGACAACCAGTTCCGAAGAAGTCGACGCAAGAATTTTCGGAACCCCTGCCACGTATGGAATTCGCCTTCCGCAAAATTTCTGTAGAAGAGAAATCAGGACTGGAATCTCTTACGAAAGAATCCACGGCTTGGACGACGATCGAGTGGAGAATATGTCGGACGAAGAATATCTGAAAGATTACGAAAGACGTCTTTACTACAATCCGGAAAACGAAGGCGCCCTAAACCGACTCAAGAAAGTCCAAAGGAATAAAGAGATCCTCGGATCTTCTGAATTTTTTACCTGGTCCGAATTTACGTTTTTGGAAAAAGCGATCGCAAAGTTCAAAGCGAAGGGCAAAAAACTCGTAGTTATCAATTCACCCGAAAATCCGATCGAGAGTAAGTATTACAAAAATGGAAATTGGTATAGCGGTTATTTGAATTTTTTCGAATCTCAAAAAGATACGAACTTCGGATTTTACGATCTAAAAGATTCTATGCCTGACAAAAAATTCTTTCTAGATCCGCATCATTTGACTTACAACTCTGCGCATAAAAGTTCCGAATTGTATGCGGATGCGATCTTAGAATTCCTCAAACCTTCCGAACGGAAAAAGTAGTGAATACAAATCTGAATTCGTTTTTTTTGCGGATTCGATCCTTATTTGAGAATCCGAAATTCATTCTCCCGTTATTTTTCATTCTCTATTTCAGCTCATCCCTCTTGATTTGGAGAAAATACGAATGGAATCCGAGCTCTCAGATCAACTTCGGGATCCAATTCGCAGTTCAGAATCCGGAACAAACACCGAAAGGAGCAGTCGTCTTTCAAAGTCAACCGGGAGATCTCGGGGCAGGATACGACGGACAAATCTTTTACTTTTATTCGAGAATGTTAAGCGAATTCAATTTGGAATGGCCGAAAGGTTTCGAAACGAATATTCGCGCTCCAAGAATCGGTTATCCTTTTTTGATTTCTCCCTTCGGTTGGTTCGGTCCCTGGGGAGCCGTTTTCGGAATGTTCTTCGTAAACTTGAGTCTGATTTTATCTTCATGGTTTTTACTCCGTGATCTCTGCGGGAAACAATATCGGATCGACTCCAGTTTGTATTTGTTTTCACCGTTTCTTTTGGGAAGTTATGCGCTCTTGGTAAGCGACGCGGTCCTTACAAGTCTCCTCGTCTTTGTGTATTGGCTTTATAAAAAGGAAAAGTGGATTTTGTTTTCCTTTGTCGGCGCGTTTGCGATTCTCACAAAAGAACAGTCATTCTTCTTACTTTTTCCCTTGGGACTTCAATGTTTATCGGAAAAAAAATGGAAAACTTCCCTTTGGGTTCTGTCCACGCTTGCACTCCCGGTCCTCTGGGGAATTTTTTTAAGAATTCAGATTCCGGAATGGACTCCGACTCGATTTACGGATTTCTTTGCTCCGTTAGACGGCTTTGTTGGATATTGGAAGGAAATCAACGACCCTTCACCGTTTTCCTTTTTAGAAGCTCCCGACTTTGAAACCAAACTCATCTTGTTTGGAAAAAAGTTTTCGCGAGTTCCACTTTTTCTTTTGTTTCTTTCGGGTTTTTTTGTTCTTATGAGCGGAGATTGGAGGAAGGCTCCGGGTAACCGGCTTTCTTTCTTTTTAGTGATGTTTTCGATCTTTTCCGCCGGTTATGTTCTTTATTGGTCTTCATACGAAAACGTTTCGAGAATGTTTACGGTCTCCATCGCTTTCTTAATCTTTTGGAAACTGGAAGACGAAACGATCCGCGATCGTTTCTATTGGCTCGTAACGGGAAGCATTCTATTTTTGTTTTTGTTTAAGCTGATTTTTATTTCCAAAACTCTCAATTACGAAGTTTGGAAATAATTTTAAAAACTCCGAAGGTATGTTTTTCGGAAATTTTTGGATCAAACGGTAAATACGAAATCTTTTTAGAAAGAAGATTTTTCCGACAAAGGAACGCTTTTGCAAAAAAGAATTGAAACGGACTTAAAGTCCGCATCAAAGATAATTACGGAGAATTCTAGTTTTACGCAGTCGTAAGTCTTACCAAGAAGAATTCGTTGTGTAGGAGCTCACACGACAGAGACACACCGCTTGCGGCGCGTTCCACGCCGCGGAATCGGAGTTCCTTTTCAATTCTCCGGCATTCGAATCTTATAACTCTTGTAGATCCGATCGTTGATCTCCTTGAGTTTATTTCTTTCCAGAGCGATCTCGGTTCCGTCGTCCAAAGAAATCAGGGCAAAATTCCCTTTCCCTTCCTTGAGATTTTGTTTTAGCTCGTTCACCGACTTCACTTCTTTACCGTCCAATTTCTCCACGATTTTAAAACTTAGATCGTGAAAACCGTTGTTCGATTCGTCCGGAAGAACCTGAGAAAGAAGAACGATCTTTCCTACGTCTCCTTCCTTTTCGTGAAACTTCGCATAGTCGAAGAGATAAAGGAGTTTTCTGTCGACCCTTGATCTCCAGTCCTTACCCCATTCCTCAAGCAAGGCTTCGGAGAGTTCGAGAAAAACGAACCCGCCTTCCACAGCGAAGTCGTTTTTCATCGGCGTATTCTTAAATGGAATTCTCACCGCTTCATGTGGAAAGGGTTTGAGTTTCATATTCAAGGAAATCTTTTTCTTATCTCTTAGGATAAGAATCGGGATTTCTTTTCCCAAAGAATATCCGAACGAATCACCCGCGTGCGCCAAAAAGGAAAGAACTTGTTTCCCGTATAACGGGTGTTCGATGTATCCTTTGGAATCCACTTTTTTACCGCCGAATTCCAAGATGATGTCTTCGAGTTTCAAAACTCCGCTCGCGGAAGAACCGGGAATGACGTCCGCGACTAAAATTCCGGAATCGGATTCTTCCATCCCGTAGTATTTTTTTACGGTCGTATCGGTGATGGGACGGAACCGAAATCCCTTGTGAGCAAAGAGGTCGATCCCGGGAGTATTTAAGAATTTTTGAATGATAAAGGAAGGAATGATTCTTCCCGCGTTTTTCCCGGTCGTAAAGTCATACAAAAGTCCTACCACTCTTCCCGATTCGATTACGATTTCTCCGAATCCGTTCAGGCCTTCACTGGAACTAATATCGACGACCGGAAGTTCGATTTGACCGAGAGGCATTTGGTCCATGTCCATGCTCAAAAGAGTCGCAGACGTGGATTGAATCGAACCGGAGTTATCCAATTGATAGACACTCGCTTGTTTCGGAAAAACGACGATCGGCGAAAGCGGAAGAGGCGCCAGATCGTCGAAGAAGTTCTTTTTCTCCACTCTCAAAAGCGCCAAATTGGATTCCGGATCTTTGCGAAAAACGACCGCTTTGATTTCGGAATAAGAAGAATATTTTTTGACCTCGATCAAGGTCGCATCCGGAAGCAACGTATAAGGGATTAGAATTCGATTTCCTTCCGTGACCAAACCCACACCTCTTCTCACGCGTGGACTTTTTTTCTTCCAAGGCTGATGGTATTCCGGTTCCTGAAAGGTCACTTTGACTTGTATGATACTTTTCTGATATTCTTCCGATCCTTTCGACAAAGGGGGAGTCAGGGGACTCGTATTTCCTTTTTTGGAAACTTCCTTGGAACCGGAACGATTCTTTTTTACAAGAATCGAAGTTCCATTCTTTCCAAAAGAATTTTCCGCGAAACTTGCAAACGAAAGAGAAAACACTGCGCCGAAGACGACGAACTTTAAGATTCTATTTTTCATGTTCTTATTCCAGGCCGTATGTCTTACGGATTTTTTCGTCCGCCTTTTCCGCTTCTTCTCGATTGAGAATCAAGGGAACTTGAACGTCCAAAAACTTCAGTCGAAGATACTTTTCCTTTGATTCGCTCAAAATCTTTTTGAGGTCTTCCAATTGAGTCACTGGAATTCCGTTTACGGATTCCAAAACCAAATTGACGAAGTAATCGGAGGAAGAATTGACCGGATGTGATAATTTTCTATACAGAACGACGTCCGTCTTTTTGGTTCTGTTGAGACCGTCCTCGATGAAATAAAAAAATCTGTATAAGAGTTGGCTTCCTCCGGAAGTGTTTCCACCTCGACTCCAACTCGTAATCAGATCTCGAGACATTTCCTGAAAAAGAAGTCCTCCGATCATCGAGAAATCATACGGTTTATCGTATTGATTTCTCATAAAGTCAAAGTCGGGCATACGAATCGCCGGAAAAGAAACGTTCATTTCCTTTCCGTTTCTATAGAATTTGAAAGTAATCTTATCTCCCGCGTGTTTGTTGTCGACGATTTCGACAAAGTCCACTCGCGCGTCCCGGTCCTGCATCACGGTACCGTTTTTACCGATCGGATTTCCGTCGATCTCCACGAGAAAGTCTCCTTCTTTCAGATACTTTTCTGCGGAGCCGTTTTTTAAAACCTTAGAAACAAAAACTCCTTCCAAGGAATCCGGAATCCCCTTTGCCTTTCGCAAAGAAACGTTGAACGAATTGAGAGTTCGGACCCCGAGTTCCACATATCCGTCGTATTTTCCGTCTTCGATATCGGTTAGGAAATGGCGTATAACGTTGGTTGGAATGAGGTAACCGATATTCTCACCCTTAGTCGCGACTTGGAAGGCGATCCCAACAACTTTGTCGTCTTGGATTGCAGGTCCTCCGGAGTTTCCCGGATTGATCGCCGCGTCGACTTGAAGAACCAAATGACTGTCCACCGCAGAATGAGAATAAACGGATTGATCCTTTCTTGAAACGATTCCCCTCGTCACGGAAACCTTATTTCCACCGATCGGATAACCGACCACGATCAAGGGAGAATTGAGTTCTGGAATTTCTCCGAGTTGAAGATCTCTCGAGTCTTTATAGAATTCGGGACTTTCCGCTTCGAGAACCGCCAAATCACAGTCATGCGCGATATGGAGAATTTTCACTCCATACCATTCGGTTTGGTTGTATCTCTGAACCTGAACGAACTTTGCGTTCGAGATTACGTGCGCATTCGTGATGATTCTTTTATTCCCGATCAAAAAACCGGTTCCGGAGCTCGCGCGAACCGCGTCCGTTGTCCAAGGCGAAAACGGATTTACCGCTTGGGAATAAACTCGAATTTGTACGACCCCTTTACGGAGTTCGTCAAAGGGAAGAGGACCCTCGACCGCGTTTGTTTTCGTTTGAAAAAACAAAATCGCCGAAACAAGAAGAAGTTGGCGACTTCTCTTGACCCCAATTCTTAAAAAACCGGATAGATTAGCCGTCAATGGGCCCTCCAAAAAGAATATTCAAATTTTAGAATTTTCTAATGTCCTTCGAACTCGCAGATCGCAAATACGGGGACTTGCAATTCTTCTTTGAGTTTTTTTCCTCCGCCCAGATCCGGAAGATCGATGATCACTCCCGCTTCGTAGACTTCGGCTCCGAGTTTTCGGAGTAGTTTTACCGCGGCGACCATCGTTCCGCCGGTGGCGATCAAATCGTCCATCACGAGAATTTTATCTCCGGGTTGAACCGCATCTCTGTGGATTTCGATTACGTCTTTTCCGTATTCCAGATCGTATTCTTCCGAAACGGTTTCGGAGGGAAGTTTTCCTTTTTTACGGATGGGAATAAAACCGACCCCAAGTTGAAAAGCGACGGGCGCTCCGGTGAGAAACCCTCTCGCTTCGATACCGGCGACTTTCGTGATTCCTTTTCCTTGGTATCTGTTTACGAAGGTTCCGATCGTTAGGGCAAGTCCTTCCGGATCGAGAAGGAGTGAAGTAATATCGCGAAACAAGATTCCCGGTTTTGGATAGTCAGGTATGGTTCTGATTTTGGATTTAACAATAGACATCTAGGTTTTACGTCCCAGGATTTTTAATTTACGGGTTCTATTCAAAAAACCGGAGACATTTCAAACAATTCTTTTTTATTCCCAAGAAAGAAAAGCCCGGCAAAACCGGGCTTATTTTGGAATTCAAAAAATTTTCGGAATCAATATCCGGAATTTTTCAGAGCGGCGATTCTCGCTTCTAACGGTGGGTGAGTGGAAAAAAGAGCAAACCACTTACTGTGCCCCGAAATCTTCATAGTTGCAAGAGCTTCTCCGCCTCTCGGATCTTCCGGTGCTTCGAAAGTACGTTTTAATTTTTCAAGAGCGGCCACCATATTCTGACGTCCTGCGATCTTCGCGCCGCCCGCGTCCGCACGGTATTCTCTTGTTCTCGAAAAATACGCGACCACGATCGATCCGAGAATGCTGAACAGAATGCTCAACACTATGTTCGCAACCAGACGTACTGTATATTGCGCGTCTTCGTCCTTTACAAGAGTGCTCAATGCGTAACCTACGATTCTCGAGAAGAATATTACGAATGCGTTAACTACTCCCTGCACAAGAGTCATAGTCACCATGTCTCCGTTCGCGACGTGTGCGAGTTCGTGAGCGAGAACTCCTTCCACTTCGGAACTGTCCATCACTTGTAAGAGCCCGCTAGAAACGGCAACCAGAGAACTCGACTTGGAAGGTCCGGTCGCAAACGCGTTGACTTCGGGAGAATGATAAATTCCCACCTCGGGCATCGGAATATTCGCGGCTCTTGCGAGTCTTTCTACTTTGGAATACAATTCTCTTTCCACTCCGGTTGCGGACTGACGGTTGATCACTTGGACGCCCATCATGGTCTTCGCCATGAACTTTGAGAGGAGGAGGGAAATAAAAGATCCGCCCATACCCCAGAGTAGGGCAAACACCATCAAGGATCCGTAATTCAGTCCGTTTGCGTTGAGATACGGTCCAATTCCGAGCACGCTCGTTACGATCGAAATCGTAACCACAACCAAGATATTGGTCAGCAAAAACAACCCAATTCGTTTAAACCACATTTTGGTTTCTCCTATTCATCTTCTTTTTATATACTATCAGTCGGTCTAAGAACGATTTCTATTTTTTCACGGGTCGCAGGTTTTGTAGATCGGATTTTCGTTCGATTCTTCTTTACCAGATTCAATTCGGAATTCTTCGCCCCTTCGTTTTTGTAAAGTCGCTCGACGTCTCATAAAGACAATTTTGCGAGTTCGCAAATTAGACCGTTTCAAAGTGACTTTCGATCCCTTTGAAAAAGGTTCCGGAAGCAGGATTCTTTCTTTTTAACAAAAAAACAAAAACCTTCTTCCGGAAAAGTTCCGATCCGTTTCGGTAAATCGGAAACTTCTTCTGATCCAAAATTCCCAGAGTGAACTTTCGTTAGTCGCAATTCCCGTAAAATTCTTCTTGGCGTTCGATTTTCCCGCGACGCGATTTTGGAACGCAAAACAAGGAGAATCGTTTTTAAACCTTTCTCGGCTCCTTTCTAAAAAAAGAAGCGAGAAGAAATAAGAATCCGAGCAGAATATACGCAGTCACAAAAGAATTAAACCCTGGCTCGAACTGACTGAGAATGTCGTTTCCTCTTAAGGAGAAGCCGTGGATGAAACCCGTAGCCGCAAGAACGGACGCGATCAAACAAGTGATCAAAGCCTTCTTAAAATCTCTATCGATCACAAAGACCGCGATGGAAGCCCAGATCATAGAAGAGATTAAGAATCCTTGAGAAAGACTCAGAAGTCCGCCGAGTGGATACGGAAGAAAGGGAAGTCCCAAAGGAACATCGGACATCCAAAGATGCGCGCTCTCTTTTACACCCGCGTTTTCTAAGATTCCTGCGATCGATCGATCCGCGTAGTTGAATGTGGATTGAACGAGAAGAACTCCCCAACCTGCGAGCGCGGGAAGAATTCCGATCACGACCGCTGGAGCGTGTCGACTCGGTGTCGCCTCGAAGGCCTGGGAACCGATCACGATTCCGATCCAAAGAACGATCGCCATTCCGGCTTCCACGGGGATGAGTGCTTGGATAAACGCGAGAAGCCCGAAAAGAGCGACTAACGTCATAAAGATTCCGTTCAAAGTCGAATAACCCGCTCTCGCACCGAGCGCTTTCCAACCGGGATGTCCGATATAAATCGTCGTCGGAAACGGAGATCCGAAAAAGGAACCCACGACCGTTCCGATCCCGTTCGCCAAAAGAGAATCTCTTGTGTTGAATGTATCTCCGGACGCTTCCGCCGATTCTATGTTTTGCAAAGATCCGATCACGTTAAAAATTCCCATCGGAATGATCACCGCGAGATACTCGCGAATATCCGCGAGTTGAAACGCGGAAAACAAATCTGTGATCGATAATACCGGCAAGTAGAATCCGATCTGACTGGTGGAAGCTTTCAGAAGAGCGCCGTCCATCATCGGATTTCCCCAAACTCCTTGTGACCAAGCGAGAATGGTTCCTAATACCACGGAAACGAGGCCTCCGGGAAGACGAAACGGAAATACGACTCTTGCAAAATACTGAAGAAGAATGATTCCGAATGGAAGAAACGCGATCAACGGATTCTGAAACGTACGAACCAAAAAGTCCATCGAAATAAAGGTGATCGCGATTCCCGCAAGAGAGGAAAGAAGTGCGGCTCTCGGAGTTACCTTCCGAATCTTTTCGGCGACGAACGAACCGAACATTTCGATCAATCCGGAAAGAAGACTCGCTACGAGCCCGACCTGCCAAGCGATTTTGTAATCGCCCGTTTTCTTATATACGGGAAGTATAATAAAGAAGACGAAAGCGAACAAGGAAACGGTGTTGATCCCGTAAGGAAGAGCGGTGACGTCGTTTCGGTTCTCTTTCTCGGCAAGGCGATGCGCCTGCCAGGAATAGAACAGATTTCCGAGCAAAAGAGAAATTGCCGTTCCCGGAAGAATGACCTTATATACAAAGTCACCCGGGACACCACAGAGTGTGGTCAGCAAAAAAGAAAGAACAAGAATCTGAATCAGATTGTCGATCATCAGACCGAAAAATCCGTCCAAGTCCCCAAGTACAAACCATTTGAATTTATTCTGGCTCATTGTTTCGATTTACTCCCAAAGTCCACTTGAATTACGTTGGACTTGTCGTCCTTCGTATCACCCTCTTTTTTCTCTGTTAAAACCGTCTTTTCGACCTGAGGGAAATGTTTTAGTTCTTCCGGTTCGGTCGTAAAAACTTTCATATTTGTTAGCGTTGTTTGCGTTTTATCAAAATAACGAAGGACGCAGTCCCAGGGAATAAACACTTCTTCCCAGTTGTATCCGAATTGAAGTTCCGCGTAGATCCATTCTTCCTGAAGATCGAGGTTTCGAACGCCGCCTTTGGGACTAAAGACAAGGACAATCCCGGATTCTTTTTCGTCTCCGACTAATCCTCGTTTGCCGATCACGAGTTTGGGATGAGGAAGGGCGTGCAAAAAGAAAGTACCGAATCCGTCCCAGTAGAGATCGAACAGTTGTCGCTTGAACTTTCTGAGACTCAGAACTTCTTCTTTTAGATTTCCCTTATCCATTCTTAAAATTGCGGTCCGGACCTTCCACGTTCGCTTCGCTGAGATAGTCGCCGTGAATTTTGTATTCCGGAACCAGAGCCTTGAAGGCGAGAAAAATTTCCTTGTCCTTGTTGGTTCTTCCCGCATTGAGAAGTTCGTTGAATCTGGCGACGAAGGTAGTGGGTTCCTGATTCTCCAGAGGAGATGCGATTTTGATTTTTGGATGATGCGTTTTTTTGATTCCTTCCAAATCGAGAAGAAGTTCTTCGAACAATTTTTCTCCTGGTCTCAGTCCGGTAAACTGGATCGGAATATCGACATGAGGCCTGAGTCCGCAAAGACGAATCATCTCTTCCGCGAGGTTGAGAATTTTTACGGGCTCGCCCATTTCTAAGATAAAGATCTCTCCGCATTCTCCCATACTTCCGGCTTGGAGTACGAGTTGCGTCGCTTCCGGAATCGTCATAAAATAACGAATCACGTCGGGATGAGTTACCGTCACCGGTCCGCCGTTTGCGATCTGTTCTCTGAATCTTGGAATCACGGAACCGTTGGAACCGAGCACGTTCCCGAATCGAACCGTGATAAACTTGGTTCTCGTTTCGCGAGAAACGTGTTGCAGATATAATTCCGCGGCGCGTTTGGAAGCTCCCATGATGTTCACGGGGTTGACCGCCTTGTCCGTCGAGATCAAAACAAAACGTTCGACTCCGGAAAGACGAGAGATGTCAGCGATGTTTTTTGTTCCGAGAATATTGTTCATGACAGCTTCGGTCGGATTGACTTCCATCATCGGAACGTGTTTGTAAGCGGCGGAATGAAAGACAACTTGCGGAGAATGTCTTTCAAAGATGGAACTCACACGAGAAAGATTTTTGATATCGGCTACGATCGGAACGAGTTCGATGTTCTGACCTTGTAATTTTTTCTTGAGTTCGTACTCGATTTCGTATAACGGAGTTTCTGCGGAATCCAAAAGAAGAATCCGAGAAGGTTCGAACACCGCGACTTGTCTGCAGAGTTCGCTACCGATCGAACCGCCGGCTCCGGTGACAAGAATGGATTTACCTTTTAGATAAGAACGAATGGATTCGATTTCGAGATCGACGACCGGACGACCCAAAAGGTCTTCGACCTGAACTTCCCGAAGTTGATTCAACTTGGGAGAATCAAAAAACAAAGAACCCAGTGAAGGAAGAATTTTGAACTTCACGTCCGAGTTTTCGAAGGAACGGATCAAACGGCTGATCAACTTTCCATCCGGATTGGAAATGGCGATGATGACTTGTTTGACCCCGAACTGGCTGATCATTTGTTCGGCTTGTTCTATCTTCGCAAGAATCGGAACACCTTGGATATGAGCCCCGATTTTCTGGACGTTATCGTCCAAAAAACCGACCGGATTGAGTTTGAGTTCGTTGTGTCTTCTGATTTCGGAGAGGAGTGTGGCGCCCACTTTTCCGGCTCCTAGAATCAGAGTAGGAACTCCTTCTTCCTTTGATTTTTTAAGAATGTACTGATCTCGAAACACTCTCCAAGAAAAACTACGAATACACAAAAAGCTGAGAAGGAGTAACGTATCCAGAACGGGAACCATTCTGGAGAGTTGTTCGAAACGATTGTAAAAGAGAAGTGCGGTGGTCGAAATCAAGGAAGAGAGCAAAGTCACCTTGATGATTTCCACCAGATCGTGAATCGAGGCGTACGCCCAGATCGATCTGTAAATATCCGAAAGGATAAAAACTCCCGCGCGTACAAGAATTACGATGACGAGAGAAGTTATAAATCTTTCGGGTGGAACTAAAAAGACGAAGGATTCGAAGCGGATCCAATGTGCCAAAAAGAAAGAAATTCCCATGAACAAAAGATCCAAAGGGAAAATCCACATTCTCCGATTCCATTGACCGAGCATGTAGGAAATAAAATCCTCTTGTTCCTAAAAGTCCAATCTTTTTGAAATAACGAACGCCGATTTTTGACCGATTCGAAAAATGTGTTGCAGAAATTCTTTTCTTGCCCCACTCCAATAGGAGAATAAATCGGTTTTAGATCGGTACACTTTGAAAGAAATTATCATCAACCTCCAAGGGGATTTGGACTTTAAACTCGGAGAAGCCCTATTCTCCAAGTTGGAAGAACTTTCCGAAGCCCCAAGAAGAATTTTACTGGACGCTTCCGGCTTGAACTCAGCGACCCTCGAAGGAGCCTCGATTTTAAACCGACTTCCGGAACGTTTTCCGGATTCTAAATTCGCCATTTGTACGGTTCAGGACGGAATCGATCTTTCTTCGGACGGCAAAACTTCCATTCCCGTTTTTCAAGACAGAGAATCGGCAAAGTCGCATCTTATAGCAAAGGACGACGCTCAGGACCAAGGTTTTTCGGAAGGATCTCCGGTTCTGGTGAATTGTCCCATCTGCTTTCATCTTTTGAAAATTCAGAGCTCCGGGAACTACGCTTGTCCCGTTTGTAGCGCGAAATTCTTCGTCACGAAGGATTATAGAACCTCGGCTTTTGAAAGATTATTATAATATTCTTACATTTCTTCGAATAACTTGATCGTTTCCTGAACTTCCACGGGAACATTGCCGGCTTGAAAATACGGGTTGTATCTTTTTTTGATTCCGGAAACGAGTCTACGTTTTCTCGCCTCAAAGGAATCCATAGATTCCCGGAGAACCGGATCTTTTCGAAGATTCGTCCGAATCTCCGGAGCAAAGGGCACATAACGGTTTAGAATGTCTCTGCAAACGCGATTGAGTCGGAGCTTCCCGGAAGACTCGAATAAAATCCAATATGAATAATCGGAACCGAAGATGTCCTTTAGATTCTTCTTATACTTCATCAATTGCTGATCGATTCCTTTTTTCGCGTCCGGTGTGAGAGCCGGCGACTTACGATAATTCTCCAGATATAAAAAATACTCGGAGGTCAACGAAGGAGGAGAAGAATCCTTCCACTTCCTTCCTCGAACCGTTCTTTCAATTTCCCAGCGGAATTCTCCCAAGGTTCTCGTGATCGCTAAGGTCATGTTTTCGTTGAGAATCTGCGGGAACACTAGTCTTCCTCTCGAACTCAAACCGGAAGTCACCTCTTGCCAGAGGACTCCTCTGTTTCCGAACACGGGAAGAATGATACAATCCGGAAAAATTTCCTTCATAGCAAGTTCGGGTTTTCCCGGAGTTTGCTCCGGTTCGAAGGTGATCTGTCTGTGAAAAAGATGTCTGTCTATCTTATGAACGTGATCTACGACTGCCTTGAGTTTTTCCGGAGTCATCAAAAACGCATCCGTCTCTCCGTACATCTGATCCTCGGAAAGAATCGGATAGGCAAGCGTTGGATTTGTGGAAACCCCGATGATCCCGTTGTATAAAAGATTGCTCAACTCCCAGTCCAGAAGATGTAGGAGGTCCTCGATCCCGCTTTGATCGGCGGAGTCGTCCTTACCGGTTTTACGAACGAGAGAAGCTTTGACTTGTTCGTAAGATTGGGCGAGATGATTTCGGGATGGAGTTTTTTTTCCGGAAAGAATCAGACCCAACCATTCCGGTAAAAGATAGATCGCAAGATTGTGGTTAGACGGATACGGTTCTTCGGAACGATTTCTCAATTTTTCCAAGGTCGAGTAGAGTTGAACGATTCTGGAAGGAGAAAGTAGATTCTCATCCAAAAAGAAAAAATGAAGGAACAAAAGAACCGGTTTTGGAATCGGTGAAATGTCAGAACGATACTTCGCATAACAAGAAGCATACAATTGTAAAAACGTCTGAATATCTTCCGGCTTGTGATCCTTCCGAACGAGACCCGGATGTTCTTTGAAAGCGTTGACCCTTTTTTGAATATCCGCAGTCGCCGATGCACTCATTCCGGAATATCTTAGAATCTGATGAAGGCTCTCTCTAAATTCGTCGGGAAGAGGTTGATCATCCTGGCCGGTTGCACCCGCCATATGAACCCCGCCCCAGGTTTTCGTTTTTTCGGCGTCTTTTTCCGGCGCCGTAAGAATTTGGATTCCGATATCGTTTCCTTTGACATTGAGAATCGTCGCGTCGAAACGAATCCATTCTCGATCGTCTCCGGAAAAAAGAACATGGATTTTTTCTCCGGCTCCGATCGGAAACGAGTGGTAGATTTTTTTCGTAAAGACCTTTGCATGAAAGGTTTTTTGAACCGACTCCGGGACGATCGGACCGGAATATATCAAACCGGGGAATGCTTCTTCTCCATCCGTTAAGAATACGACCGGAACGATCTTTTTCGGATGAGGACCCAAATCGTGAACAAGGTGTTGCAACCTCTTGAAGATCAGAACGTCCCTCCAAGCGGGAAGTTCTCCTAAGTGCGCGAGATAGATCGCGAGTTCCGGGAGCAAAACATCCTGAAACCAAGAAGGGGATTCTACCATCCTCCTCAGATCCGAAACGTTTGCCTGGTCTAAAAAAGTATGGATGTGTATAACGTCTCTTCCGTTGAGATAGGTGAGAGGAAGTTTTTTGAGAATTCTCGCTCGATACATGGCTCGAAGCTCGTTTGAGCGGCGAAACCTTTTTTCAAGCCAATATCCCGCAAGTACCAGAAGCACGACGAAGATGGTTCCGTTGATGACCGGGATCCAGGAGAATTCGGGCCAGACTAAAACGGGACGAGCTTGTGCGAGAAGAAACATGCGGAATGTATAAACTTCTTGTGGTCGAGGTCAAGCAGGATTCTTACGATCGTCGACTATCGTAGAAGCCCGAACAAATACTCAATCTTCAAACGCCTTTCCGGAAATCTCGATTCGATCGTTTTATCTTTCGTTTCGATCCTATCGTTCCGTGTCCAATATTTGGAACCAACCTTTATCATAGGATACAAATCGAATCGGAACAACTCGAAAAAAAAAGATCTTCGCATTTTCGATTTCGGATGAATAGAATCCATTCCATAGAATCGATTCTTTCACCGCTGGATTTGCGGTCTGTTTTCATTGGAACCAAGACCTCTCCTTTCGTAGTCCGGGGAAGGCGGTTCCAATCGGTCCGGGGATCCGCCGCCGTCAAACACACGTCCGATTTCCATGGCTCCGGATATTGCGAAAAAGGAAAACGCGGCTTTACATTCTCTCAGGTAGATTCTTTTAAGAAATAAATATATTTCCCGTTCACCTTACACCGTTTCTACGAGAGAATCGGAAAGAACGAATTTGGAAACAAAATCCGGGCGACTAACTTGATTCTTTCAAAAAAGACAAGAAAACGATCGTTTCCTATGCCGAAAGAATCTTTTTTGAGTGCACGGAAACGGATGCGTTTCGAAATAGATTCGGCTCCAAGATAAGAATGCATATGCGACCTTTCCAGCACGATGTAAATTTAAATGAACCTGTGAAGATTACCGGCTATAACCCCGAAGAGATTTTGGATTTTTCTACAAACGTCAACCCAATCGGTTTTCCGGAATGGTTACGCCCCTTGATTCATTCCAAGATCAGCGAACTCGTCGTTTATCCCGACCCGGAATATCCTTCACTTAAGGCGAAACTATATTCTAAATTTGGAATCTATCCTGATCAGATTGTATTCGGAAACGGAGCCTCCGAACTGATCCGTCAAATCCCCTTCGTTTCCGAATTCGATTTTGCAGTTCTACCCGTGCCTTCCTATGGAGAATATAAAAAGGCTTTGGACGTCGCTAAAATCCCCGTTCAAGAAATACGACTCAAAGAAGAAGATTCGTTCCGCCTCGATGCGGATTCTATCCGGACCGTTCTGAACAAAGATCCCAAACGGAAGGCTCTCCTCTTTTTCGGTCATCCGAACAACCCGACCGGGGTAAGCCTGGTCCCAACCGAAATTTTATCTTTAACCGAGGAATTCCCGAATTCTATCTTTGCGATCGATGAATCTTCGATCGACTTTTGCGAAGAAGGACTTTCTTTTCGGAAGAGACTTCCGAAAAACGTGATTCTCATTTGGTCTCTGACAAACATTCTCGCAATTCCCGGACTTAGGATCGGAGTTTGTTTCGCATCTCCAGAAATTATTTCCCAAATATCGCGTAGGCTTCCCGCTTGGAACGTCAACACATTGGCGGCGTCCGTCTTCGAAAAAGCGATCGATGACGAGGAATTTTTTCAAAATTCGAGGCGATTGACAACTCTTTGGAGAGAGAATCTATTTTTAAATCTTTCTAATTTAGATTTTTTGAAAGTATTTCCTGGAGAGGCAAACTTTCTTCTCATAAAGACAAGGAATGAAAAAACGGGAAATGCCGTCTCTGAATTCTTATTGAAAGAACATAGAATCGGGATCCGTCCTTACGAAGACTTCAACGGACTTTCCAATCGTTTTTTCAGAATTGCAATCAAATCTCCGGAAGAAAACGAGAAACTGATCGGCGCCTTGAGCTTACTAAACTCTAACAAAAGGGAAAGTCCGAAAGTTCGCCGAAAAACGCCGGCCTTGATGTTTCAAGGGACGGCGTCTAACGTGGGAAAAAGTATTCTTACGAGCGCTCTCTGTCGCATTTTAGTTCAAGACGGTTTTAAGGTAGCGCCCTTTAAAGCCCAGAACATGGCCCTCAATTCTTTCGTAACTCCGGGAGGAGGGGAGATCGGAAGAGCTCAAGCGTTACAGGCTCAGGCCTCAAAAATTCTTCCCGACATTCGGATGAATCCGATCCTGCTCAAGCCGTCGAGTGAGAAAGATGCCCAGGTTGTCATCAACGGCAAACCAGTCGCCTCCATGGATTTCCGAGACTATTCCAAATACAAAACGACCGCCTTCGCCGAAGTAAAAAAAGCCTACGACTCCCTTGCTTCCGAATATAACGTAATTATAATAGAAGGAGCGGGAAGTGTCTCCGAAGTGAATCTAAAAAAGAACGACATCGTAAACATGAGAATGGCGGAGTATGCCGTAGCGAAAGTTTTATTGATCGGGAACATCGATCACGGAGGTTTATTCGGCTCCATTATAGGAACCATGGAGACTCTCGCAGAATGGGAAAGAAAACTTATCTCAGGCTTCGTGATCAATCGTTTTCGAGGTGTTAAAGAACTCCTCAAGACCGGAACCGAATATCTCGAGGAATACACGAGAAAACCGGTTTTTGGAATCGTGCCACATCTTCAGAATTTGGAGCTTCCGGAAGAAGACTCCCTCGAATTCAAATCCGGTGCGTTAGACGATCGCTCCGACCTCGGAGATAGGATCGATGTGGCCCTAATCGACTTACCGCATATTTCCAATCATACGGACATGGACGCGCTCAGGGCGGAGCCGGATGTTCGAGTTCGGATCGTTCGAAGCCTGACGGATCTCGGTGAACCGGATGTGATCCTACTCCCGGGAAGTAAAAACGTCATCGCCGATCTCGAACATCTTCGTGATGTCGGTTTAGCAGAAAGAATTCGTATTCTATCACGGAATGAAAAAACGGAAATCGTGGGGATCTGCGGCGGTTATCAGATGCTGGGAAGAACGATCGCCGATCCACATCGAATCGAAACCGATGGAGGAATCTCCGAAGGATTAGGACTTCTGGACATTTCAACTGTATTAGAGTTATCTAAATCTCTTAGACAAGTTGCCGCAACTCATCTACCGACGGGCGATCTCGTACGCGGATACGAAATTCACCATGGTAGATCGAAAGCGTTCGAACAAACGATCGAATTGTTCTCAAAAGAAACGGAGGATTCTCTTGGTCACGGCCACAAAAACGGAAGAATTTGGGGAACTTATATTCACGGGGTTTTTGACGAAGACGAGTTCCGAAGAAAATTTATAGATAAGATTCGAATTCGTAAGGGGAAACAAGCGTTAGTCGAAATTCAAAATCAATACGGTGTTGAAAAGGCTCTGGATAGGCTCGCGGACCACGTTCGCAATTCCATAGATATAACGAAAGTTTATAGAATGCTCGGAATCGACTGAGTTTCGTGAACGCCGTTTTCAATCGCTCGCTCTCTTCGCTCCGGATTGATTAAAATCTAGAGAGATCCAAAGAACTTCCATTGGAGTTTGTACATTGATTCTCTCGAACTCAATGATCTAAAAATATTTTCCAACTTAAAAACGACTAACGTGGTCGTGAGGGGTAGTAGGCGATAAGGATCCCTGATATTTTATAGTTTTTTCGGGCATGCAATCTTCCCATCGTTAGCCCTTTCTGAAAGGATTTTTTAAGCGATATCGATTACTACTATGCTTCCCGCCTGAAACACGAAGCGGAAGGACCGGAAGAAGGTGGATACAACGATATACATACAAGACCTTCACCCCCTCGCTCCGTTCGACTTTCTCTTCGAGGAACATTTTAGAATAATCTAATATGTTTTGGAGAGAATTCGGTTCGTTTCCTCCAGCAGTTTCGATTTAAGGGAAGAATTCAACGCCGGACCGGTCAAATTTTGTCGCTTCTTACTATCAAAGTATTGACCGGTAATCCCTGAAACCTCGGGGGAATCCGCGAGATAGATCGAGGTCTCGGCGCCTTTTTCCGGGGACAGAAAGAACAATTTCTGAATACCGGAATAGATAAATCCGATCGGTCCCTTTATTTCTCTTGCAAGTTCGGTGCTGACTACGCCGGGATGAAGCGCGTTAGCCGTAACCTTTGTGCCCTTTAGTTTTTCAGAGAGTTCTTGAATAAAGAAAATATTAAACAATTTGGAATCGGAATAGGCGGTCATCCAAGAATACGACTTTTCCTTTTGAAAATCTTGAACGTCCGGCTTTGCGTTCTTATAGAGTTTGGAACTAACGGCGATGATTCTTCCCTGGTCAGCGGCGATCAGATTCTCGAGGAGAAGGTTCGTAAGTAGAACGTGAGCGAGATGATTGACTGCAAAGTTCGATTCGAAACCGTCTACGGAAAGCGTTCTTACCGGAGAGATCAAACCTGCGTTGTTGATCAATGCGTCGATCTTCGGGAGTTTTTTCGACAATTCTTTACCGACCTTTGCTACCTGTGAAAGAGAGGAAAGATCGCAGAGAACGAAGTCGACGTTTTTGTTTCCCGTTTTGGCTTGAACCTCTTCGATCATCTTTCCGGCCTTATCGGAGTTTCTAACAACCATCGTAATCGCCCAACCTTTGCTCGCGAGTCCGAAGACGGTCGCCTTACCGATTCCTTCCGTTCCGCCCGTAATGACTGCATATTTCATTCTAATACCTTGTTCGTTTTAAAAAAAGAGTGATAGGATATGGACTGATACGGAAAAAAGGATGGGAAGAATTTTCAGCATTCCTCCGTGACAAACTGAAAAAAGAAACTCGAAATTTCCGTCGAAGGACATCAAAATGAACCGAGCTGTGGAACGCCTAAAAGATAAAATAGGTCTTTCATTCGATTTAAAACCTATGAGAAAGAAGCGAAAATAAGAATTTTTGACCTATCTTTTCCAACGTTAAAACGGCTTCGAAAGAGAAATTGATTTGTCCGAAAGAAAGCAATTTCCTATCCTCTGAAGAATGACCAAAGAAAAAGAAATCATTCTTCATCATTATCCGGCTTCTCCTTATTCCGAAAGAGTTCGACTCTTTTTAGGATACAAGAAAGCGAGTTGGTTATCCGTAATCACGCCCGTAACGTTGCCTAAACCGGATCAAACGATTTTGACCGGAGGATATAGAAGGGCGCCCGTGTTGCAGATCGGATCCGATCTTTATTGCGATTCACGATTGATCATTGAAAAACTCAATGGAATTTTTCCGGAGCCTCCGATCTCGCGTGAAAACGCGGACGCGGCATCGGCTAACCTTTTTGCCGAATTAGTAGACGCAGACATATTCTTGAAAGTGGCGAAATTCGTGATGGGATCCTATGCGCAAAAACTTCCGCAAGAACTCGTCGACGATCGTGCGGCGATGCAACCTCAAGAAAAATTAACGAGGGAGAATATGGAGAAGCTGGTTCCGTATCTCCACCTCAGCCTTTCCAAAATTCTTCCCGAGTTCGCAAAGGCCTTGGCGAAAAAACAGTTTTTCGGCGGAGAGATTCCGGCCCGAGGAGACTTCGCGATCTATCAAATTTTTTGGTTCTTAAATACGATTCGTAAATTCAAACCTCTCGTCCCCGGTCATGAAAACCTGCATGAATGGTTTGCAAGAATGAAAACATTCGGCGCCGGAGAATCCGTTTTGTTAACCGCGGAAGACGCGCTCAAAACGGCGTCTGCAAGTTCTCCAAACCCGATCGTTTCCGCGAATGTCGTACCCGAACCATACGACCTCAAAGCCGGGCAGGAAGTGATCGTTCATCCGGAAAATTACGATCACGAACGAATTTTCGGAAAGTTGGTCCACTTGGATGACGAGACGATTGTTCTCGCAAACGACACACCGAAAACCGGATTGGTTCACGTTCATTTTCCAAGACTGCGCTATATCGTTTTACCGAAGACTTCGTAAATTTTTTGGAAAAATCTCTTCCCAGTGAGAAATTCCATTTTGAGGTTTTGATTGGAATATCTCCGAGGTTTTTAGTACCTCGGGGTTTTCAGCGCCGAAAAGTATAAAAGATTCGGTCGAGGGGAGCCAAATACATAAAGTAGACAGAATGTATTACTTCCGATAATGTATCTTATGTCACATTAAAAACGAACGAAAGGTGTCTCTCGAATACTCCGAAGTTGTAAGACATCCTACAAAGGATTTCTCAAAGCCTTCTTACAAAAGTCGGAAAGACCTCTCTTTTACAAAATTCTGAACCGAAGAGAAGAAGATTTGAAATCCAGAATGGAATCTCATCTTCAAACCGAAAAAGTGTCGGTGACCAAAAACCGGCAGGCAACCCCTTTTTCCAAAAACGAGGAACGAAAGGCAGAGAAAAATGCTTCCCGGAAAGAATATCTCGCGCATTCTAAAACCCCATGGAAATTTTAAGAACACCGGATTCAGCCTTCGACAATCTTCCAGGTTACAAGTTTCAGCCGAACTACTATCAAATTCAAAACCTGAGGATGCACTATGTAGACGAAGGAAAAAAGGACGCGAGTGAGACCATACTTTTACTTCATGGAGAACCATCCTGGTCTTTTCTCTATCGTAAAATGATCCCCCCTTTGGCCGCCGCGGGCTATCGAGTCATTGCACCCGACCTCATCGGTTTTGGAAAATCCGACAAACCGAGCGACCCCGAATTCTATTCTTATCAAAGTCATATGGATTGGTTAAAGGAATTCTTTCTCGGGCTCGACCTCAAGAATATGACCCTCTTTTGTCAAGACTGGGGCGGACTCTTAGGACTTCGACTTGTAGCCGAGAATCCGGATCGATTTTCCAGAGTAGTCGCGGCAAATACGTTTCTTCCCACGGGGGACATTCCACCGAAGGAAGACTTTTTGAAGTGGAGGCATTTTTCTCAGAACGTAAAACGACTTTCGATCGGATCGATCGTAAAAAACGGATGTGTATCCGATCTTTCCAAAGAAATCGTCGCCGGCTATGACGCGCCTTTTCCCGAAGAAAAATATAAGGCGGGAGCTCGCAAATTTCCGGCATTGGTTCCTATCACTCCGGATGATCCCGCCTCCGAAGCGAATCGAAAAGCCTGGGAAATTTTAAAAGTTTGGAAGAAGCCGTTTCTTTTGACCTTTAGCGACAGCGATCCGATTACCAAAGGAGCGGACGTTTTCTTTCGAAGACTCGTTCCGGGAACCAAAGGTCAAAAACACATTACGATCACAAAAGCAGGACATTTTTTGCAGGAAGACAAAGGCGAAGAATTAGCCGAGGCGATCAAAAAGTTCATCTCCGAAAATCCTTGAATTATCATAGAAGAATTCGGTTCGTCTGTGGGAACTTGGATTTGAAAGGGGTGGAAGGCGTTTGTAACGACAACGCCGCGTTCGCAGAACGCGGCGAGAACATTCCAATAAAAGAATATTATGGTTTTGGAAAGTTTTCGAGAAGTTCTTTATTCTTCAATTTCTGATCTTTGAGCATCTGATAATTCTCAGCCTTGATCGTCTTAAAAGTCTGAATGATTTTCATCTTCTCCTTCATGAATTCTTTGAGAGGTTCGAGAAGTAATTCCTTTCCGTTCCAGGAGGCCTGTTCTCCCGCTTTCAAGTCCAACTCGCCGCCGGAGGAAGAATTGACCGCAACCTGACCTTCGTTTACGAAAACCCCGTTCGGGATTGAAGAGTCCTCGTTTTTCGGAGCAGTTTCCTGATCTTCACTGATAACGAACTGAGTTCCACGAACACCGGCGGTATAGGAAACGGAAGAGACTTCCAAGTCTTCCTTTTTATTCGATTTTTGAACGTTGGCAAAAAGTTTACCGGAAACCAGATTGACCTTGGTTTTATTTTTGGTTCCATCGGAATAGAGTTCCGAAATTTCTATCTTGGTGAAAGGAGCGAGACGAACCACAGCATTTGCGCCCAATTGAAGATCCGCCTTCCCGTCTCCGGTTTCCACCTTTGCGGTCTTTGTGAGAACAACATTCTTTTTGAGGGCTTCCGTCTTTCCGCTGAGAGTATATTGAACCTTTCCCGTTACAAAGAGAGCGATCGCAACTTCTTCCTCCGCAAAAACGAAATGCGGAAAAAGAAGAATCAAAGAAAAAGGAAGTAAAACGCTACGAATCATACCGAGAAGGTTTACATAGGTTTGGGAAAAAATCTACAATTAATTTCCAAAAGTGCCTATGTTCAAACGGAAAGAATCTCATGGAACATGTAAATTCTTTCGCGTTCGTGAAAAGTTTAACTCTTTGGATTGTTGATCCTCTTTTCTATAACCTGATTGAGAAGGTCGGCGAGCTCCTGAAATTCATCCCCTTTACGGATTTTGATCTTTTTGAGATTCTCTCCATCCGCTAATCTTTTGAGATGATTTTTGATATTGTAAACCGGACCGGCCATCTTATGCGAATAGACTACGGTAAAAATTGCGGTCATTCCCAGAAACAAACCCGATAAAAGAAGAATCCCGTTCACTTGGATCGTAAACATATCCAGCCTGTGATCGTAGTCCGGAAGAAAGATTTCTCTTTCTACGAACTTTTCTCTTTCGACTCCGTTTAGTTCTTCGAAACCTTTTTGATAAACTTTGACGGGATCGTTTCTCAAACGGAATACAACACCCTTGTCAAATTTTGTATAATTCAACCAATAGAGAAAGCCGACGGTCAAAAGAAGTCCGAAAAGAATGAGTAAAGAATAATTCAGTAAGAATTTGAGTTGGAAATCCCGGTCGATGATGTAGTTGCTAAAAATCCTCTTTTTACCGGGGTCGTCTTGTGTCATGCGGGGTCCTCGAGGACTAAATTTCCCGATTTAGCGGCCCCCTGTCAAAGAGAATTTCGTTTAGTGGACTTGAATCACTTCGGATACGGACTCTCGAGGAATCGTAATTTCCTTTTCGAGAGTTTGAACATACATCGCTTTTTCGTCCATGTCAACGATGACACCCTCGATTGTTTTTCCATCCAAGAGGACAATCCGTTCCATTCTTTGAAATTCCGTCAGGAGTTCCTGTTTACTGGAATATCCCTTATTCTTATCCCGAGGAATGCTTTCGATTGGCAACTTATCGAATTCGGAATTTAAGAGATCCTTTTCGGATTCCTTGAGAAGACTCCGAACAAAACCTTTTGGACTCACAAAAATCGCCTGGTTCGGTTCTAAAACCTGCTCCCCTTCCGGCGCGGTCTTTTGAGAATCCGCTCTCGCGCTGACGGCGACTCTACCTTCTAAAACTTGAATCTTGGTTCCTTCGCCGGGAAGATTTTGAAAACTAAAACTGGTCCCACGAACCTCGGCACTGACAGTTTCGGAACGTACGGAAAATTCTTCCTTCTTCAGATTCTTATGAATATGAGCTAAAAGTTCGCCTTTTTCCAAATCGATTCCGATTTTATAATGAGTTGAAAGATCGATCTTGCGGAATGAAACTTGAGAATCCCCGAGCACACGGACCGCAATTCCCTCGGATACTTTCAGATTCAAAAACGCCTTTGAAGAGGTGACAACTCTTTGCCCTTCTTGGATTCGAACTCCCGGCTTGAGAAGAATTTTATCTTTCGGATCGGTAGAAGTTAAATAGGCTTCTCCTTCTACCTGAGAAATCTCGACTCCCCCTTTTTCCAAGCTTAGAGGAGGGCTATCCTTAAGAATAGAATAATATCCTAATGTAATTGCCATTAAAAAAATAGCCGCGGCAGAAAGTGAAATTACGATTTTATTTTTTGCAAAGCGGGAGATGGGAACCACTTTCGATGTCTGGGCACGGGTATAGAGCGACTCAAAGTCTGATTGTTTGGGAGAATACTCAACCCAAGAACTACTCAGACCTTTGCCGAGCCATTCCACGGATGGACTTAGTTCGTTCTGCTTGCCTTCCAGCAGAATTTCTTTTATCTTCTCTTCCCTTTCCATTCCCGATGCTTCCAACTTTTTTTATATGATTCAATCAGGGCTTCAAATTCTTTTTTTCCGCGATTTCAGTCACCTTCGCAGTCGCTTTCACGACCAACCGCGAAGCGGTCGAAACCGAAATGTCCATAATTTCAGCAATCGTAGACAAATTATAATCTTCCATAAACCGAAGGATCAGAGCATATCTTTCGTCTTCTTCCAGTTCATCCAAACAAACCAGGAGGCGTTCTTCCAGATCTTTGAGCTCGGCTTTTCTAACGAAGGAAAGCTTCTTTTCCTGAAAGTCCTGCATCTCGGAATTCCCGCTTTCCTTTACGGTCGAAAATTTCCGCGAATGATTGATGGAACGGTTTCGAGCGATCGTATAGAGCAAACGAATCGCTTGTTCCTTATCCAGGTCCGAATCCGAATACTTCCTGAAAAAATTCAGGAACGTATCCTGCATGAGATCCATAGCCACTTCAGGATTCCCGGAGGAATATTTATAGAGGAAATCAAAAATCTTTCCACTATACTCTCGATAGAGAGCATCCATAAAATCTTTCCGGGAGGTCATTGGAACTACGTTGAAGATGGGAAACCCAATTTCAAGTAAATTCCGCGACCGCTCCAGCCTTCTCTGTCATAAGTTAACAGAGTGAATTCGCCTTTTTTTCAGATTTGCAGTTTTTTTTTCAGAACCGACCGGATTATTTCCTTTGATTCAGATTCCAATCGTAATCCAGATGTTGGATCTCCGCGGAGGCCGGGACCGGGGGAAGTCCGGAATTTGCGTTGAAGAAGGAAATTAGGCTCCCACTTTTACGGGTAAAGTCCGCCTGAAACCACTGGAAAATCTTGGAAAGGTAAAGAATTTTTTTCGATGAATCGTATCGATTGTATTTAGAATCGGAGAGAAATTTTTTTGCAACGGAACTCATTTGTTCTTCTAGTTTTGCCGCTTGATAAGCCTCGTTCAGAATCGGAGGACATCCTTTCGAGGCGCAGTTGATCGCAAAATGAATTCTGGGTTCCTGAAAATCCTTTCTGAGTTTTTCGTGCTCGATCCAGTCCAGATTCTTCTTGGTTCCTAGGAGAGTAAAGAATTCAATTTTCCAGGGTCCGGAAAAAATCCCACCGAGATCCTTGATACTTTTCAGCGGATAATGATCGAGAATCAAACGAATCGTAAACGCGTTATACGCGTTGATAAGAAAGCTCAGTCGCTCCGAATTCGAAAAAGAAGAATATTCCTTTTCGTCGACCGCGCTCAAATTCTGTAAATAAGAATCCAATGCGGAACGATTTGTTTTCCAGGATGAATAATCGACCATTCCGTTTTGAACGTATTTTTTAAGTTCGTTCGAAAATTTGGAATGCGTGTGATCGAATGCGGATACGGTTCCGGTAAAAAATGTGAGGAGCAAAAGGACAAGGAAGGGAGTCATCGGAAGTTTTCGTTTGAACATTTTTTGTTTTTCCTTTTTCTTCTTCGACTGGATTGGAAAGTCCATTCGATCTATGATTTGAGAAAAAGTCAATGGAGGTTTTGGGAAACTTCGGCCCTTCTCCCATGCGTTGTTAGGAGAATCCGGAAACCGTTCTCGCGGGAATCGAAGAATCTTAGTAATATTGAATGCGGTCTTTTGCGTAAATTGGATTCGGAGCGAAAATAAATTCTCTCGAAATCGTGTTTGAGACTAAATCTAAGGTCAAGATATTGCGGTAATAATCGTAAAATGGTGGAGTTCCCACATTTAAAGTTTCACTGATAGATTCTCCAACTCCAATTTCTTCCAGCCAAAGCATATAATTTACGAGAAAACAACGGGAGACACCATGGGCTGTTGCATAAGAACTCAGAACGGCCCATGTCCCAAAATCCATTCTTACGTTGATCCGTTTCAGAGTGCCTTGATTTTTTTGATACATCGTTTTGCCGACTTCCGGATTGATCCTCTTTAAAGAGAGAAGATACTTTCCATATCTTCTCATCAAGACCGGGATTTTCTTTCGGAGAAAAACTTTCTCCTCTGCGTTCAGTCTTTTCCAATATCTTTCCGGGATCAAAAATGTTTCTACATTTGTCTTCCCTTCAACGGCGAGGCGGTCTTCAACTTTCGCAACCGGAGTAATGAATATATTTCCCATACACTATACGGTTCCAATGACTTTCATTTCGGGCGCATTCAAAAGACAAAATTATTTTTTTTATAAGAAGAATACGGACTCTTTCCTAAAAGATCGGATCCGCTCGAAAACAACGCTTTTGAATCAGCGCCTTTTTTTACGAAAAAAAAGGCAGGCCGTTTGTTAATAAACCGAGGCGTCTCATGACAATCGTTTATAACGGAACCGGCGGAGCATTGGGAATTTTTGCCGCACTTGTTTCTATCATTTTAAGTTTTTACGACGTTACTTGGAATCCTTGGGGAATCTTGATTTTTTGTTCCATCCTTAGTCTTGCAGGCGGAATTTTGGAACTCACTTTGGATCAAAGGATTCGTCCACGTTACTTTTATTTGATCCCAGCTTGGCTCGTCGGGGTCTGCGGAATCGGACTTGTCATCCGAGAGATGCACACGTTTTGGGGGAATGTGATCTTTGCGGGAATCTTGATTCCCCTTTCATTTTGGATTCGATCCGAATCAAAAAAACCAGGCGGAAAATGGGTATTTACCCTCATAGGAAGTTTAGTCTTGCTCTTGACTACGCAAATTCTGATGCAAGGAGAAGACGGACCTACCCCTTCGATTTGGAGTCATATCGCAAACGGAATTTCCATCCTCCTCTTCGGGCTTTCCCTCTTCAAGATTTGGTCTGCGAGAAAAAGAGAAGAAGAACTTTTTCCTCCTTAAAATCATTGTGAATCTAAAAATCGAATCGGAGAAAATTTCTCTCCTTATAGGAATCGATTCTTTCGATACAATTCTTAGATGTCCTCATTTTTTCAAAACGAACCCAAACCGGAAAATAGAATATTAGGTTATGGAAATCCGATCCTAATTTCTAAACTTTGCATGGTTGGATTGTTTTGTTTTGGACTTTTACTCGAATTCTCCTTTCCGATATTTTCTCAAAACGAACCCAATCAGAAAACTCAAGAACAACCGGAATCAAAACCCCTTTTACGGGTCTTTCCCTCTTTTCGAAAGGAAGAATGCGACTGGGCGATTCGCTGGGATATCTGTCTGAATTGTCTAAGAATCGGTCGGCGCTACGCGCAAAAGATCCATTTCTATCCTTCGGGTCCGTATCGAGAACACGGATGTTATTCGGAAGAGGAAGGTTTTTTTCTTTTAGAAGAATGAAGTAGGTGAGAAGAAAAAGGTAAATCGAGAGAAAGATTCGATAAAAAAAAAGCAGAGAAGAAGAAATCCTTCCCTGCTTTACTTTGATTGGAAAAATCTTATTTCTTACAAGCCTGAATTGCGGGAATGCTTTTCGCGGACTTGAGACAAGTCAGATCAAATTTTCCAGACATACATTCTTTTTGTAAAACAGGAACTAATGTCGCTTTCATGGTTGCGATGTTTGCGGTATCGTCTGCTTTTTGTCCTGCTGTCAGGTTGGTTAGCATTTCTTCAACGATCGGAGCGCATTCTTCCGCCGAATGTTTTGGTCCGCCGCACATAACAGTCAGAGATAGAACTGCTACAGCGCTTAGGGTAATCATGAGAACTTTTTTCATCTAATCTTCCTCTTTTGAGTATTCGGAACCACTTTAGTCCGATCTTGTTCCCTGAAAAGTGATTTTTTCGACGGTAAAATGGTTATTCCATAATGTAGAATTCCTTTTTCTCCCTTAAACTTGAGTATTCTGGCACGGGCGTCGTACTGATACGAACCCGCATTCACCAAAACTTCAAAGCCATTCTTATAATGAATGTCCGGAATGAATATTTCGGTTTCCGGAAATAAATCTCCTTCTTGTCGAAAAGAAAATTTGAATAGAGAACGTTCCATATCAAAAGACAAGGCCACGGGTAAACCCTTCGTTCGAACCGGATAAGGTCGGCTAAAGGCCTTTACCGCCCGTCCTCCGTCTTCGTCGTAAGCCGTGGGTGTGTCCAATGAATAAATAGAAAGATCTTCTTCGTTCCAACGATCTCCCAAACTGTGAGTATGATCCGGAGTATAATTCCAAAGGGCGAGGTTTACGAAATTTTTTTCGATCGCCTTCATGATTCGATCCAAAGCTTTTTCTAAAACCCCGTAATCTTTTTTGAGATACGCGACTCTCTGATTCAAATCCATCGGAAGTCCCGTTTCTCCGATTACGGTCGGACAATTTCCCATATTTTTTTCGGACATTTCCCGGATCATTCGAATCGTTTCTTCGTAAGCCTTATCGATATTTTCGCTTCCGAAAACCGGCTTTGCTTTGAAAACGTGAACTCCGAACCAAGGAAAATAACGTTTGAGCATGAGCACCGAAACATCATACCAATGTGTTGCGTTCACGACACCACCGTGGTTCTTCTTCGGAGTTTCTTTCCATTCCAACTCGAGTCGAGAGGGATCACTTTCTATAAAAATATGAAATCTACTTTCTACCTTCTGCACTCTTTCTTTGAATTTCTTGATAAAGGGTTGCATAAAATCGGAATAGAATTCGTATTTTCTTCCATTCTTCTTATAGAAGTAATCCGGTTTGAGTAACATAGGAGCGCCGTTCGGATCGTAATCCCAAACTCCGTGATTTCTCCAGATACATTGATGTCCTCGTTTCCAAAGAGGAACTCCGCCCGCATTCAATCGAACCTTTCCCCAAGGAAGACTCCAGAACCCGAGCATATACGCTTGCTCCGCAGAAACGGCGCGCCCTTCAGATAAATACATTTCTTTGAACGGAGGAGTTTTGATCACCTTTCCAAAACCGAAGGCTTCGAACTCTCCCAGATTCTTTTTACCGATCCATCCCGGAGAAGGCTCGTTCATAGAATCAAAGCCGACGACGTGTTTGTATTTTTTTAGTTTGCGTACGATTTTGAGAACGGATTCTATATAATGATCTTGTAAAAAATCCTGAACGTTCTTTCCGCCGATTTTCGTTTCGGGTGCAAATTCCTTTCCTCCGAAGAATAAAGAAAACATCGTTCCGCACGCATACTTCTGATAGTTGAGCGGCCAGGACATTCTTCTATAATTTCTTCCCTGGTGATGATGTACGATTGCGGTTTCGGAATCTCGTATCTTTCCGATGTCCATTCCCAATTCTTCCAAAGTCCATCCGGGCGCCCCATCTCCTCCCGTAAAACGAGACCAAACATCTTGATGTGGATCGATAAATAGATAGAGTCCTTTTTGTCCCGCGAGAGAGACCATTCTTTCTATGTAGTCTATGTATTCCGTATCGTATTTTCCGGGGCCCTTGTGCTCGATCGCTTCCCAAGTGATGATGAATCGTAGAAAATTGAATCCCCACTTCCGAAGACGATCAAAGTGCTCGCCTGCCTGGCTTTCTTCCAAGGGTCTTCCCACAAAGGAAACGTTTCTATGATTGTAGAATGTAAGAGTCTGGTCAAAGTGTGTGGTTCCGTCCGGCTTCGAGGGGACTTTCGCCGATCCCGAAAGATTGACTCCTCTCAACTGATAGATCGTCCCGTCCTTCCCAGCGAAATGTCCGTTCTTTACGAATAATTCTTCCATTTTGTATTTCCCCGAATTGATTTCTTTTTCCCCTAAGTTTCTTTGCTTGTAAAGAGCGTTTCTTTTTAATAAGAATCTCTTTGCTTCGCAAAGAGCCAATCGCAACCTACTCTTCAAGAGCCCGCGGTCAAAACCGTTGAGTCGAGTCTCTACTGGCTTTTCAAACTTTGTGGTTGCAGTTTGAGAGCCTCTCTTTTCTGAATCGCTCGGTGCGTCCGATTGATTTTCTTCGGTTCTACTTTCACGAGCCGTGATTCAAATCACAATCTCCGTATATTCCTATTCGTTAAACTGAATTCTTGCGTCTTCATAACCTCTGCTGATCAAATAGTCCGCCTGTACTTGCGAAAAATTTAATATACTACTGAAGCCTAGCGAGGTTCTCGGGCCGATCGTTCTGATTTTTAATTCCGGTCGATCCGCGCTCGGAATGGATAAAAGAGAAGAGAGTTTTGATTTTTTGCCTTTTCTTTTTTTCTTTTCAAAATTCATATTGGACATCACGGTTTGAAAGGAACCGATGAGAGAAAGCTCGAAGACCCTTTCCAAACCTTCTCTTCTCGTTTTCGGAAGTCCCATGTCGATCCCCCCGACGGGAGAAAGTAATACTACAACGATGTCCGTCGCCCCTCTTTCCACTGCGGGAAGAATCGGAGTGTTTGCCATTACACCTCCATCCCAGTGTGGAGCTCCGTCCACATACTGCCAGGGAAAAAACATCGGAATCGCGGACGAGGCCATCACGTGTTCGATATCGATTTCTTTGTTTCGAAAAAATACAAGTTCGGCGGTGAGAATATTCACCGCCGTGATAATCACTTCCGTCGGATTCTTCCTTAGGTTTCGAAAGTCCAAATGAGAATAGAGAAGATTTTTGAGCGGAGTCGTATCGGTTAAGGGTGAATAACTTTTTACGAAGATGTCTACGAGATCGTTCCAGATGGAATAACGCATCACCTTCTTTGCTTCGATCGACTTCCAGAGTTTGGTGATCTCGGCCGCGTTCATTCCGCAACCCATCGCGGTGGCCGTAATCGCTCCTACGGAAGTTCCACAGATGACATCCGGTTTGAATTGAATTTCTTCTAAATATCGAAGAACCCCGGCTTGATAAGCGCCTCGGGCTCCTCCTCCGGATAGGATCAGGGCACGTTTCATTCTACCTGATTCTCAAACGGTTCTAAAAAAGAGAAGAATTTTCGGTGGAGCGGGAAGGACACTTTTGAAAGGTTCGGAAAAGAAGAATTTTGAGGGAAACCTTCTGAGCGACTGCATCGTTTCTCCGGCATCAAACTGCCGGGATCGGAAGCTCGAGAATGACCAGTTCGCGAAACTCAGAAAGGTCAGTGGTCTGATTGTATTGCAATGCCCCAATTACGGCTGTATTGCAAGTGAAACCCGGGCTATTGCTCAGCCACCTCACAGGTCAATTGTTTACAACAACTATCATTCACTAGACCACCTCCTTTTCGTGTGGCTGCAAAATATTCTGTCTCATTAAAATGTCAAGAATTAGAGCAAAATTTTTCGGGAATTTTCTTTCCTTAAGAAACGGCCTTCACTCTCGAAATCAGAATCAGCGCGATCACGTTAAACCCTATCGCGAGATAACCGGCTATATCATAGTTTTCGTATGGAGCGGTCGGCGAGGCGGCGTAAAGAATACTTCCTCCGATCGTCGCGCCCAAACCGGAAGCCAAGTTTTGAAACGAAGAAATGACGGTCATAAAACGACCTCTGTCCTTCGGTTCGGTACTGGACGTAATCAATGCAAGCGCAGGAATCCATCTTCCGGAAACAAGAACCATAAAGAACGTAGTCAAAATCACGACGTTGGCCAAAGAAGTTTTTCCCAAATGCGTCATGATAAAAATGGGAACAAAGGATAAGGGAACCAAAATATAGAATACCTTGTGTTTTCCGATCTTGTCGGAAAGAATCCCGATCAATCTCGAAGAAAAAAGAGTGACCAGCCCGCCGAAAAAGTAGATCCACGGAATATCCTCTTTTGAAATTCCAACGTTTCGTTCCATATACGGAGCGATAAACGGAATCACTGTGAAGCCGCCCAAGATCACGAACATCATCAGCATATACGAGGCCGTATATTTTTTATAAGTAAGAATCCGAAAGAAGTTTAACACAGGGTTATCACCGGCGGATTGATACGGAGGAATGTGAGGTAAATGATAATACATCAAAACCAAAATCGGAAGACTTATCAAAGCGATTCCAGCGAAGGACATATTCCAACCGTAGAAGGAAGCGATCTTTAGACCCAGAGGAATTCCGATCACGGAGGCGACGGAGAATGCGCCCATAATGGCACCGGTTGCCCTTCCTCTTCTTTCCATCGCGATTGCGTCCCCAACCACCGCAAAGGTCACGGAACTGAGAACTCCACCGAAAGCGCCGGACAAAATTCTTGCAAACAAAAGAAGACGATAAGAATCCGCGACCGCACACAAAGCCGTCCCTATGATAAAACCTGTGTACAAGAACATTGCGGCCGTCTTCCGATTGAATCGATCGATAAAAAGCGCACCCACGATTCCCGCCGCGAACGCGCTGTACGTATATGCGGATATTAAGAATGAGAATTCCTGCGGGTCAATATGAAACGCCTCTTGAAAATAACTCCCCAAAGGCATCATGATCACGAAGTCGAGTATATGTGTGAATTGAATCGCCGCGAGAACGAAGATCAACATTCCTTCTGATTTTACGTATATGTTACGAGTCGGTTGTGATGACATTATATGGATAGCTTGAGAAATATCATTTTCTTGTAGATAGAAAAATCAAAAAAATAGGTTGAAGAGCTTCCATTCGCGAGAAGAATTCTTTTTAAAAAAGGTCCCTAAATTGAATGAAAGTTAAATTTATTTCCGCGAATTCGGCTCTTTCCTCTGTCCAATCGGGTCAGCGCGTTTTTGTGCACAGCGTCGCCGCTTCACCTCGATTGTTGATCGAAGCACTGACGGCAAGAGCTCAGGAGCTGACTAACGTGGAAATGATTCACCTTCACACGGAAGGCGACGCTCCATACGCCGAACCGGGAATGGAAGGTCATTTTTTTGTGAATTCTCTTTTCGTCTGCGCCAACACGAGGAAAGCGGTGGAGGAAGGAAGAGCGGATTATATTCCGATGTTCTTAAGCGAATGCCCTCTTCTCTTTAGAAACAAGATTCTTCCGTTAGATGTCGCTCTCGTTCAAGTATCTCCTCCCGACAAACACGGGTTTTGTTCTCTCGGAGTTTCGATCGATATCAGTAAGGCCGCAGTGGAAACGGCGAAGGTAGTGATCGCACAGGTCAATGAGAACATGCCCCGAACCCACGGAGACGGAATCGTACACATCGATCAGATTCATTCTTTTGTGGAAGGAAACCTTCCCTTACACGAACACAAGTCCGCTCCCCTTACCGCCATCGAAATCGCGATCGGAAAAAATGTCGCTTCCCTTGTGGAAGACGGAGCGACTCTTCAAATGGGAATCGGAGCAATACCCGACGCGGTTCTCACCTGCCTGACTTCCCACAAAGATTTGGGAATTCATACGGAGATGTTTTCGGACGGCGTGATGGATCTTGTCCAAAAAGGAATCATCACCGGAATTCATAAGAAAAAACATCCAGGTAAAATCGTTTCCGGTTTTGTGATGGGAACAAAAAAACTCTACGACTTCATCGACGACAATCCCCAAGTTGCGATGCTCGATATCGGATATATCAACGATCCTCACGTGATCCGAAAAAATCCGAAAGTCACCGCGATCAATTCCGCAGTGGAAGTAGATCTCACGGGACAAGTCTGCGCGGACACGATCGGAACCAGACAATTCTCCGGAGTCGGCGGTCAGATGGACTTTATCCGAGGAGCTTCCTTATCGGAAGGAGGCAAACCGATCATCGCTCTTCCTTCCGTAACTGCAAAGGGAGAATCCAGAATTGTCTCCTTACTCAAACCGGGAGCCGACGTGGTAACGACCCGAGCTCACGTCCACTACATCGTGACCGAATACGGAATCGCAAATTTATATGGGAAGAATCTGAGACAAAGAGCCAAGGCTCTGATCGGAATCGCACATCCCGATCACCGGGAAAGGCTCGAAAAAGAAGCGAGAGAAAGGTTCAAGATTCTCTGAAACGGGGAAACGTTGTAATCCAATTTTATTCTTCCTGTTTCAGATTTAGAACGGAATCGTTTGACAGAGGCCGATCCTTTCGTCAGATTGAATCTGTAATCGGAACTCAATGAAATTCGAACGTGATAAAGTCTATGAAGGAATTTTTCTTTCCGACGTTCACTACCTTCTCGACAAAAAGATCAAGTCCCACAAGCACAAAGAACTTTTTCAATTCTTAGATCATCTGGAAAAAAAGAACGTTCGTTTTCAGACGATCTATCTCGTGGGAGATATCATCGAGAACTGGTTCTTCAGCGCGTCTCGAAGACTCAGAAGAAGTAAAAAAAGATTCAACAAACTTTTCGATCGTTTGGACACACTTTCCGCGCGTGGTGGAGATAAGATCTACATCGTCGGGAATCACGATTCTACTTCGTATCTGATGAATCTTCCGCCGAAGATCGAAAAATATCTCAAAGAACGAAACTGGGAAATCTGTGAAAAAGCGGAAACCGAGAATCTAATCGCATTACACGGTCACCAAGGTCAATACAACCGTTTTACCTGGATCGGATCCATCTTTTTATTACGCTTTTTGCATATGATTGCGCTCTTGTTGCCGAACCTATTCCGTTTTTCGGAAGCGTTCTACCAAAAACATCTCAACAGACAAGACCCGACTACGACGGAAGAAATCCTAAGATATTACGAACGTCTTTCTCGGATTTCCCATCAAGGTCAGAAAGTTTTGATTTCTGGTCATACGCACGATTTTCTTTGCATTCCCAATCTCAAAATCATCAACACGGGAGACTGGGTAAAGAGCAATAGTTTTGTCCTTCAAGACGGAACGAACTTTATCGGAGCCAGGATGAACAAACGTGGAGAATTCACGAAAGAATTTATCTACAAGCACAAGGAAGAATCCGCTAGTTAGTAAAAATATTTCTTGCGGAACCTTTACAAAAGGTGCAGAATTGCCGGATGCAAATTCCGGATTATCAAATTCTAATTCAGTTTGTTTTGGAACACCCTTGGTCTTCCTTCTTCTCTGCGATCGGGATTTACACTCTCATCGCGTTTTTACACGACGTCTTTCAAAGAAGGCACGCGATCAAACACAACTTTCCTTTGGTGGGAAGAATCCGATATCTGTTCGAAATGATCGGACCAGAACTCAGACAATACTGGGTCGCAAACGACAAGGAAGAAATGCCCTTCAACAGAGCCGAACGTTCCTGGGTTTATGCGACGGCTAAAAAACAAAACAACAATTTCGGGTTCGGAACAACGGAATTGTTATACGAAGCCGGTTATCCGATCATCAAACACAGCACGTTTCCGTTTCCGGAATCCAAAGTAAAACATCTCAAGAACGATTCTTCTATGATCCCTTGTCTCAAAGTGATCGGAGAATATCACAACCGAAAAAAACCGTTTCGTCCGCCTTCCGTAGTCAACATATCCGCGATGTCATACGGTTCTTTGGGTAAGAATGCGGTCTCGGCTCTGAACAAAGGCGCGATGATGGCGCACTGTTATCAGAACACCGGAGAAGGAGGAATCAGCCCCTATCACAAGTTAGGCGGTGATATCGTCTGGCAGATCGGAACCGGATATTTTGGGACCAGAGATACAAAGGGAAATTTTTCACTCGATATGTTCGCACAAAAAATCCACGAGAATCCTCAAATACGGATGATCGAGATCAAACTTTCGCAAGGAGCAAAACCTGGAAAAGGAGGAATTCTTCCCGGAAAAAAAGTAACGGAACAGATCGCAAAAATTCGAGGAGTCCCGGCGGGAGAAGATTGTATTTCGCCTAACGCACATTCTGAGTTCAGTACGGTGAGCGAACTCATCGATTTTATAGAAAGGCTCCATAGCGTGAGCGGACTTCCGATCGGGATCAAAAGTGCCATCGGAGAAATCAATTTTTGGAACGAACTCGCGGAGAGAATGAAAGAAACAAACAAAGGACCCGATTTTATCACGATCGACGGAGGAGAAGGTGGAACCGGAGCCGCCCCTCTCGCGTTTGCGGATCACGTTTCTCTACCGTTCAAAGTGGGTTTCGCGAGAGTGTATCAGATCTTTCAAAACGAAAATCTCTCCGAGAGAATGGCTTGGATCGGTAGCGGTAAATTAGGTTTTCCTGATAGAGCGATCGTCGCCTTTGCGATGGGATGCGACCTGATCAACGTCGCAAGAGAAGCGATGATTTCGATCGGCTGTATTCAAGCGCAACGTTGTCATACCGATCATTGTCCCGCAGGAGTCGCGACGCAGAATCGTTGGTTGCAAGCCGGTCTGGACGTCGACCTCAAAGCGGAAAGAAACGCAAATTATATCAAAGGACTTCGCAAAGAGGTCCTTTCCGTCACTCACGCCGCCGGTTACGAACATCCGCTTCAATTTCGAGGAACCGATATCGAGATCAGCGCCGGTCTGAATATCTTTAAACCTCTGGAAGCGATATTAGGATATCAAAGAGATCACGTTCACTTTACAAAGATGTTGGATTATACGGATCACACATATTTGGAAGAATATATGAACGGCCTTACCAAGGAAGAGCCCTCTTCTCGTTAAGATGGAACCCAATGTGTTTCGAGTTAGAAAAAGAAATCGGATTCGAAGGATGAGCGGCCGGATTCTTTTCGTCTTGCCAACCCGCTTTTGTAGAAAAACCTGTACGAAAGCGGAGATCTCATGTTTCAGTTTTCTTATTCCTTTCAAAACATTCTTACCGAAGCGCGGGACATTTTAATCAGACCGATTTCTTTTTTTAGAAACCTTCCGAAAACAAAAGAATCGGTTCTCACGATCTACTTTCGCTTTCTGACCTTCCTCGGTTTCTTATATATCGGAGCGGTTTTGAGCATGACTCTTTTCACTCCGCTCGATATGCCGAATCCACCCGTTTCTTTCCTACTTTTGGAAATGCCCCTCGCATATTTTTTAGCGAGTCTAATCGTTTTTCCTATATTAGGATTTTTATATATGCTGATTTCTTGGATCTGCGGAGGAGTCACGAATTGGAGCAGAAATTTCCGTGCGAGCACGGCGGTTTTCAGCACATTCTGGGTGGCGATCATTCTTCAGAGTTTCGGAGGATTGATTCACGTGTACGTCGGGATCGGGATCGGAGTCGCCTTTACCGCATATATTCCGTTCCTTTTCTATCTCGCCCTGACTTCGTATCTGGAAGCACCGATCAAAAGGACCGCGATTACGCTAGGAGTTTTTACTTCGATTCTATTTTACGTTCAATATTCGAGAATGGCTTCTTATATCGATGACTATAGAATGATCGAAAACATGAACTCACACAAACCGCTTTCCAGAGAAGAGGAAGAAAAAGGCGAGCAAGAAGCCGCGGAAATCATCCGAAAGGCGATGGAAAAAGCCAGATCGGAAGGAAATCAAATCGAGGAATAATATGGCAAGAATTCAACTGGAACTCCCTAACAAGTTTGTCTGGTCCGTGGACTTAGACGTTCGAATTTACGATATCAACTTTGCGGACCATCTCGCACACGACCGAGTGATCTCGCTCCTCCACGAAGCAAGGGCCCGTTTTTTCTTGGAACACAATTATAACGAACTCAATGTCGAGGGTCTCGGAATCATCATGACGGACATCGCGGTCGTTTATAAGGCAGAAGCATTTTTTCGAGACAAGATCCGGATCGAAATTACAGCGGGCGATTTTAATGCGAGGGGATGCGATATCTATTATCGGATGTCTCACGCGGACGGCCCCGCGAACGGAAAAATCATTTGTGAAGCAAAAACCGGAGTCGTTTTTATGGACTATTCCACACGAAAGCTGGGAAATCTTCCGGAAGGTTTTCGAAAGATCTTTCCTTGATTTTTTTACGTATCAGAATAATTGAATATTCAAATATCTTATTTTTTTATCCGTAAAAGGTATAAGTTTAAGAATAATAGGAACGGCCGCTCCAACCTTTGAAGATTTTGGCTTACAATTTCAAAAAATGCGCGGCGTTCGTTTTCAATATCGGGATTTTTGTAGAAGTTCCTACAGAATCGCAGGGTTTATCCGTTTTGCCGATCTCTCGCATTTGTAAGAGTTCCTACGCGCCGCTACGGCAAGGATAAGGCTTATCGACGTTTTGAGGAACTCCTCAAGTTTAGTTCTTTTTTTGTAAGAACTCCTACTACTTGGAAATTTCGGAACAGAATCGTAAACTTCCACTTTCAGGCCCAGGTTCTATTTTTCAAAAAATTCTTAAATGCCAGACTCAAAGCCCAGCCTTCTTGCCCACATAGTTGAGGGGAGATATAACAAGAAGTGTCCAGAGAAAAGGCATTGTGTAGGAATTCCTACAAGAGAATTTTTTCTTGCGAAAAGTTCGATTTTGTGATAGAGGAAAGTTTCCGACTTTTTCCCGCCTCCGCTCCCCACCACCCGTAATCAGGGTGGGGCGCGCAACTTTCACAGTAGGGCGTCGTAGTTCCGACAAATCTTCTGAAGTTCTGGTCAACTTGCGTATAAGGACATGAGAAAACCTAGGCTAAAGAAAGAGCTCCGTTTTGGAAGATCATTTCAAAATGTGTGAGATCCTACATTTTCGTTTTCGGAAATACCCCATTCTCAAGAAATAGAATCACGACAAAACTCGCTTTCTACGAACCAGGTCGTGATTCTACCTACAAACAAAGTCCGAGAGAAAATTTTCTTGATCCGGGTTTAAACTCTGAAAAAAGAGAAAATCGAAAACTCTTAACGTTTTTTTCAAAATACCAAATTCAAACCTTCCAAGAGGTGAACATCTTTCCGATCATAAAAATGGAAAGTTTTGTTCCGTTGATCAGCCAAGAAATCGGATTCTTCGTAAAGTTGAATCTCATCGCAGAAAGAATCGCTTCGTAAGAAGCTTTATTAAACGGATACCACCAGATATTTCGTTTCGAAGGAATGATATCCCAATTCACGAGCTTCGGTTGAGTCATCTCGTCGAATCCGAGTCCGGAATGAGTTCTTCCCAAACCGGAATCCTTCCAACCGCCCCAAGGAGTTTCGGATTGTCCATGTGTGTAAAGATGATCGTTGATCGTGGTCACACCCGATTCCAGTTTTTGCGCGATCTTCTTTCCTAGTCCGATGTTCTTTGTCCAAACCGAGGAAGTTAAAGCCATTGTGGAATCGTTCGCGAGTTCGATCGCCTCTTCTATGGTCTTGAATTTCATTACTGGAATGACCGGACCGAAATTTTCTTCCTTCATCAATTCCATATCGTGATTTACGTCTACCATCAAAGTGGCCGGATAAAAGAACCCCTTCGTATTTGCGGAAGGCCGGGATTGAGCGACGATCTTCGCGCCGTGTTTGAGAGCATCGTCTACTTGGTGTTTTACGGTCTTCAATTGTTCTTCGGTCGTCATGGAACCCATATCCACGTCGAAGTTTACGTCGGCGCCGTGACGGATCGCTTTTGTTTTCGCCGAAAGTAAGTTTACGAATTTATCATATACTTTTTCCTGAACGTAAACCCTTTCCACACCGCCGCAGGATTGACCCGCGTTCTGATAACCGGCCCAAGCCGCACCGTTTGCCGCACGTTCGAGGTCGGCGTCTTCCAAAACGATCATAGGGTCCTTTCCCCCCAATTCCAAGGACAAGGGAGTTAACGTGTTCACTGCGGCGGCCATCAGAGTTTTGCCGGTCGCGACGGATCCGGTAAAGAAAATTTTGTCCACCCGATTCTCAAAGAACGTTTTTGAAACGGCTCCGCCGGAACCCACGATATGATAGAACAAACCGTCCGGAAGATTTCCCGCTCTTACGATCTTCTCGATCGCCTGTCCGACAAGAATCGTTGACTGAGCGACTTTCAAAAGAATCGCGTTACCCGCCATTAGCCCCATCGCGATCTCTCCGAACGGAATCGAAAGAGGATAATTCCAAGGACTGATAATTCCAACAACACCGAGGGGCACCCGATGCAGTTCATTCTTCTTATTAAAAAATAAGAATGTGGACATCGGAAGTTTTTTCGGTTGAAGGTGATGTCTCGCATTCTTCGCATACCAATCCGCGGCGAGTGCGGCCGGCAGAACTTCCGTGGAAAGCGCATCCATTCTCGACTTCCCGTTGTCTTTACTTACGATTTCAGCCAATTCTTCCGCGTGTTCCACGATATAATCGCGCATCTTCAGAATGTGTTTTTTACGTACCGCAAATTTGGTAGAAGCCCATTGTTTCTGCGCATCTCTCGCTTTGCGAAAAATCTCAGACATCTTTGTCAGATCTGTGTTCGGAACCTTCCCGATCTCTTCTAAAGTAGCGGGATTCTGCGCTACTTGAAAGCCATTCCCTATAAAGGATCCGTTCGTTTTCGAGTTAGATTGCTCCATTGTGCCGATAGACATTTTCATTCTCCCTAGTTTCTCTTCTTTCTTCGTTTCTATATAAGCATAACGCTTGTTCGGTGAGTCTATTATACAGAAAGAATGGATTTTATAACAAGCGTTTTTGCAACCGGTCCTGGGGGCCTCCCGGGAATCTCCTATACACGAAAAGCCCCCGTAAAAAACTGGCTTATCAGCTAAATCGAGGGTTTTTCTATGAAACGCACTGAACTGGAAAGAAGAGAAAGAGACCTCCGCAAGGCAGAAAAAAAGACACAGCTTCAAGACAAGAGGCTCGCCTCCGGGAAAGGATCTAGCGTGGGTGAATACATCGATGAGTTATCCGCCCTCTTTCGATACGATGCAACGGAAATCTTCAACACAGGAGACGACATTGCCATCTTGGAACTTTTAGAAGACATCCAAGCAAATCTCCCCGAGAAACAATGGGAGAATGTTCTTCGCAAAGCGATCAAAAAAACCGGAGTTCAAGAAAAGGATAAAGCCTACAACGAACTCAAAGAGTTGATGAGCGAAGGCGAAGAAGAATCCGAAACCGAGGAAGAAGAAGTCGGGGTTTAATCCCGGCTTTTCTCTTTTGATCGAAAACAAAGTTCCCCTTCGAAAAATCATTAAAAGAATTTTCCGTTCCCAAAAAACGAAATCACCGCAAAACTCATTCATCGAAAAATCTTTCCGTAAAAATTCGAACGATAAGAATCCGTTTCTACCCTGCGAGATTTTATCTTTTTCTTCCATCCTTCCTTAAGTAATTTGTAATGCTTCGAAACCGGAGCACCTTTTTATTTTTAAGAAGACAAAATCATTCTTATGAGGACAATCTGACCGAAACCATTTTCGGGAGAATGCACAAAGATGGACATCAAAGAAAAACACTATGATCTCATTCTGATCGGATCCGGTATCGGAGCATTGACAGTCGCATCTTTGATGGCGCAATATCGGGATAAGAAAGTTCTGATACTCGAACAACACTTTAAGGCTGGAGGATTCACCCACGCCTTCAAACGAGAGGGAAAGTTTCTCTGGGATGTGGGGATCCACTATATCGGAGATATGGATGAGAATTCCATGCTTCGAAAAATTTTCGATCTCATCACAAAAGACGAAGTCCAATGGTTCAAAATGCCTCAGATCTTCGAAAAGTTCGTCTATCCTGGAATCACCTTCGGAGAAAATAGTGATCCGGAAGAATATAAGAAAGATCTAATGTCTTTATTCCCCGAAGAATCGAAAGCTATCGGCCATTATTTTGAAGACGTTCAGAAAGTCGCCGGCTGGCACGGAAGACATATGATGCTCAAAGCCCTTCCCCCGTTCTTGGATAAATTCGGACACGCCATCGATCTGATCGGCGCCGACTCGGCCTTGATCACAACCAAAGAATACATGGATAAGAATTTTAAATCCCCCAAACTGAAAGCCATTCTGGTTTCACAATGGGGAGACTACGGACTTCCACCTTCTCTCAGCGCGTTTGCGATTCATGCCTTGATTGTCGCGCACTATCTCAAAGGGGGTTATTATCCGATCGGAGGCTCCGGAGTGATCTCACAATCGATACAAAAGATCATCCAAGAAAAGGGAGGAAGAATTCTTCTTTCCCGAGAAGTTCAGGAAATTCTCATCCAAGACGGAAAGGCCGTCGGCGTTCGAGTTAAGAATCGAAAAAAATCCGAAGAGGCCAAACAAGACGTTTTCGAAGAATATACGGCGGACGCAATCGTTTCCAACGCGGGAGCTTACAACACGTATACGAAACTCATTCCTTCCCGATATCAGATTCCATTCTTAGATAAACTCAAATCCTTTACCGATCGTTTTCCTCTGACAACGAACGTAACCTTATATCTCGGCCTTAAGGACGATCCGAAAAAGATGGGATTTTTAGGAGAGAATTATTGGATTTATAGTTCTTTCGATCATGATCAAAATTTTAAGGAAGGAGTCGATTGGATCGAAGGAGACAAGCCGGTTCCGGGCGCTTATCTTTCTTTTCCGTCTCTCAAGGATCCCCACGCACACGGACACACCGCCGAGGTCATCGCATTCAGCGACTACGAACCTTTCGCAAAATGGAAGGATCAACCTTGGAAAGAAAGAGACGAGGATTATAAGAATTTAAAAGATTCCATTCGAGATCGGCTTTTGGATTATCTCGAAGAACGCTTCCCTGGTTTTAAATCAAACGTGGAATACGCAGAAGTATCCACACCTCTGACCACCGAGCATTTTACTCTTCACAAACGAGGAACCATATACGGACTTCCTTGCGTTCCAGATCGTTTTCGCGAAAAAGAAGCACCTTGGTTTTCCCCAGTGACTCCGATAAAAAATTTATTTCTTACCGGGGCGGACGCCGCTTCTCCCGGAATGAGCGGCGCGATGATGGGTGGAATCAGCGCGGTAGCCCATCTCACCGACGGATTGAAGATGATTCAGATCTTCCGAGAAGCGGGTAAAAAAAGATAAACGAATTTATAACGCGAGTTATAACTCGCGTTCAACGAACGAATTCCTCTCTCTTCTTAGATCGTTTTAGGAAATATCAAATTTTGCTTGCTCTATCTACCAGATAGTATCTAACAGATATAAAGCCCTTTTGTTCGGGTTTCACTTTTAACAGAGATGAAGTTTTTCAAGAACTCTCCACCGTCCATACTTTTCTCCATTCGATTCGATCCATATCAGTCCCTTTTTTTTCGGACGATTTTTTAAATGGCGAGAATCAACAAAACACGTTATGCGCTTTTAGGAATTCTCGGAGAGACGCCGATGAACGCCTACGAAATCAAAAAAACGATAGAACAAAGTATCGGCTTTTTCTGGCAAGAAAGTTTCGGGCAAATCTATCCTATCTTAAAACAACTGGAAAAGGAGGGCTGTCTCAAATCTTCCAAGGAGAAAAAAGGAAGCGGGCTGGAAACTACGATCTACAAGATCACTCCGAAAGGAAAAAAGGAACTAAAAGACTGGTTAGAAAAACCCGTTGAAAAATCACCTTATCGCAACGAACTCCTCTTAAAACTTTTTTTCGGAAATCATGTAAAAAAAGAAATATTGATCAAACATCTTCAGGACACAAAGGAAGAAGTTCTCCGCCTAATGGACATATACGAAAACATACGAAAATTTGTAAGCGAGATGGAAAACACCGAAACGAACAAAACTCTGAGCTTGATCACCCTCGATTTTGGAATCACAACTGCAAAAGGCTTTTTGGACTGGGCGGAAGAATCCCGTAATAAGATAAAAAATTCCGAATTTTAATCCGAACTTATTTTTCTACTTCCCACTCGAATGGATCCCACTTAGCCTACGATCAATTCTCAATGGAAAAAAAGTCCTTGAGATCATTTCGGTAGAGTCATTATGAACCTTCCACCTCTTCAAGAAACAATGGACCTCACTTGGTCTCCATTTGCGTTCTACTCCTGTTTTTCCTTCTTCATCTTCAGCATCAACTTTTATATCACGTATAAGAATCTGAGAGTCCAAGGTAGCAAAGAATTCCTTTTCGTACTTCTGGGATTTTCGGTCTATTCATTCGGAAGTTTTTTCGAACTACTTTCCAGGAATGAAAGATGGATCCTATTTTGGGACGATTTTCAATTTATCGGAAACGATATCATCGTGATCGCGATCTCCTTCTTTATTCCAAGGATGACTTCGCTCACCTTCGCCTACAAATTCCCTTTGTCGATTTTATTAATTCTCTTCCCGATATGTAATGAAATCATAATATGGTCCGGTTTCCATCCGGAATGGATCAGAACTGACATCTGTTTTCTTTCCGAAACTCCATGGAAGGCCTTAACCTACGACTACGGCCCTTGGATGAAATTATTCATCACGTATTACCTTTCAGCGCAATTTTTGATCGTCGTGATTTTGATCTGGAAGTTTGTCACTCTCAAAGGATTTCGAAAGGCCCAGATGTTTTTACTGCTCATCGGAATCATTTTTCCTTTCCTGGGCGGCTTAATGACGGTCGCCGGCTTATTCCCGTTTCTCAATCCGCATCTCGACATATTTCCGATCACCGGTTCTATCGCGGCTTTGATCTGGGCATACGGCCTATTTTATTTTAGAATGATGGATTTGATCCCGATCGCAAGGGATAAAGTTTTCAATCTGATCCAGGACGGAATTCTTATATTAGATAAGAATAATGTTATTCTCGACTACAACGAGGAGGCTTTTGTCCTTTTCCTAAGTCGATTGGATACGGTCGGAATTACTCTTAAAGAAATTTATCCGGATCTGGACCATCTTATCCAAAATTATAGAAAGGAAAAAATCGATTCGTTCCCGGACTTACGCATCTTCGTAAAGGGCGAACTGAGATATTACGAAGTCATACTGAGAAATTTTTCGAACCATGCGGATCAAAGCGACTTCTGGATTCTGACCCTAAGAAATATCACCGAAAGAAAACTCGGAGAAGAAAGAGCCATCGAAGAGAAAAATTTTCTCAGTATGATCTTGGATTCTACCAGAGTCCTTTTTGTAGCCTTGGATAAGGACGGAAAAATTCTTCGATTTAACAAAGCCTGCGAAAACGCGTTCGGATATCTTTCCGAGGAAGTTCGAGGTTTTCCCTTCTGGGATATTTTCGCGGAAGCTCATAAGAAGGAACAAATCAAAAAAATCTATCTGAGAATGATCCGATGGAAATTTCTACCGAAAACGCAAGAGCAATGGATCGGAAAATACAGAGAGAGAAAATTGATTCAATGGGAAAATCGGGAAATAAAGGATAAAAACGGAAGAACGAATTACATCATTTCAGCTGGAACGGATCTAACCGATGTCTATAACGCCGAAAACGAAATCGCAAACTTAAGATCCGCTTACGCCGAAATTTCGAAAAAGAATCAGTTGATCGAGGATCAGAAAGAAGAGCTCGAAGAAATCATCGATACACTTACAAAAACCCAGGCCCAACTCGTACAAACCGCAAAACTCGCCGACTTAGGACAACTCGTATCCGGAATCGCACACGAAATCAACAATCCGTTAGGCGCCATTCAAGCCTCCAATCAGAACATTCAACATTATACGAGATCTTTTCGAGAAAAATCGAAACACTATTTCCGACTTTTAAATCGACTTCCACAAGAAATCCGCGATCAGATCTCCACGCTTATCGAGGTAGCGGGAAATCACAACGATCTCGTCCTAGGCCTGGAAAGAAGGAAACGGGTGAAGGAAGTAAAAGCAAATCTGGAAAAGATCGGAATCGAAAATCCAACGAACGACCTCTGTGAAATCGCGATCGAATGCGGGCTTTACGGAAGGGAAGAAGAATATTCGAATATTCTAAAACATTCCGAGGTAATCTCCATTTTAGAATTGATTACGGATCTATTAGGCCCGGAGCGGAATTCTCAGACGATTCAAACCGCGGTCGAAAGATCCTCTAAAATTCTCTACGCTCTCAAAAGTCTTGCTCATTTCGAGAGCAACAGTATTTTAGAAGAATCGAATATTCGCGAGAATGTGGAGATCGTCCTCGCACTTTATCAAAATCTATTTCGACACGGAGTCGAACTTTCGGTTGAATTCGAAGACCTCCCGCCGGTTCCGATCTATCGGGACGATCTTCTTCATCTCTGGACCAATCTGATCATGAACGCCGTCCAAGCGATGAATTATTCCGGAAAGTTGAATATCGTCGGCTTAAGGGAAAACGGCTATGCCGTGATCAAAGTGGAGGACTCGGGTCCGGGAATTCCGGATTCTCTCCGGGATAAGATTTTTGATCCTTTCTTTACGACCAAACCTCCGGGTGAAGGAAGCGGACTCGGTCTTGATATCTGCATGAAGATCGTCGAGAAACACAATGGAAAGATCGTCTTCGAATCCGAACCGGGAAAGACGGTGTTCACCGTTCGTCTACCGTATCGACATTCTTCGGAGAACGTTTTTGTTAAGCGAAGATAGATTATAGGATCCCTTTTCGAGGGAGAAGTCGGATCTCATCCGGATAAACCGCGTCCGGAAGCGTGGAAAGAGTCGCCAACCATTTTCCGAAGTCGTCCACAGGGATCATATCGGCCTGATCAAAACCGTCCCTCCCCTTCCAAATATCCGTATATACGGCTCCGGGATAAACCGTAATCACACGAATCCCTTTCGGTTTTAATTCTTCTCGAAGAGCTTTGGCAAAACCCGCGATCGCGTGTCTACTCGCGCAATACGCGGTCGATTCCGGAAATCCTTGATAACCCGCGGTAGAGGAAAGATAACAAAGAAAAGCTCCGGGTTTTAATAAAGGAAGAATTTCCTTCGTGAGGACAAAAAGAGAATTCAGATTCAGGACGAAATGAGCATTCCATTCTTCTAATGTGATTTTTTCAACGGGTTTAAAAAGACCACTTCCGAAGGTAAAATAAACGCCCGATAAAATAGAAAATTGTTTCTGCAAGGAAGACACGAATTCGGGGACTTCCGAAGTCCGAAAAAGGTCACAGTGATAATTCTTTCCAAATTCGAACGTGGACTCGGAGTTACGCACAATTCCGGCTCTGGAGATCCCGATCGCGTTCTGACCTAGCGCATTCAGATTTTCTAATACAGATTTTCCGATGCCCGAACCTGCCCCGGCGACAAGAATGGGTGAAATTTCTTTGGAGGAAGACAAATTCATTCCCGTTTACGAAAAGGTTGCCGGATATACCGGAAATTCCGTGGAGAATACTTCGGCCCGATCCTGATCCGTATTGGATTGATCCTGTCTTACGGCTTTCGTTTCCATCGGATAGGATAAATTCCTCCAAGAAACCATGTATTTGAGAATAAAGTCGGTCGCTTCCAGATTTCGATTCGCTTGCGTTAGATCCTTTCCCCAAACCGTAATCCCGTGTTTTTCGATGATACAAAACGGAACGACAGGCTTGTAGTCTTTCAGATATTTTTCCAGACAATCGGAAATATCCTGAACATTCGAAAAATTGTATATTACGGGAACATAAACCTTTGGATTCTCTTCCCAGATTCCGTAGGCTTTTAAGATTTCAACGGAGGGAAGCTCGAGGAGCGCGATCGGGTCCGCTTTCGAAGTGCCGGCTCCGATTAAATTGGATTCCAAGGTATGAACGTGAAGCCCGCAACCGGCGCCTTCCATGGCGCGATATACCGCACGGTGGATCGAAGTTTCCGCGCTCGGCTTCAATCCTTTTTCCGGCTTCGCTTCTTTTGAATGAATCGGTTTTCCCGATTCCAAATCTACAAAAAGAAAATTACGTTTGTTTAATAGGTTTTTGTCGAGTCCGCTTCCGCTGACCCAGAATCCCGATTCTCCCGGGAAACGAACGGAAAGATTGCCCGCGGTTCCGGGCATCCATCCGTTTTTGTGATAGGCGGCTCCCAAGGATGAGAGCCGTTCCAATTGTTTTTTGACGGACATATCAGTCCAAGGAATTGGTTTCTTCGACGTAGTTCGGAACCCAACCGCTCATGTCTTGGAAGTAACGCACTGCCTTGATTCTTTTTTTGTCGTCGAGATAGAACCAATGATTCGTATTTCTAGGAACGGAAATAAAATCGTCTTTCACAACGTGAACTAAGAATTTTTCGCCTTTGAGAGCAAAACCGAAAACTCCGGAACCGTCCACGATATATCGAACCTCTTCGTCCGTGTGATAGTGAACTTTATCAAACTTTGCGAGCATCTCGTTCAAACCGGAAACATTCGGATGAAGTACGATCAGATCTCTCGATTGATATCCTTCTTTTTCTTTTAAGGTTTGAAAACGATCGTCGAGTTTTGATAAAAGATTTTCCTTTTCAGTGTCCGCCAAAACTTCTTTGTTTGTAAGTTCGGTCGCGCCTTCGGGAACTTTCCAGTGGTCGTAATCGATTCCTCTTTCTTTGAGAAAGGATTTTACTTCGTTCGTCTCCTTGATTTCAGGAAGACCGTTTTGTCTTACTATCGTTGCCATAGTAATACCTCCGCAGATGTTATTTGTTGACCCTTTCTACGTAAGTGAGATCTCGCAGGTCTATTTTTACGACGTCGCCCTGCTTAACGAAAATAGGAACGTTGATTTCTCCGCCGGTTTCGACGGTGACACGTTTTTGTGCGGTTCCGGAAGTGTCACCTTTCAGACCTTCTTCCGCATATGTAACTTCTAAGATGGCAAAGTTCGGAGGAATGACTCCGATCGGCTTTCCTTCGTAGAAAGTAACTTCCATCGCGGTTTCTTCCTTTAAGAAGGGAAGAATGTCTTCCACGTATTCTTTAGACACCGGCATTTGTTCGAAGTCGTTTGAGTCCATGAAGATGATATCATCTCCTTCGGTGTAGCAGATGGTCATATTTCTTTTTTCTAACTCGACACTTTCTAACTTTTCTGCCGCTTTGAAGGTCCGTTCGATGGAACTGTTTCTGGTAAGATTCTTCAGTTTTGTTCTGATAAAAGCGGAGCCTTTACCCGGGTTTACGAATTCGGTTTTTACAACCGAGTAGAGATCCCCTTCCACTTTGAGAACCATACCTTTTTTTACTTCTGTGATACCAAGAGTCATGGATTTTCCTAAGAATAAATTGCGCACCTTCTATTGGTTTTGAAAGAGGCGCCCTGTCAAGAAAAAGAAGCCACACAACGCGATCCGTATGGAGCGCACAGTCGACAAATCGCAGTGCATTCCCGACCGATCTTGGGAGCGAGGTTGAGTTTCGCGTTTGGCCCTTAGCGAAGCTAAGAACGAGCGACCCATGCCCTTAGTATAAGTCGCTTGAGGATCTCAAGAAGAAACCGTCGGAACTACGACAATTCTTTCGTAAACGTTCGCGCGCCCCGCCCCGATTTTTGGGTGGAGGGGTGGGAGGCGGAAAAACTCCGGGGACTTTCCTCTACCACAAAATCAAACTTTTCGCAAGCAAAACTTCCCTTGTAGGAACTCCTACGAATACCAATTTCTCGGGACGATTTTCGTCGCAGTTCCCTCTCAACGTTTGAAAATGGTTTTAAAACGGACCAGGGAGAAAACCGTCCTCAAGATTGGATCGAAAAGTGTGCCAAAACCACCCGTCCTTCCAGAGAATCGATTTGAGTTCTGAGACCATTCTACGGAGTTCCTAGAACGATCCGAAATCAATGTGGTAATTTGTAATAATTCAAATTCGAATTGTAATAGACTTTTTTGAGATCAAAAACACTCTCCCGGGGAACTCAAGTAGGAACGTAAAGACAGACGTATGAAATTGAAATCTCTTATCTTAAGCGCAATCATTCTATCGGCTTCACTCGCCGGAAATTGTAAACCGAAAGAAACAATCACGGTGACCGGGTCCGAAACCATGCACGTGATGCTTCAAATGATCGGATTGGAATATTCCAGAAAAAAATCCGGAACACAAGTGGTCGTAAACGGAGGCGGTTCGATCGAAGGAATCGAAAAGTTATTCCAGGGCAAGACGGATATCGCCGCGGCGAGCAGACCTCTGACCGAAAAGGAACTCAAGGAATTCGACTCCAGAGGAAAGTTCGAATCTCTCGCAGTCGCTTATGACGGAATCGCAATCATCGTAAATCCTGCGAACCCGATTCGAAAGATCAGTTTGGAAACGGCGTCCAAGATATTCTCCGGAGAAATCAGCGATTGGTCCAAAATCGGAGGCAAAGCGGGAAAGATCCAAGTTGTCATTCGAAACGATAAATCCGGAACCGCGGCTTATTTTGAAACGCACGTTTTGAAACAGAAAGATCTCGGCGCAAAAAATTACGAAGCGCGCAAGAACGTGGAATATTCTTCGAATGCCAAAATCGTTTCCGATAACGACACGATGGCGGCGGAGATCGATTCCAATCCGAACGCGATCGGATTTATGGGAATGGGAAGCGCTCTTTTCGAAAACAAAGGACGGGTTCGCGCTTTGGAATATTCTTTATCCGGAAAGGAACCTCATGTTGTGCCAAGCATCGAAAACGTTTACAACCGAACGTATGAACTCTCCAGAGGATTGTATCTATTCTATCTTTCCGATCACGGACAAAAGATCGATGATTTTATAACATACGTTACGAGTGAAGACGGACAGAAGACGATTTTAAAAAGCGGATATCTCCGCGGATCTCTTCCAACGGTAGAAGTAGAAGTAAAAAAATAGAATAAAACTTTAGAATCCCGGAATTTTTTGAAAGGAAAAGGATTGATTTTCAACATTTTCCGGATCTAATCAACAATATGGGTCGCCGTGCTTTACTCGGAATGGTTGCGCTGATCGTTGCAGGATGTTTTCTTGCGGACGGTTTTGCGGAGAGTAAATTAGAATCGTACAAACCACTTGTTAGAACGAAGGCCCAATCCAGAACCATCACTCAGGTTTCCAATCCATTCACAAAAGGAATCTCGTTCGGTGACGACGACAAAGGCCGAGTCGACTTTCTCAGATTGGATTGTTTTTCCGGTAAATTCTTACCAAACCATACCATTCCCAAAATTGAAATCATATCTGGTAGAGTTTCTCTCTCATTTCGATATCTCTCTCTACCTCCACCGACGGCTGTTTAAGGAACCATTCAATTCTGTATTTAGGGAGTAAGTCTCCCCGTTTCGAGGTAGTTGTTTCTTTGGGCAAAGAGAACCTTCCTCCTCGGACGAAAACAGAATCTCCTTTTTGGAATTATTCTCATTCTTGTCCTGAATCTCCTAAAACGTGAGAATGTCCTAAACCGGGGATGCAATATAAAAAAGATGGCCGGAAGCAGGTTTCGAAAGTCCTCCTTCCGGCTTTTTTTAGGATTTTAGAATTTCAGTTCTTGGTTGACGGAAGACGCGAAGATTCGAGGATTTCAGAAGAGCCACGGAGTGATTCCACTGTCTACTTTCCCTTTAACACAAACCCCATTCTTACAAAACCAAACAGCAAACCAGCCCGAGTGGTTGAATTGGAAATGGCAGATTCAAAATCGGATCAAAACGCAAGAAGAACTTTCTCGCAGAATCGAACTCACTCAAAAAGAGAAACTCTCCTTCGAGGCGTGTTCGACCTTCTTTGAATTCTCCGCAACTCCCTATTATCTGGAACTCGCGGATCCGGTAGATCCGAATTGTCCGATTCGACTTCAGATCGTTCCTCAAGAAGAAGAATTGATCCGAAACGGGTTCGAAAAACAGGATCCGCTCGCCGAAGAATCTCATATGCCGGTCAAAGGAGTTACGCACCGTTATCAGGATCGGGCGCTCTGGTATTTGTCCCATGTCTGCGCCGTCTACTGTCGATTTTGCACTCGAAAGAGAAAGGTGAGCAAATCCTTTCACACACCGGGAAAGGAAGAATGGGAACAAGCCCTCGCCTATTTTCGAGAACATACGGAGATCAAGGAAGTGATTCTTTCGGGTGGGGATCCTCTCAATCTTTCCGACGATCGATTGGATTATCTTCTCGGCGAACTCAAATCCATTTCGCATATCAATCAGGTACGAATTCACAGTCGATATCCGGTCACACTTCCGATGCGAATCGATTCTTCTCTTTGTAGAGTTCTAAAAAAGCACTTCCCGATTTTTCTAATCACACACTTCAATCATCCGAAAGAAATCACAGCTCTCGTAAAAGAAAGGATCGCACTTCTCATCCAGGAAGGGAATGTGATGGTTCTCAACCAGAGCGTTCTTTTAAAGGGAATCAATGATTCTCCCGAAGTCCTCAAGGACCTGTTTTACGGTTTAACTGCGATCGGGATCAAACCGTATTACCTTCATCAATGTGACGAGGTCTGGGGAAGTAGCGGCTTCCGAGTGGAAATCGCAAAAGGTGTCGAGATCATGAAACAGATTCGCGGAAGAATCTCCGGGCTTTCCGTTCCTCTTTACGTAGTCGATCTGACCGGCGGCGGAGGAAAGGTTCCCTTACCTACGGATTATCTGGCCGAGAAGAAGGAACATTCCTACGTTTTTCGAAATTATCAGGACGATCTCTATGAAATCAGTACCTAATATTCGGAATTCTTTTTATAGAGGAAACTTAAGCTTTTCCGTTCCCGAAGGCATTACTCAAAGGGTTTTTCTTTGTATACTTTGTCTCAGTTTTCCTTTCCTCACTTGTAGGACAACGGAAAGCAAGGGTGCTTCGACAAAAGTAGAGACCCCCCGCTACCTCAGGCTCAACTACGACGTGGTCTTTGAAACCTCGGAAGGAGTCACCCTCCTCAATTCCGGAAGGATTTTCGCAAGAGGATTATTCTACGAATTTCAGATCAATTCTTCTCAGAGTAAATACGAACGAATACGAGCTTCTTCCTACACAGAAGACAATCAGATCGATTTTAAGCATCTTTTGAGCGCCGAAGAAATGAATTCACTTCAGAATAAACAATATCAATATTTCCCCATGCCGAACGATTCCAGGGCCAGCGTTCTGACAGGGATTCACGATGGAAATTGTTATATTCGTTGGGAATGGCAGAAAGAATCCTTCGTTTTTGTCTTTGAAACGGACTTAAAAAACGAGATCGCCAATTCCCCAGCGGTGCTCGGAAAAGAATTTCATGAAAATATCCGTAAAGGTCTCAGAATTTTTTAGTCTTCTTGACCAATTCTGTACAGGTCCATATTCTATCCCTTGCAAGGATCTGACATGTGGCTGAAGCTGGGAGATTCGGAAATTATCAACCTGGATTATATATCCACGATCAAAAAAAACCCTTCTTCGAATGCGATCGAGATCATCTATAACGATCTCAACCATATCAAATCCCTACCGTTTCGCAATCCGGAAGAAAGAGACAGGGCGTATGACGCAATCCTGGAGAATCTTTCAAGAATGAAATTATTTTTTGAGTAGAGAGGGAAGATGGAGTCGATCAAACAAAATCTGCAAACCGTATTTTCCCTAAAACCGTTTGAGATTCTCTATTACGGATCCAGACAAAGGGGAGACTTTCGAGATTCGTCCGATTTTAACTTTTTTCTTTTGGCTGATCCGAGCGATCAGTTAAAGAGTACGTTCCTTCGAGAGATCAACGCGATCCTAAGTCCTCTCGAAGAAATCGCGCCAGTACATTTAGTCACGGCGGACACGGACTCTTTCTTAGCGAGACTTCGTGTCTTCGAACCTTCCGCGAGTCATATTTGCGAAATGGGTGAACCCTTTTTCGGAAAAGAATACTTTCCTCTTCTCGTGGAAGAATGGAATAAACTAAAATCCAACCCTATCGACTCCGTTGCGACTGGGAAACATCTCAGAAAGAGATATCGTTTTTACAAGAGCATTTCTCCGAGAAGCACCAAAGAAGAGATCATGAGAATGGAGAGATTGGTGGCCCTTTATCTCCAAAACTGGATCTTTAGAGAAATCGAGGACTTGAGTTGGATCGAGGTTGTACACGCCGATATACCAACGAGGCTCATTTCCATGGTTCGCGATCTTTACAAAAAGGAAGCGACGGAAAACACTTTAGAAATTTTGAATCTTTATGAAGACATTCTAAAGTTAAAAACCGAAATCAGAAATCATCAGAATCCTTTTTCTGCGGAAAAGTTTCAGACTCTCAAAGAAACGATTCGTTTCGAAGAAAAAGAAATCAAAATTCTCAAATTAAATTACTGATAAAAAATCGCGGGAAAAAACTCCTTTCCCGTTTCCTTTTCGTTAACGAAGGGAGCCTGAAAAACCTCGTCGTAGTTCCGACTTTTGTCGTGAAAACTTCGGTCACCCCACCCTAAATTGGGTGGTGGAGGCGGGTCCGTGGGAAAACTCGGGAGTTTTTCTCTATCACAAAATTATTCTTTTTGCAAGCAAGAACTGATCGTAGGTCTTCCTATAACAATCCTTCGCGCTCTTATCTAACTCCCAAATCCGGAACCAGCGAGTTGCAAAAGTGAAACTTTCTCTCCGAGAATTTCCGTAGCCGTTATCAAAAGTAGATTTTTTCTATTCGGTTTATAGATAGGCACGATCTTCTTTCGTATTCAAGAGCCGGACTTTTCTCTGTCCGGTCCCAAGTTTTTTCCGCTGTTTTTTTTTGTAAAAGAGAAGTCTCTACTTTTCTTTTGAGCCTAGCAAAGGCAACGTAGGAGCGCCTCGGAATCCTATTCGGTGTCGTCTAACGTTTTGAGAAAAGATAATGTGAAACGATCCATTCTTCTCCGTTCCGATACTTCCATAATTCCGCACAAGCCATAAAGAAAACCTTCCAATATACGAACCACTTCACCGCCTGATCGGGCCCGTACGTATCGGAAAGAACTTTCATCACCTGATCCTTGTTCCGAATCATTCCATCGAGCCAAGCCTCGGAAGTTCTCGCGTAATGATTCCCGTTTACGACCCACTGATTTTGAATCTGAAAGTTTTTTTGAAAATACAAAAACAAATCGTGAGAAGGCATTTGACCGCCAGTAAAAAAGTATTTGGACATCCAATCCGTATCGTCCACGACTTCGAAGGCATAGGCAAATTTATGATGCGTAAAAATATGCACAAAGAAGAGTCCGTTCGGTTTTAAGAATCCGGAAAATTTCTCAAATAGTTTCTCATAATTCTTCATGTGTTCCAACATTTCGACGGAAACTAAACGATCGAATTTTTTTGCAATCTTAAACTCGTTCATATCGGCGGTCAGAATCGTTAGATTTTTGAGTCCTCTTTTTTTGGCTTCTCCATCGATGAACTTCTTTTGACTCTTCGAATTCGAAACTCCGGTTATGGAAGACTTCGGAAACTTCTCGGCCATATAAAGCGACAAGGAACCCCAACCACATCCCAGATCCAGAATACTCATTCCGTTTTCGATTTGTGCTCTTTGGCACGTGATCTCAAGCATTCTCCGTTCCGATTCGTCAAAGGATGTGTTCTTTGTATCCCAATAACCTGAACTGTATTTCATATGTTTTCCCATCACGAGTTTGAAGAATTCGGAGGGAACCTCGTAGTGTTGCTCGTTCGCGGCGCCAGTATGAATCGCTATCGGAGATTTTTTCAGATGATTCACGTATTCCATCAGATGTTTCTGATTTTTCTCGAGTGAACCTTTGTCTTCGTCGCGCAATCTCTGTTTTAATAGCTGACGTATCCGAATTCGAATCAACCAGTTCGGGAAAACGTCTTTCTCCATCAAATCGTAAATCCACTTCATGAAAGAATATCCTTCTTTTTATTATATTCTATTTTTAGAATGTTTAAATGCTCAAGGCCGGTCTTTGACTTTTGAACTCTTTATTCGACCGGTCTTACTTTGTGAGCAATCGTTTTCAATTCGTTCCGAAGCTTATGCTTTCGGAAACCAAGGAAAGAATGCACTCGTTTTTCGAATGTATTCCTGATATAACTCGCCTTTGGATTTGAGTTGCCCTACTTCGTTTAGAGGCACGCCGGTCACCTTCGTTAGAAGAATATACATTACGATCGGTGAAATCAAACCGATCCAGCCGTAAGGAGAACCCAACGCGAAAAGAGCGAAAGAGATCCAAATCAACCACTCGAAGAAATAATTCGGATGCCTCGAATACCTCCACAATCCGACGTCGCAGACTTTTCCCTTGTTCTCCGAATTTTTCTTAAATTCGTTGAGTTGGAAATCCGCCCAAGCTTCGCCTAACACGGAGATAATGAACAATGCGATCCCGAGGATCTCGAAGGAATTCGTGTTCGGGTTATCATTTATATTCGGAAATACGAAAGGAATGCTCAATAATACGGCAAGAATTCCTTGAAACTGAAAGATGTTCGTATAAAACTTTCGGTCCACTTGATCTCCGTATTCCGCTCTAAAGGCCGTATAACGCGGATCCTCGTGTCCCGAAAAAACCCTCGTTATAAGAATAAAAAGAGAAAGTCTCCATCCCCAGAAGGCAACAATTGCGGTGATCTGCGCGGTTCTCAAAGGAAATCCATCGCCTAACCAATAATAAACGATCGCGGCAGTCGAAATACAAAGTCCCCACCCGACGTCCACGACGGCGTAATTGTTTGCCCGTTTTCCGAACCACCAAAGGATCGTCATCAAAACGATCACGACCGCCCAAGCGGACAACATAAGAGTTAGAATTTGTAAAAACATCGGTTTCGACTTCCTTATTTATTGAATATCTTTCTTCTTCGAATCGAATAATCTTCCGGCTTTTCTCACGAAGGGTAAAAAAGCAAAATAGAGAAGAAGCGAAATTGCCGGGATCCAGACGAACCAACCTAGAACCGCAAAACCCGCCACGTCAAATATCCCTTTCGCGATTTCGGAGATATTTTCGACGCTAATATTCTCCGCCCAATGGAGATCCAAGGGAATTCCTAAGATATCGGAACCCGTTTTTAAAAACGGAAAGATCAAAAGAATCTGTAAGGGATACACGATGTAATTCGCCAGCTGAATCGTTACCGGATTCAATCGAAAAAGAACTCCCAAGATTCCACAAATCGTCATCGTAGTTCCGATCAAAGGAAAAACTCCCACTCCGGCACCGACTATGATACTCAAAGTGATCTTTTCCGGTGTGATCCCGGATTTAAGTTCCCTCTTGATAATTTCCAAAACGTTCTTCGGTGCAAAGTGTTTGAAAAAATGAAAAATCGATCCTTTGCTTTGGTGAGAATTTGTTTCTTTCACGATATTCTCACCTTCCGCTTTGAATTCTCCTTTTGAAATCTATTTTTCAAAGAGTGAGATTATTCGGTCTCGTATATACGACTTGAACCACGCTGATATTTTTCATCGAGAACGCGGCCGCACAATAGGAAAAATAATATCTCCACTTCCGAATAAACGATTCGTTAAATCCCATATCGCGGATCAGAGCGATGTTCGAGTCGAATCCTTTCAGCCAAGTCATCAACGTGTGATCGTATTTGGATCCGATATCTTCCAGAGAATAGAGATGAAAGTCTCCCGTCTTATTGATCGCTTGATTGATTCTTCCGATCGAAGGAAGAAGTGATCCAGGAAAGATATGTTTTTGAATAAAATCCACACCTTTACGGAAGGACTCATACCGAGCATCCGGACTTGTGATGATCTGATGAACCATGATTCCGTCCTTTTTTAAAACACGATTACACATCGCGAAAAAATCCTCGAAATACTCGTGGCCGACCGCTTCCAACATTTCTACCGTTACCAGTTTATCGTAAGATCCTTCTACCATTCTATAATCGTTCTTTCGAACTTCGATTCGATCCGATAAACCTTCCGCCTTTATTTTCTCGGTCGCATACCGATATTGTTCCTCGGAGATCGTGTATGTGGTCACCTTACATCCGTAATTCTTCGCGGCATACGTAGACAAACCCGCCCATCCGGTTCCAATTTCCAAAAGATGATCGCTTGGCTTCAATTGAAGTTTATTACAGAGTATTTCCAGTTTTGCAAGCTGTGCTTTTTCCAAACTTTCTTCCATCGTCCGGAAATAAGCGCACGAATATGTCATCGTAGGATCTAAGAATTTATTATAGAAGTCGTTGCCTAAGTCGTAGTGCTCGACGATATTCTTCTTACTTCCACGAATCGAATTTTTTCGAAAGAGATGCAATATTCTGCTTCCGATATTCGTAAGGCTCAAGTGAGCGAACTTATTTTTACTTCCGCTCACTGAGGGAGAATTTTCCAAGTTGTAAATGAACCAAGATATTACGGCACGGATATCGTCCGTATCCCAATCTCCGTCCATATAAGATTCCGAAAAACCGAGATCTCCGTTCAATACCGTCTTCTTAAAGAAAATCGGATTGTGGATATGAATAATTCCCTTGTGGAATTCCGGAGGATCGTCGCTCTGCGGATTTCCGAGATAGGCCTTTTCTCCGTTCGGTAAGATCAAACGGATCGAACCTTTCTGCATCGGTGACAAGGCTCTAAAAAACAGATTCTTATAAAAACCGAACGACTTAGTTGCGCCGGTTGTGATCGCCATTTCCGAATCTTGAAATTTTAAATTGGACTCAGTGGTTCTTTCCAAGATGAACTCCTTTTTGCAAATCGATATTTTCTTCTTTTTTAATATAAGGCAGACCCTTGAGAAACAACCTCAAAGCCTGCCAGTGAATCAGAACAATTACTTTGACTGTTACGAGCGGATAACGGAAAAACATTCTCACTAAATTCCAGTCCGAAAGTTCCAATCTTCTTCCCGTATACGTTGTCACCATAACGGGTTGGCCATCCTCGAGTGCGTCGATACGAATATTCAAACCTTCAAAGGAAGGTCTTAGTGTGAATTCGAACTCGGATTTCAAACCGACAAAAGGAGATACGTAAAAGAATTTTCCTGTTCTCAGTCGAAACGCTCCGTCCTTCCAAGAATCTTTTCCTAAGAAGAACGGCTTCTGTTCTCCGAAAGTATTTCCCACTTCCGCGACGGCGCAAAGTGGTTCTTCCTTCTCGTCGAAAAGGTAATAAAACGAAACAGGATTGAAGACATAGCCCAAAACGCGAACGTTCGTGATTAAGATCGCCCTTTTGATTTTTTCCGTAACTCCGTTTTGTTTTAGATACTCTAAGATATTTTCTTTTACGGAAGTTTTACCGAAATCGAGATGATCTTTCGTCGAAAAACGGAAGAACGATCTTCTATCTACGCCGAAAAATCGAAACGTTTGATTCAACGTATTCAACTCGTCCAAATCGAGAGCGAAAGTGAATATGCCGTATCGGAAACGGTTTTTTCTAGGCGATCTACGATCGTGCATGACCTTAGCCTGAAAAATGCAGGAATTCAATCCCAGACCTTCTTGCCCAATAAGGTTTCACTCAAAATTCTCGCGGACCAAAGACCGTCTTCGTGAAAACCGTTCCGAAAGTAGCTTCCGCAGAAGAAAACGTTTCCTTCCCGATTGAGTTCCTGTAAACGTTTTTGCGCGTTCAAAGATCCTACACTAAACAAAGGATGTTCATATTCAATTTCTTGAATGATCTTTCTCCGATCCACGGTTCCCGGATCGTTGATCGAAACGTAATAATTCTTCTTTTTAGAAACGTTCTGCAAAGAATTCATCCAATAGACGGTATAAGCACGTAGGCTCCCTTTTACTTTTTCGATACGATAGTTCCAAGAAGACCAAGTTAGTTTTGTCCTCGGCATCGAAATGTCGTCCGTGTGTAAGGTTGCGATATTCTTCTGATACTTGAATTCTTTTAATAATTCTTTTTGAAGCGCTGTCGGCTTGCTCAGAAGTTTCAGAGAAATGTCCCCGTGAGTCGCAAGAATCACTTTGTCGAATAGGCTCGCCTTTCCGTTCTTCAAAGTTACTTTCACCTTCTTTCCTACGTGTTCCACGGATCGAACCTCGGAATTCAGTTGAAAACGATTCTTTATCGGAGCTGTTAAACGTTTCACGTATTCTCTTGAACCTCCGTGAACCGTATACCACTGGTGTTGCGTATTCAAACCCATAAAGCCGTGGTTTAGAAAAAAACGAACCAATCCGTAGACGGGGAATTGAAGCATAAGGTCGTCCGGCGTGGACCAAACGGCGGAACTCATTGGAACGAGATAATAATCCAAAAGATCTCGATGATATCCTTCTTTGACGATGTATTCGTCGAGGGTAAAATCCATATATTTAGAATTTTCTAATATCTTTGGAGCTTCTTTGTTGAATCGATTGATATTGTACAGAAGTCTTAGGAATCTCAGATTAAAGAAATTCTTTCTTTGCGCAAAAAGACCATTGATTCCGGATCCGCAGAATTCCAGTCCATCCGAAAGATGCTGAACGCTAAAAGACATCGACGACTTTTTGGTGGGAACGTCCAATTCTTCAAAAAGACGTTTGAGATTCGGATACGTCACGTGATTGAACACGATAAAACCCGTATCGATCGGAATCTTCGTTCCGTCTTCGTCGACGTCCACCGTGTTTGTATGTCCGCCGATATACGAACCCTTTTCGTAGATCGTAAGATCGAATTCTTTTTGTAAGAAGTGAGCGCAACCCATTCCGGCAATTCCGGTCCCGATGATTGCTAAGGATTCTTTCTTCTTTTTCGATTCGGTCTGGGCAGAAATTTTTTTCCCAGAAGTTTTCTTTTTAGCAACCGACTCACCGGTTTGCTTTTTCAATTTTTTTTTCAAGAACTTCCCGTCCTTTCTTTGTGTATAATAGACAGTTAGAATGCGATCGGATGTGAAAAAAACTTTCTAAAAATAATTTCATTTTCGTTTCACTTGTTATGCCTAAAGAAACAAGCACCTGTGTTTTGAAAAGGAGATCAAACGTTCACTACGCCGTAAGCGAGAACTATGTAACGGGCGATACGGAGAGTAAAGACAATGGGAATAAAATAAGACAGTCTTTGTCTAAAAAAGCCGGATAGAATTGTAATCGGGTCCCCAACAACCGGAAGAAACGAAAGCAAGAGAACAAAATGTCCCCAGGTTTGCATTGTATGAGCAATGTAAGAATAGAGTTTGGATTCTTCGATCTTTGTTTCCACCCCGGAGCGAAACCAAATTCCCAGACCGTAATTGACCCCGCAGGCGGAACAGTTTCCGATCGATGCCCATAAGATCGCTTCCTTGATTGAAAGTCCGGAAACGATGGCGAATACGAGGGCGGCTTCCGAACTGAATGGAAGAATCGTCGCGGCCGCGAAAGAAACAATTGCCAGACCCGGTCCTCCGTAAAGAGGAATCAACCTTGTTAACGTTTCCCAAAACTCAGCTCCCATAACCGTTCCTTCTTGAAACGAGAAGAATCTTCAACTCGTTCTATTTTCGTTTCCATCGTCTTCGGGAATTGGAGAATTGCATCCATAAAAAAGAAAAGAGAATTCCTCCGTGGATATTTTCTTTTTTACAAAGGTCTTAAACGTTCAGGAACGCTCCCGAAACGGACCGCAACACTTCTATTCCAAAGCCTGCTCCCTGGATCCGTTGTACAAAATCAAGTCAGGAAAAACCGGGTTTAAATTTATTAAAACATTGCCAAATTCTTAAAAATAAAGAAGGGCATTGATCTAAGAGATGAATTTATATCTAGAGAAATACACGTTATGCGAAAGATTGAAAATACGCTTCGATTTTTTTCCTTCATTTCGATACTCAAGTATTCGATATCGTTTCCTATTTATAAATCGCGTTTGTAAATTTACGGAAAAAGAAACAACCCGTGGAACATGCTTGGTCGTAAACAGCAAAAGGTGGTTATCAATGAAACAAAAATATTCTATTTTCTTAATAGGTCTTTCTTGTGCTCTCTTTCCTGCGTTAGGCGTTTTTGCACAAAGTGATACGAAGGCTAACGCACAGTATTCGCCTTGGTCTCTAAAGATCGGTGGAGGTATTGGAGGCGCAAACGAAACTGAGTATAAAGACAACAAAGGTAAGGCAAACAATTATCGTATCTCAGCGGAATACAATCCTAGATATTTCGGATTCGAATTCGGAATTACGCATAAGATTTTTTCTCTCAGCACAAACCCTTCGGTAAATCAAGTATATCCATATCTACTCTATACCTATGAATCCACGGGACAAAATAGAGACATAGCGAATGGAGCCTTATTTAGCGGTTCCTTACATAGCGATCCGCTTAGAGAAAGAAATAATTTCTCGCTGACTTTTTTAGATTTAGGACCTACGTTTCACATGAGGCCGGGTAAGACCTTTGATCCTTACGTTTCGATCGGGTTAGGTGTGAACGGCTTCGACCGCTTTGCCTCCTACCGCGGATTTGCACGCTTGGGTTTTAAACTGAACTTCGATCGATTCTTCGTTTTTACGGAAGCCGAAGGCTCTCAGATCAGCCGCTATTACAACAGCGATCTAAGAATCCGTTACAACGACTACTCGGGTATGATCGGGGTCGGCTTTCATTTCGGCGGCGGAGAAAGTTCTTCAAAAAAAGAAGAATCGGTTACAGGCCTATCCTCGTTCTAAACCGAACGATCCAAAACCGATATAATAATTTTCTTATATTTAGGAAGGAGAAGGCCGGGATTCTTCTTCCTAAGTTGAATGAAATCGTGGATAAAGATCAATTCAGTTGAGGATCGGGGATTTTTATCTCTCGAACGAATGCCTTATAACGCGAGGGAATTTTGTAACTTCTTAAATAAGACTGACAATAAGATCCGGAACGAGAACCGTAAGCGACGACCTTATATAATCTACTCTGCCTGAAAAGAATTCTTCAAAATCGATTTCCTTGATTTTTACGAAAAGTTTAACGGATTCTTTCGAACCAGTTTCCTTTCCATGAATTCGAATTCCGTCTATTCTAAGTTTGGAGAGGAGAATTGCAGTTCTTTCAGACCGAACCGAAAATTCTAAACTTAAAACTCTTTTGTATGGATCGATGTTCGGACAAGCCGCCTCTTCCGCATTTTGAATCCGTATAAAAACAAAGAATACAAAACAAAATCGGATTACACGGTCGGGTATAGGTTCTTGCAAAGCGGTCGCATGAGTTAGAGTTCTTCCTTCCGTTAAATCGATCTTACTTTCTGCCGATCGAAGTAGTCGGAAATACGGAATCTAGGACCTGGAGAAATAAGCCTGCATCGACTTGTGAATTTTCTCCGCTTCCAGTCCCGCCCGTGTCGCAAAATCCAAACCGCTGGACGCAAAGTGAATTCCGCGAGAAGAATTGATAAGCGAATTGATTCCGCAGACCGGAAGTAAGTCTTCGATTTTTGCGCCTTGCGCTCCAAAGCCCGGAATTAGGAAGATACGATCCGGATTTTGCTTCCGGAGGGTTTCGAGTTCTTGAGGATTGGTAGCGCCGACTACAAAGCCAAGGTTGATCGGAGAGATCGAGTTGGCAACATAAGCCACTTCTTCATAAAGAGTTCTTCCCGTTTCGGAAAAATGTTTCTTTTGAAACTGAGACGAGTCCGGATTGGAAGTCAAACAAAGCCAGAATACAAGATGATCCTGATATTCTAAAAAAGGACGAAGGGAATCGAGTCCCATGTATGGAGAAAGTGTAAGACTGTCGACCTGCAGATCCCCGAAATAATAACGCGCATATTGTCGCGCCGTATTGTCCAAGTCCCCACGTTTGATATCGGCTACGATAGGAATTTCAGGATAATTGCTCTTGAGATGACCGATCACCTTTTCGAACTGCCTGATTCCTTCCGAA